>NZ_JBHYVC010000009.1:0-154056 GCF_042749965.1 Streptomyces sp. NPDC059454 | reverse complement strand
AGGCCGGGGGGGTGACCCTCTCGCCGGAAAGGGGAACCGGCCGGCCGGGCGGGGCTCCATGGACGGGGTCCGTGCCGCCCCGCCGTGCGGACCGGATCACCGCGGCACGCGCGGAACCGGTCGGGGACGCGCGCCGGGCCGCGGATACGGCGTTCCGAATTCCTGGCTCCGCGCCGTCCCCTCCGGTCGTCCAACCGGTGCGCCGCCGTGATTCAAGGGACTCCGCGCCGCAGAATCCTGGCGGACGGCGCCCCGCGCCGTCCCCTCCGGTCGTCCAACCGGTGTGCCGCCGTGATTCATGGGACACAGAAGGGCACTACCTTGCGCATACTCAGACGGGCGCTGGGCACCACGCTCACCGCAGCCCTCGGTTCGCTGCTGCTGACCGTTCCGGGAGCCGCCCCGGCGTTCGCGGCGGGCGGTGTGCCGCTGCCGTTGTACTCCCTCGCCGACATGGAGGTCGACGGGAGCAACCGGCAGGTCTTCCTCAGCATGCCCGCGGGAGCGGACGGCCGGGTCGTGGTGACGGACTACGACGGCGGGAACAGCACCTGGCTGGACGGCCTGCCGGGCGCCGGCGGGCTGGCCCTCTCGCCCGACTCCCGGACCCTCTACGTGGCCGCGCGGGACATCGACACCATCGTCGCGTACGACACCGCGACGCTGACGGAGACCGCGCGGTACTTCGTGGGCGAGGACACCGCCCCGTGGAGCCTGGCTTTCGCGGGCGGGAAGCTGTGGTTCGGATACGGCTCCGGCGGGGACCTCGGGTCGGTCGACGTGTCCGGTGCCGAGCCGGTGGTCGGGCTCGGTCTGGACGGTTCACTGGACTGGGGGGCGGAGCTCGTCGCCTCTCCCGCCGACCCCGATGTGCTGGTGGCCGGCACGGGCAACCCCAACGTCAACACCCTCACGGTGTACGACGTGGGCAGCGGATCACCCGAGGTGACCGCCCGACGGGTCTTCTCCGGGACCGAGATGAACGGTCTGCGGGACCTGGACGTGACACCCGACGGCCGGAGCGTCGTCGTGGCCGCCCTCATATCGCCCGGCTACCGGGCCTTCCGCCTCGACGACCTCTCGGACCAGGGAACCCCCGCGGTTTCGCCCTCTCCCCTGGCCGTCGCCGTCGCACCCGACGGCACGGTGGCCGGAGGAACCTCCAACAACAGCGTCGACGTGCCGGACCTGTCCTTCTACGCGCCGGGGGCTCCCGCTCCGCTGACCGCGGTCGAGCTGGGCGGTGACACCGAGAGGCTGGTGGAGGAGGGGCTGGCCTGGGCGCCGGACGGGAGCCGGGTCTTCGCCGTGACACAGCAGACCGGCGTCATGGGACTCCGGTTCCATGCGCGGCAGGTCGCCACCACCGTGCAGACCACCCTTGCCCTCCAGGCGCCCCCGACCAGCAGGTGGTACCGGCAGCTGACCGTCACCGGCACCCTGGCTCCGGCGGCCGCCTTCGCTCCCGGCACCACCGTCGCGGTGAAGCGCTACGACGCCGCCGCTCCGGAAGGCACCTCGCTGGGCACCGTCACCGTGGCGGCCGACGGCACCTTCGCCGTGACCGACACGCCGACCAGACTCGGTCAGGTGAGGTACGGCGTGACGTACGCCGGTGACCCCTGGCACACCGCGGCCTCCGCCGAGGTGACCGTGGAGATCACCCGCCGCTGACCCGGCCCCCGGCACGGACGTCGCCGTGGCCCGGATCAGGACCCCGGACCACGGCGATCTCCCTTCCGCGCGGTCCCGGAGCAGGACACCGGCTCCCCGCCCGGAAACCCTCCGACCGGCGTCACGACGGTGGGGGCGGCCGCCCCCACCGTCGTGACGGAGTGGCGTCGGGTCTAGAACCCGGCGGGCTCCGTGTACACGCCCCACTCGTCCCGCAGGACGCCGCAGATCTCGCCGAGCGTCGCCTCCGCGCGTACGGCGTCCAACATCGGCTCGATCATGTTGGCGCCGGAGCGCGCGGCCGCGACCATGGCGTCGAGCGCGCCGCGCACCTTCGCGTCGTCGCGGGCGGCCCTGCGCTCGCCGAGGAGTCGCACCTGCTCGCGCTCCACCTCGTGGCTGACCCGCAGGATCTCCAGGTCGCCGGTGACGGACCCGGTGTGCACGTTGACGCCGACGACCCGCTTGTCGCCCTTCTCCAGCGCCTGCTGGTAGCGGAACGCCGACTCGGCGATCTCGCCGGTGAACCAGCCGTCCTCGATGCCGCGCAGGATGCCGGAGGTGATCGGCCCGATCGGGTGCCTGCCGTCCGGGTGGGCGCGCAGGCCCCGCTCCTTGATCTGCTCGAAGATCTTCTCGGCGTCCGCCTCGATGCGGTCGGTGAGCTGCTCGACGTACCAGGAACCGCCCAGCGGGTCCGCGACGTTGCCGACGCCGGTCTCCTCCATCAGCACCTGCTGGGTGCGCAGGGCGATCTCGGCGGCCTGCTCGCTGGGCAGTGCGAGGGTCTCGTCGAGGGCGTTGGTGTGCAGCGAGTTGGTCCCGCCGAGTACCGCGGCCAGCGCCTCCACGGCGGTCCGTACGACGTTGTTGTAGGGCTGCTGCGCGGTCAGCGAGACACCGGCGGTCTGGGTGTGGAAGCGCAGCCACTGCGCCTTGTCGCTCTTCGCGCCGTAGACGTCGCGCATCCAGCGCGCCCAGATCCGCCGGGCCGCGCGGAACTTGGCGATCTCCTCGAAGAAGTCGACGTGCGCGTCGAAGAAGAAGGACAGGCCGGGGGCGAAGACGTCGACGTCAAGGCCGCGCGACAGCCCCAGCTCCACGTACCCGAAGCCGTCCGCGAGCGTGTACGCCAGCTCCTGCGCGGCCGTCGACCCGGCCTCGCGGATGTGGTAGCCGGAGACGGAGAGCGGCTTGTAGGCGGGGATGCCGGCCGCGCAGTGCTCCATCAGGTCGCCGATGAGGCGCAGGTGCGGCTCGGGCTGGAAGAGCCACTCCTTCTGCGCGATGTACTCCTTGAAGATGTCCGTCTGCAGCGTGCCGTTGAGCACGGCGGGGTCGACGCCCTGGCGCTCGGCGGCGACGAGGTACATGCAGAAGACGGGCACGGCGGGCCCGCTGATCGTCATGGAGGTCGTCACCTCCCCGAGCGGGATGTCCCGGAACAGCACCTCCATGTCGGCGGCCGAGTCGATCGCCACCCCGCAGTGGCCGACCTCGCCCAGGGAGCGCGGGTCGTCGGAGTCGCGGCCCATGAGCGTCGGCATGTCGAAGGCGACGGAGAGCCCGCCCCCGCCGTTGCCGAGGATCATCTTGTAGCGCTCGTTGGTCTGCTCGGCGTTCCCGAACCCGGCGAACTGCCGGATGGTCCACGTCCGCCCCCGGTAGCCGGTCGGATACAGCCCGCGGGTGAAGGGGTACTCCCCCGGCCAGCCGATCCGCTCGAACCCCTCATAGGTGTCCCCGGTCCGGGGCCCGTACACCGGCTCCACGGGATCGCCGGAGAGCGTGGTGAAATCCGCGTCGCGCTTGCGAGCGGCGTCGTACCGGGCCTGCCAGCGTCGGCGGCCCTCCTCGATGGCGTCAGCGTCCATACTCCGAATTTACTAGGACGTCCAAGTAAATGTCGATGGGAGACCGCCGCACGCTGCTCCGTACGGCGGTGGGACGCGTTACGCGACCGCGGGTTCCCCGTCCGCGACCTTGCCCTCCAGCTCACGGCTGATCCTGCGCTCCACGAAGAACGCGGCGGTGGGGACGGTCCCGGCGAGCAGCACCCACAGCTGCTTCTTGACCGGCCACTTCGCCTTGGAACCGAGGTCGAAGGCGAAGACCAGGTAGACGACGTACAGCCATCCGTGGGCGATGCTGACCACCTGCGTGAAGTCGGCCGCGCCGCCCATGTCGAGCACGTACTTGCCGATCATGCCAAAGGTCAGCGCGACGAGGAGGACACCGGTGACGTAGGCCATGATCCGGTAGCGGGTCAGCACGCTCTTCTTCATGGAGTCGAGCGTAACGGGCCGTTCCGGGAGATCTCGCCAGGGGTCGGTCCCTCCTCCGGAGCCCTCCCGCCCAGGACGCGTCCGGCGACGTGTGCGCGGATCGTGTGCAATGTGCACCGAAATCGCGAGTGGCGCATGAACAGCGCGATGCGTTCTCCGCCGTTTGCCGGAGCGTCATTGCAAAGCAATGCCGCCACAAATCAGCACATCGTCCTGCATAACGCCGCCTCCTCGATGGCTTGCCCGACATCGCCAGGCGCCCGTGCCGACGCCGGGAGCAGCCGCTCTCCCCCTCCAATGGTTTTATGATCAACCACAGGCCGCCCCTTCGTACCGACGGCCCGTTCCCCGTTCTGTTGGCAGCCGCGAACGCCGTGTGCTGTGCGGGTGCTGTACGGGTCGGGCGGAAGCACGCGTGAAGAAAGGTGAACACCATGGTCCTCGGACTGCTGCGACGCCTGCGCCCGCACGGCGCCTCCGACGCCGCGCCGGGCCTCTCGGTCCCCCTGCCGGCCGGCGCGGGGGCGTTCGGCTGCGAGGCCGTCGACGTCATGGGGCAGCCGCTGGGCGCGGTCGAGGTCACGGTGACCGCGCTGGACAGCCACCGCGTCGCGGCCCGCGGCATCACCGACCCGTACGGCTACTACATGGCGGCCCTGCCCCCGGGCAGGTACAGCGTGATGCTGGCGGCGGAGGGCCTGGCACCCGTACGCGAGACCGTCGACATAGCCGCCGGGGTGGCTCTCGCCCCCGCACGCGTCACGCTGACGCCCGGACGCCAACTGGAGCTGCCGCCCACCGGCGCCTGGGTGTTCGACCCTCCGCACACCGCGATCCGGTTCATCGCCAAGCACGTGGGCATGGCCCATGTCCACGGCCGCTTCACCCGGTTCGACGGCGGCATCCGGATCGCGGAGGACATGAGCGACTCCCGGGTCTCGGTACGCATCGACGCCTCCAGCATCACGACGGGCAACCAGACCCGCGACAACCACCTGCGGTCGGCCGACTTCCTCGACGTCGAGAACTATCCGTACATCGACTTCACCAGCACGCGGTTCGCCTACCACGGCGGCTCCAAGTGGACCGTGCACGGCACCCTCACGATGCACGGCACCAGTCGCTCGGTGGGCCTCGACACCGAGTACCTCGGCACCGTGAACGGCGGCTACGAGCAGGAGCTGCGCTGCGCCGCCCTCGCCAAGGCCGAACTGCACCGCGAGGACTTCACCCTCAACTGGCGTTCGATGCTCGCCCGCGGCATCGCCGTCGTCGGGCCGACGGTCCAGCTGGCGCTCGACGTACAGGCCATGTACCGGACCCACGACACACCGACCCCGCCCCGGTAGGCGCGCTGTCCGGAGTCCGGACCGCTCGACCGCCGCGGCGGTCCTCAGTCCTCCGCGAAGTCCCCCGCCGCGAGCCGCAGCGGGCGGAGCATGGCGAAGAGTTCGGCGCACTCCTCGGCGTCGTACGCGCCCAGACCGAAGTCCATGGCCATCAGGTCGCGGGTGGCGGACTCGACCACCTCGCGGCCCTTGCCGGTGATGGTCGCGAGGGTGCCGCGGCCGTCGTTGGGATTGGGGCGCTTGTCCACCAGACCGGACCGCACCAGGCGGTCCACGGTGTTCGTCACCGACGTGGGGTGCACCATGAGCCGCTCGCCGATCTTGGACATCGGCAGCTCACCGGACTTGGAGAAGGTCAGCAGCACCAGCGCCTCGTACCGCGCGAACGTGAGCCCGTACGGCTTGACCACCGCGTCCACCTCGGCCAGCAGGATCTGCTGCGCCCGCATGATCGAGGTGATCGCGGCCATCGACGGCACGTTTCCCCAGCGCTGCTTCCAGAGCTCGTCGGCGCGGGCGATGGGATCGAACGAGAGACTGAGCGGCTTCGGCACGGACCAGACCCTACCGGCCGGTCATATGTTGGTCAGCCCCCGTCTCGCCCCTCGGTCCGCGGTCATCCGCCGGGCTGCGCCAGGTGACGTTCGACCGTCTCCACCTTGGACGTGAGTCCGTCCTCCACGCCCGGGCGGAGGTCCGCCTTGAGGACCAGGGAGACGCGCGGCGCGCGTGCCTCCACCGCGGCCACGGCGCGCTTCACCACGTCCATGACCTCGTCCCACTCGCCTTCCACGGAGGTGAACATGGCGTCGGTGCGGTTCGGCAGGCCGGACTCGCGGACCACCCGCACGGCGTCGGCGACGTACTCCCCCACGTCCTCGCCGACGCCGAGGGGTGTCACCGAGAAGGCGACGATCACGCGCCCACGGCCTTCTCGCTGCGGGCGCGGGAGGCGATCACCGCGTCCTCGGCCTCGCGCTTGAGCCGGCGGTCGGCGAAGAAGCCGCCGGTCGGCAGGACCGACATCAGGAAGTAGAAGGCGGCGGTCCCCAGCGACCACTTGGCGCGGTTCCAGGCGTCGGCCCAGAAGAGCACGTAGAGGACGAAGAGGAAGCCGTGGACCGCGCCCATCACCGGGACGGCGTTGAAGTCCGTGGTCCGCTTCAGGACCGAGCAGACGAGCAGCAGCAGGAACGAGATCGCTTCGGGGCCCGAGACCAGGCGGAGGCGGCGGAGGGCGGAGGCGGTCTTGATGTCCACGGGTCACCTTCGGTGGGAGAGACGTCGGCGTCTACGGGTCGAACGGCTTGTGAACGTACGCACAAGCGTCACGCCATTGTGGCAAACGCCGTCCGCGATCACCGGAGGGGGTCCCGTAGGGGGCCGTTCGGGGTCCGACTCCACCTTCGGGATCTGTCGGCGGGGGCGAAGGTGCGGCTACCGTCGCAGGGGTGGCGATGTTCCGACTTCAGAGCAGCAAGGTGCTCGCCGTCGACATGACCGGGGATGCCGTGAAGGCGAAGAACGGCTCCATGGTCGCGTACGACGGTGACATGGCCTTCAAGAAGCTCAGCGGTGGTGGTGAGGGCCTGAGGGGGATGGTGACCCGGCGGCTCACGGGTGAGCAGATGACGTTGATGGAGGTGAAAGGGCACGGGACCTGCTTCTTCGCGGACCGTGCCTCCGAGATCAGTCTGGTGGGTCTGCAAGGGGACAAGCTGTACGTGGAGTCCAGCAACCTGCTGGCGACCGACGGGGGCCTGCGCACCGGGACGAGCTTCACGGGCGCGCGCGGGGCCTCCCAGGGCAACGGGCTGTTCACGACCACGATCGAGGGACACGGCCAGGCGGCGCTCCTGTCGGACGGGCCGGCGGTGCTGCTCCGGGTCAGCCCGCAGTACCCGCTGACGGTCGACCCGGGCGCCTACGTGGCCCACCAGGGGAACCTGCGGCAGTCCTTCCAGTCGGGTGTGACCTTCCGCACCCTGCTCGGGGAGGGCGGCGGCGAGGCCTTCCAGATCCGGTTCGAGGGCGACGGGCTGGTCTACGTGCAGCCCAGCGAGCGGAACACGATCGCGGGGGACGTGTGACATGGGCTTCCGGGAGATCAACGCGAAGATGATCGAGGCGACGGTGTCGCCGGGGCAGCGGCTGTTCAGTCAGCGCGGCGCGATGCTCGCGTACAAGGGGGAAGTGAGCTTCACCCCGAACAGGGCCGGGGGCCAGGGCGGGGTGATGTCGATGATCGGCCGGCGGGTGGCCGACGAGGACACCCCCCTGATGACCGTCGAGGGCAGCGGCACCGTGCTGTTCGGGCACGGCGGCCACCACATCCAGGTGATCGACCTCACCGGGGACACGCTGTACGTCGAGGCCGACCGGCTGCTGGCCTTCGAGGGCACGCTGGAGCAGGGCACGGTGTTCCTCGGCTCGCAGGGCGGGGTGATGGGCATGGTCCGGGGGCAGGTCTCCGGGCAGGGTCTGTTCACGACCTCGCTCAAGGGGCACGGCTCCGTCGCCGTGATGGCCCACGGAGGGGTCATCGAGGTCCCGATCACCCCGCAGCGGCCGGTGCACGTCGACCCGCAGGCCTACGTCGCCCACCACGGCGACGTCCGCAACAAGCTGTCCACGGCCCTCGGCTGGCGGGACATGGTGGGCCGCGGCTCCGGCGAGGCGTTCCAGCTGGAGCTGAGCGGCAGCGGTGCCGTGTACGTGCAGGCCTCGGAGGAGAAGCTGTGAGCACCTACGGAACCCCGGGCGGCGCGGGGCCCACGGTCTTCGACCCGGCGACGCTGCCGGCCGACGACAACGTCGATCACTACACCTTCTGCGTGGAGCTCAAGGGCACCCAGTGGTTCATGCAGAAGGGGAAGATGATCGCCTACTACGGTTCGATCGAGTTCAACGGCATCGGGCACGGGCGACTCGACCGACTTGTCCGTACGTCGTTCCATTCGCCTCTGCACGCGAGCGACTGGGTGGTGGCGGAGGGATCGGGCAAGATGCTCCTCGCCGACCGGGCCTTCGACGTGAATTCGTACGATCTCGAGGACGGCAACCTGACCATTCGCTCGGGCAACCTCCTAGCTTTTCAGCCAACTCTGTCGCTGAAGCAGTCGATCGTGCCGGGTTTCCTCACGCTGATCGGAACCGGAAAGTTCGTGGCCGCCTCCAACGGTCCGGTGGTGTTCATGGAACCTCCCCTCCGGGTGGATCCGCAGGCGCTGGTCGGATGGGCGGACTGCCCCTCCCCGTGCCACCACTACGACCACGGCTACATGACCGGCCTGATGGGCGGTCTACGTGCGATGACGGGCCTCGGCGGGGCCTCCGGCGAGGAGCACCAGTTCGAGTTCGCGGGGGCGGGCACGGTGCTGCTCCAGTCGTCCGAGGCGCTGATGGCGGAGCAGGCCACGGGGGTGACTCCGCATGAGCCGGGAGTGCCCGGGGGCGGGGTTCCCGGAGGCCACGGACAGGGGGCGGGCACACCGCGCCTTCCCGGACAGCTGGGAGACCTCCAGCGTCGCTTCGGGCTGTGAGCGGTAATGTGCGGGGTGTGACATCGAACGCCTGCGCACGGTGTCACACGGAAGCCTTATTAGTTCGCCATTCAACTTCCTTAGGTAGACTTCATTCATGGAGACCGAGACGGCCACCCGCTGGCTGACCAATGCGGAGCAGTGCGCCTGGCGCACCCACCTGGAGGTCAACAGGCTGTTGACGTACCAGCTCGAGAAGGATCTGCAGCCGTTCGGCCTGACGATGAACGACTACGAGATCCTGGTGAACCTGTCCGAGTCGGAGGACCGGCGGATGCGGATGAGCGACCTCGCCTCCGCGACCATGCAGTCCAAGAGCCGCCTCTCGCACCAGATCACCCGCATGGAGAACGCGGACCTGGTCCGGCGGGAGAACTGCGAGTCCGACCGCCGCGGGCTCTACGCGGTCCTCACCGACCACGGCATGGAGACCATGCAGAAGGTCGCGCCCCATCATGTGGCGTCCGTGCGCCGGCACTTCATCGACCTGCTCTCCCCCGAGGCCCTCACCGAACTCGACAAGGCCCTCAAGCCCATCGCGGAGCACCTGCGCGGGCAGCGGGGACGTCACTGACCCGCTCCCGGTCTCACCCGGCGAGCGGCAGGCGGAGTTCGAAGAGGGCTCCGCCGGCCGGCGCCGCACCCGCCGTGAGCGTCCCGCCGTGCCGTACGGCGACGTCCCTCGCGATCGCCAGTCCCAGCCCCGCGCCACCGTCGTCGCGGCTGCGGGCGGCGTCCAGCCGTACGAACCGCTGGAAGATCCGCTCCCGGTCGGCCTCGGCCACCCCCTCGCCGTCGTCGGCCACGCCGAGGACCGCCCAGTCACCCTCCCGCCGTACGGTCACGGTGACCCGCTCGCGGGCGTGCCGCCGGCCGTTGTCCAGCAGGTTGGCGAGCACGCGCGCCAGTTGCCCCCGGGATCCGGTCACCTCCGCCGGCTCCGCGTCCACCGTCACGCCCGTACGTCCCGCGGCCTCCTCGCGGGCCAGCGCGGACAGGTCGACCCGGGCGTCGGCGGGCCGCTCCCCCGCGTCCAGCCGGGCGAGCAGCAGCAGATCGGCGGCGAGGTGCTGGAGCCGCACGGTGTCCTCGACGGCACCGTCCAGGTCGAGCAGCTCGGGGTGGGCGGCGGCCACCTCCAACTGAGTGCGCAGGGACGCGATCGGGCTGCGCAGCTCGTGCGAGGCGTCGGCGACGAACCGCCGCTGCCGCTCCACGGACGCCTCCAGCGCGGCCAGCGTCTCGTTGGTGGTGCGGGCGAGACGGGCGATCTCGTCGTGGGTGGCCGGTTCGGGGACGCGGCGGGCGAGGTCCTCGGAGGCGGTGATCGCGGCCATCTCGCCGCGGATGCCCTCCACCGGGCGCAACGCCCGGCCGGTGACCAGCCAGGTCACCGCGGCGACGACCACCAGGAGCAGCGGGAAGCCGATGAGCATCACGGTCAGCGCGGTCCGCACGGCGCTGTGTTCGGCGGCCAGGGGGGCGCCCGCGTGGACGGTGAGGCGGCCGTGGTCGGGGGTCTCGACCTCCACGGCGGCGAAGCGGTAGTCCTCGGTGTCGCCGTCGATCGTGGCGGAGCCGTTGCTGAAGGTGGTCTCGTGGGCGATCTCACCGGGGTCGAGGGACTCGTCGGAATCGGAGTCGTCGTCGTCATCGTCCGGCTTCGGTGACTGCGGCGTCACGTCGGTCGTCGCGGTGCCGGTGATCCGCTCCAGGTCCTCGCTGGCGGCTACCAGCCGGCCCTCCTCGTCGACGGCCTGCACCGGGCCGTCGTCGCCGTCCAGTCCCGACAGTTCGCCGTACGGCGTCCGGGCGGCGAGTTCGGAGGCGACCGCCCGTGCGGAGCGTTCCGCCTGGGTGCCCGCCTCGGCGGTCAGGTTGGAGCGCAGCGACAGCAGTACGGCGGTCCCGGCCGCCACGAGGGCGACGGCGACCACGAGGGTGGCGCCGAGCGTCGCCCGTGCGCGGACCGAACCGAAGAGCCGGCTCACGGCGCCGTCTCCAGCCGGTAACCGGCGCCGCGCACGGTGCGGATGAGTCCGGGGCGCAGTTTGCGGCGCAGGGCGCTGATGTACACCTCGACGATGTTGGGGTCCCCGTCGTAGGCGAAGTCCCAGACGTGTTCGAGGATGTCGGCCTTGGAGACCACCTCACCGGCCCGCAGCACCAGGTGCTCGAGCACCGAGAACTCCTTCGTGGTCAGGGCCACTTCGTCCTCGTCCAGGAAGACCCGGCGGGCGGCGGTGTCCACCTTCAGGTCGCCGTGCACATGGACCGGGGAGGCCCCGGCGGCCGGCCGGCGGCGCAGCAGCGCCTTGATCCGGGCGACGAGGACGACGTACGAGAACGGCTTGGTGAGGTAGTCGTCGGCGCCCGTGTCCAGGCCCTCGGCCTCGTCGTACTCGCCGTCCTTGGCCGTGAGCATCAGGATCGGCACGTCGTGGCCGGCGGCGCGCAGGGCGGCGCAGACGCGGTAGCCGTTCAGGCCGGGCAGCATGATGTCGAGGACGAGGAGGTCGTACGTCCCCTCCGTGGCCCGGTGCAGCCCCTCCCGGCCGTCGTGGACGACGTCCACGACGTAGCCCTCGGCGGTCAGCCCCTTGGCGAGGGAGAGGGCGAGGCGTTTTTCGTCCTCGACGATCAGCAATCGAAAGGGGCGGCGCGAAGCGCCTCCGGCAGGGTGGTGGTGGGAGACGGGCGGGCGCATGCCGTAAGGGTCGCAAAACGAAGCTGAAGATCCCTTCAGGCGGCTTCAGGTTCCGCTCAGCGTCGGTCGGCGAGATTGAAGGCGCCGAAAACGAAGCAGCTCGGGAGGAACCAGCATGAAGCGCAACATCGTGATCGCCGTCGTCACGGCCGCGGCCCTGGTCGGGGGCGGTACGGCCACGGCCCTCGCGGTCTCGGGGGACGACGCGCCGACGACGCGGTCCACGGAGAACCGGGCGGCGGACGACGACGGGCGCGACGACGACCGGGGACGTGCGGACGCCGACGCCCAGGACGACCAGGACGACCAGGACGACCACAGCGACGGTGACGACGACGCCGCCCGCGTCGCCTCCTCCGGTGGGGTGACCGCCGCCGACGCCATCGCCGCCGCGTTGAAGCACAGGCCGGGCACGGCCGTCTCCGCCGAGCTGGACGATGACGACGACGGCGGCAAGGCGGTCTGGGAGGTCGACGTCCTCGGCGGCGGGGACACCTGGCACAGCGTGCGCGTCGACCCGGGCACCGGCAAGGTCCTGGGCGCCCAGAAGGACGACGAGGACGACGCCGCCGAGGTGCGGGCCGCTCTGAAGGGCACGGCGGTGACGGCCGAGGAGGCCGCGAAGGCGGCGGCCGCCAAGGGAACGGTGACGTCGGTGGACCTCGACGACGACGATGACAAGGGCTGGGAGGCCGAGACCCGCACCTCCGGCGAGGACGAGCGGGACTGGCGGGTCGACCTGGGCAGCGGCAAGGTCACGGCGGACCGTGACGACTCGGACGACGACTGAGCAGAGTCCCGCCATGTAGAACGAGTAGTACGCTAGAGGGATGAGTGACGACGCCGAGGTCCCGCTCAGGGAGCTCAATCAGCAGACATCACGCGTCCTGGCCCGCGTGGCGGCCGGGGAGACGGTGACCATCACCAAGGACGGCGTGCCCATAGGGGACATCGTCCCCCGGGGCACGCCGACGGGCCGCCCCGCGTACCCGTTCCGCACCGACCCCATGGGCGACCTGGACATCCCCGACCTGGGTGGTCCGGTGCTCGACGATGACGAGATCGACGCGACGCTGCGCGGTATGGGCGGAGTGACGGCCGGGGAGACCGATGGCTGACTTCCCGGTCGCGATCGCCGATACCAATGCTCTGTACCGGTTGTTCACCCCGAAGGACCCCCGCCACGCCGCTCACCGCGAAGCTCTGGCCCGTATGGGTCACCTCGTGGTGTCACCCATGGTGCTCACGGAGCTGGACTACTTGCTGACGTCACGAGTCGGTGCCCGGGCGGCCATGAACGCGCTGGACTTCATCGCGGGGCAGACGGAAGCCCGCCGGTTCGAGATTCCCGAGACCGGGCCGCACCTGAGGGCGGCCATGGCGGTGATGCGCGGGTACGCCGACACCGACGGCGGGGCAGGAGCGGGACTGGCGGACGCGATGAACGTGGCGCTGGCGGCGGCCTTCCGGACGACCTCCCTCTTCACCACGGACGGCCATTTCCGCATGATGCGGCCACTCACCGGAGAACCCGCCTTCCGGCTCCTGCCCGACGATCTCTGACGACTGGAGTCAGCCCCGCGTCAGGCCCGCCACCAGTTCGTCCGCCGCCCGGTACGGGTCGAGGTCCCCGGCGATGATCCGTTCCGCCAGCGCGTCCAGGCGGCGGTCGCCGTGGAGGTCGCCGATGCGTTCGCGGAGGGCCGTGACCGCGATGGTCTCGACCTCGCGGGAGGCGCGGGCCAGGCGGCGGCTCGTCAGGACGCCGTGTTCCTCCATCCACGCGCGGTGCTTCTCCAGGGCCTCGACGACCTCGTCGACGCCCTCCGCGCGGGCGGCGACCGTCTTGACGATCGGGGGGCGCCAGTCGCCCGGGGCGCGGGACTCGCCGAGGCCGAGCATGTGGTTCAGCTCGCGGGCGGTGGCGTCGGCGCCGTCGCGGTCGGCCTTGTTGACGACGTAGACGTCGCCGATCTCCAGGATTCCGGCCTTCGCCGCCTGGATGCCGTCGCCCATGCCGGGGGCCAGCAGCACCACGGACGTGTCGGCCTGGGAGGCGATCTCCACCTCCGACTGGCCCACGCCCACCGTCTCGACCAGGACCACGTCGCAGCCGGCCGCGTCCAGGACGCGGATGGCCTGCGGGGCGGCCCACGCGAGGCCGCCGAGGTGACCGCGCGTGGCCATGGAACGGATGTAGACGCCGGGGTCGGAGGCGTGCTCCGACATGCGGACGCGGTCCCCGAGCAGGGCGCCGCCCGAGAAGGGGGAGGACGGGTCGACGGCCAGGACGCCGACCCGCTTGCCCTGTTTGCGGTACGCGGTCACCAGGGCCGAGGTGGACGTCGACTTGCCGACGCCCGGGGAACCGGTGAGGCCCACCACGTACGCGTTCCCGGTCAGCGGCGCGAGGGCCGCCATGACCTCCCTGAGCTGCGGGGACGCCCCCTCCACCAGGGAGATCAGCCTGGCCACGGCCCGTGGCCTGCCTTCCCTGGCCCGGGCGACCAGCGAGGAGACGTCCTGCATCACAGCTCCGTTCACGAGAGGGAAATCAGCAAACCTGCGAGGAGACCCGGCTCAGGCCTTGGGGACCCGCACGATCAGCGCGTCACCCTGGCCGCCGCCGCCGCACAGCGCCGCCGCGCCGACGCCGCCGCCGCGCCGCTTCAGTTCCAGGGCGAGGTGCAGCACGAGCCGTGCGCCGGACATCCCGATCGGGTGACCCAGCGCGATGGCGCCGCCGTTGACGTTCACCTTTTCGGTGGAAACGCCCAGATCCTTCATTGACTGCACGGCGACCGCGGCGAAGGCCTCGTTGATCTCGATGAGGTCGAGGTCGGAGACCTCCAGCCCTTCCTTCTTCAGGGCGTGGCGGATCGCGTTGGAGGGCTGCGACTGGAGGGAGTTGTCGGGTCCGGCCACGTTGCCGTGGGCGCCGATCTCGGCGATCCACTCCAGGCCCAGTTCCTGCGCCTTGGCCTTGCTCATCACGACCACGGCCGCCGCGCCGTCCGAGATCTGCGAGGACGAGCCCGCGGTGATGGTGCCGTCCTTGGCGAACGCCGGGCGCAGCCTGCCGAGGGACTCGGCGGTGGTGTCGCCGCGGATGCCCTCGTCCTTGCTGAACAGGACCGGGTCGCCCTTGCGCTGCGGGATCTCGACCGGGGTGATCTCGGCCTCGTAGACGCCGTTCTTCTGTGCGGCGGCGGCCCGCTGGTGGGAGAGGGCGGCGATCTCGTCCTGCTCGGGGCGGGCGATGCCGAGGCGGGTGTTGTGCTTCTCGGTGGACTCGCCCATGGCGATGTTCTCGAAGGAGTCGGTCAGACCGTCGTACGCCATGGCGTCGAGCATCTCCACCGCGCCGTACTTGAAGCCCTCGCGGGACTTCGGCAGCAGGTGCGGGGCGTTGGTCATGGACTCCTGGCCGCCGGCGACGATCACGTCGAACTCGCCGGCCCGGATCAGCTGGTCCGCGAGCGCGATGGCGTCCAGGCCCGACAGACACACCTTGTTGACGGTGAGCGCCGGGACGCTCATCGGGATGCCGGCCTTGACGGCGGCCTGGCGGGCCGGGATCTGGCCCGCGCCGGCCTGGAGCACCTGGCCCATGATCACGTACTGGACCTGGTCGCCGCCGATCCCCGCACGGTCGAGGGCGGCCTTGATCGCGAAGCCGCCGAGGTCGGCTCCGGAGAAGGACTTCAGTGAACCGAGCAGCCGACCCATCGGGGTGCGGGCGCCCGCGACGATGACGGAGGTCGTGCCGTTCGTTGCGGATGGTGCGGAAGTTTCGGAAGACATGAGCTGCGATCCCCTTCCGGCTGCACAGCCGAGGAGTGAACGAGGGTTTACTTCGAATGTACTGACGTGCGGTGGACCACGTCATCGTCCTTTCGGTGTGATCGCGCGCACGTTGCGTAACCATCGCGGGAGCGCTGCACTGAATCCATGCTGACGCGAATCGACCACATCGGGATCGCCTGTTTCGACCTGGACGCGACCGTGGAGTTCTACCGGACCACCTACGGGTTCGAGGTGTTCCACTCCGAGGTCAACGAGGAGCAGGGCGTGCGTGAGGCCATGCTCAAGATCAACGAGACCTCCGACGGCGGGGCCTCCTACCTGCAGCTGCTCGAGCCGACCCGGGAGGACTCCACCGTCGCCAAGTGGCTGGCGAAGAACGGCGAGGGCGTCCACCACATCGCTTTCGGTACGGCGGATGTGGACGCGGAGGCCGCGGACATCAAGGACAAGGGCGTACGCGTTCTGTACGAAGAGCCCCGGCGCGGCTCCATGGGGTCACGAATCACCTTCCTGCACCCCAAGGACTGCCACGGCGTACTGACAGAACTGGTCACTTCCGCGCCCGTTGAGTCGTCCGAGCACTGACCCACGTACATAAGGGCCGGTAGGGTTGGGTCCGGTCGCCGCTCGATGCGTGGTGACCGAGTCCCGCCGTCTTCGGCGGCGGGATCGCCGGGGTCCGGGTTTCGGGGGGCGGGCGCGGGGCAGCAGCCCATGCTCCGCCGTTGATCTGACACCATTCCCCGGGGGGCACGTCCGGCGGATGGACGGAGCCCGGCCAGACTTGCGACCAGGGGACGGATGGGACCGCGCAGTGCGGGGCTACGAGAGCCAGGAGCGAGAGCCGGCGGCTGACGTCGACCACCTCTCTCGGTTCGAAGCCGAGATGAAGCGGCTGAAGACCGAGCGGGAAAAGGCGATCCAGCACGCCGATGACCTCGGCTACCAGGTCGAGGTGCTGCGCGCCAAGCTGCACGAGGCGCGGCGCACCATCATGTCCCGGCCCGCGTACGACGGCGGCGACATCGGCTACCAGGCCGAGCAGTTGCTGCGCAACGCGCAGCTGCAGGCCGACCAGCTCCGCGCGGACGCCGAGCGGGAGCTGAGCCAGGCGCGGGCGCAGACCCAGCGGATCCTCCAGGAGCACGCGGAGCAGGCGGCCCGGCTCCAGGCGGAGCTGCACCAGGAGGCGGTGACGCGGCGCCAGCAGCTCGACCAGGAGCTGGCGGAGCGCCGGCAGACCGTCGAGTCGCACGTCAACGAGAACGTGGCGTGGGCGGAGCAGTTGCGCGCCCGCACCGAGCAGCAGGCCCGCCGGCTGCTGGACGAGTCCCGGGCCGAGTCCGAGCAGGCCCTGGCGGCCGCCCGGGCGGAGGCCGAGCGGCTGACCGCCGAGGCCCGCCAGCGGCTGCAGAGCGACGCCGAGGCGGCCCGCGCGGAGGCCGAGCAGATCCTGCGCCGGGCCCGCGCGGACGCCGAGCGGCTGCTGAACGCCGCCTCCACACAGGCCCAGGAGGCCACCGACCACGCCGAGCAGCTGCGGACGTCCACGGCCACCGAGTCGGAGTCCGCGCGCCGTCGGGCACAGGAGCTCAGCAGGTCGGCCGAGGAGCGGATGTCGCAGGCGGAGTCCGCGCTGCGCGAGGCCCGTGCCGAGGCGGAGAAGGTGCTCGCCGAGGCGAAGGAGTCCGCCGCGAAGGCGCTCGCCTCCGCCGAGTCCGCCAACGAGACCCGTACGCGGACCGCCAAGGAGCAGGTGGCGCGGCTGGTCAGCGAGGCCACCAAGGAGGCGGAGTCCACCAAGGCGGACGCCGAGCAGTTGGTCGCGGACGCCCGCGCGGAGGCCGAGAAGATCGTCGCCGAGGCCGCCGAGAAGGCCCGCACGATCACCGCGGAGGAGTCCGCGACGCAGCTGTCCAAGGCGGCCAGGACCGCAGAGGACGTGCTCAACAAGGCGTCGGAGGAGGCCAAGCGGACCACCAGGGCGGCGACCGAGGAGGCGGAGCGGATCCGCCGGGAGGCCGAGGCCGAGGCGGACCGGCTGCGCGCCGAGGCGCACGACATCTCCGAGCAGCTCAAGGGTGCGGCGAAGGACGACACCAAGGAGTACCGCGCCAAGACGGTCGAGCTGCAGGAGGAGGCCCGCCGGCTGCGCGGCGAGGCCGAGCAGCTGCGCGCCGACGCGGTCGCCGAGGGCGAGAGGATCCGCGCGGAGGCCCGCAAGGAGGCCGTGGCGCAGATCGAGGAGGCGGCGAAGTCCGCCGAGGAGCTGCTCGCCAAGGCGAAGGCGGACGCCGACGAACTGCGCTCCATCGCGCAGACGGACAGTGAGAAGGTCCGCACCGAGGCCATCGAGCGCGCCACGACGCTGCGCCGGCAGGCCGAGGAGACGCTGGAGCGCACCCGCCAGGAGGCCGAGCGGCACCGCGCGGAGGTCGTCGAGCAGGCCGACGCGCTCAAGGAGGACGCCGAGCGGGCCGCGCGGGAGCTGCGCGAGGAGACCGAGCGGGCGGTGGAGGCCCGCCGCGCGGAGGCCGCCGGGGAGCTGACGCGGCTGCACACGGAGGCCGAGGAGCGGCTCGCCGCCGCCGAGCAGGCGCTGAGCGACGCGCGTGAGGAGGCCGCCCGGATCCGCCGGGAGGCGTCCGAGGAGACCGAGCGGCTGCGCGCGGAGGCCGCCGAGCGGATCCGTACGCTGCGGCAGCAGGCGGAGACGGAGGCCGAGCGGCTGCGGGACGAGGCCGCCGCGGACGCGTCGGCGTCCCGCGCGGAGGGCGAGTCCGTCGCCGTACGGCTGCGGTCGGAGGCCGCGGCCGAGGCGGAGCGGCTGAAGTCGGAGGCGCAGGACAGCGCCGACCGGATGCGCGCGGAGGCGCAGGCCGCCGCCGAGCGGATCTCCGCGGAGGCGTCGGAGACGCTGGCCGCCGCGCAGGAGGAGGCCGCCCGGCGGCGCCGCGAGGCCGAGGAACTCCTCGGTGCGGCCCGGCAGGAGGCCGGCCAGGAGCGCGAGCGGGCCCGCGAGCAGAGCGAGGAGCTGCTGGCGTCGGCGCGCACCCGTGTGGAGGAGGCGCAGGCCGAGGCCGTACGGCTGGTCGAGGAGGCCGACCGGCGCGCCACCGAGATGGTGTCGGCGGCCGAGCTCCACGCCCAGCAGGTACGGGACTCCGTCGCGGGGCTGCACGAGCAGGCCCAGGAGGAGATCGCCGGGCTGCGCAGCGCCGCCGAGCACGTGGCGGAGCGCACCCGTCGCGAGGCCGAGGAGGAGGCGGACCGGGTCCGCGCCGACGCCTACGCGGAGCGGGAGCGGGCGAGTGAGGACGCGGGCCGGCTGCGGCACGAGGCGCGGGAGGAGACGGAGGCCGCGAAGGCGCTGGCCGAACGGACGGTGTCCGAGGCCATCACGGAGGCCGACCGGATCCGTACGGACGTGTCCGAGTACGCCCAGCGGGTGCGTACGGAGGCGTCGGACGCGATCGCCGAGGCGGAACAGGCCGCGGCGCGCACCCGGGCGGACGCCCGTGAGGACGCCAACCGGATCCGTTCGGACGCGGCGACGCAGGCGGACACCCTCATCACCGAGGCCCGCAGCGAGGCCGAGCGGCTCACCGACGAGACGATCGCGGAGACCGACCGGCTGCGCACGGAGACGGTCGCCGAGGCCGAGCGGGTGCGGTCGGAGTCGGTGTCCAAGGCGGAGAAGCTGATCTCGGACGCCACCGGGGACGCGGAGCGGCTGCGGGCCGAGGCCGCGGAGACGGTCGGGTCGGCGCAGGCGCACGCGGAGCGGATCCGCCGGGAGTCCGAGCGGGTCAAGGCCGACGCGGAGTCGGAGGCCGAGCGGATGGTGTCCGCCGCGCGCGGGGAGGCGGAGCGGACGCTGGACGAGGCCCGCAAGGACGCCAACAAGCGGCGTTCCGAGGCGGCCGAGCAGGTGGACACGCTCATCACGGAGACCACCGCCGAGGCGGACAAGCTGCTCACCGAGGCGCAGCAGCAGGCGCTGAAGACGACGGCGGACGCCGAGGCGCAGGCGGACACGATGGTCGGCGCGGCCCGCAGCGAGGCCGAGCGGATCGTCTCCGAGGCGACCGTCGAGGGCAACACCCGGGTGGAGAAGTCCCGTACGGACGCGGACGAGCTGCTGGTCGGCGCGCGCCGGGACGCGACGCAGATCAGGGAGCGCGCGGAGGAGCTGCGCGACCGGATCACGAGTGAGATCGAGGAACTGCACGAGCGGGCCCGCCGTGAGGCGGCGGAGACGATGAGGTCGACGGGCGACCGCTGCGACGCGCTCATCAAGGCCGCCGAGGAGCAGCTCGCCAAGGCGGAGGCGAAGGCCAAGGAGATCGTCTCCGAGGCCAACTCCGAGGCCGGCAAGGTGCGGATCGCCGCCGTGAAGAAGGCCGAGGCCCTGCTGAAGGAGGCGGAGCAGAAGAAGGCCAGCCTGGTGAAGGAGGCCGAGGAGCTGAAGGCCGAGGCGGTCCGGGAGGCACGGCGCACGGTCGAGGAGGGCAAGCGCGAGCTGGAGGTGCTGGTGCGGCGCCGCGAGGACATCAACGCCGAGATCTCCCGCGTGCAGGACGTGCTGGAGGCGCTGGAGTCCTTCGAGGCGCCGGGGGGCGCCAAGGACAGCGGGGTCAAGGCGGGGGCCGCGGCCGGCGCTACCCGTACGAGTGGCAAGTCATCGGAATAGCCGCCAAAGCGGATGAAATCCCCTGTACGGTGAGGGCTTTGACCATGACATTGGCAAGCCTTCCGACGGCGAGCCACTCAAAAGGGGTGTCATTCTCCGTATCAAACGTGCATCCGCTCGATGACACAGCGCTTCGGCCCCTAGGATTCCATCTATCACCTCACCGGTCTCATTCGACAGGAACCCCATGAGCGACACTTCCCCCTACGGCTTCGAGCTTGTGCGGCGTGGGTACGACCGCGCTCAGGTGGACGAACGTATCTCCAAGCTCGTCTCCGACCGTGACAGCGCTCTCGCCCGCATCACCGCTCTGGAAAAGCGCATCGAAGAGCTCCACCTCGAGACGCAGAACGCCCAGGCCCAGGTCAACGACGCCGAGCCGTCGTACGCGGGTCTCGGCGCGCGCGTGGAGAAGATCCTCCGCCTCGCCGAGGAGGAGGCGAAGGACCTGCGCGAGGAGGCCCGGCGCGCGGCGGAGCAGCACCGCGAGCTCGCCGAGTCGGCCGCCCAGCAGGTGCGCAACGACGCCGAGTCGTACGCCGCCGAGCGCAAGTCGAAGGCGGAGGACGAGGGCGCCCGGATCGTCGAGAAGGCCCAGGGCGACGCGTCCCAGCTGCGTTCCGAGGCGCAGAAGGACGCGCAGTCCAAGCGGGAGGAGGCGGACGCCCTCTTCGAGGAGACCCGCGCCAAGGCCGCGCAGGCCGCCGCCGACTTCGAGACGAACCTCGCCAAGCGCCGCGAGCAGTCCGAGCGCGACCTGGCGTCGCGGCAGCAGAAGGCCGAGAAGCGCCTCGCGGAGATCGAGCACCGCGCGGAGCAGCTCCGCCTGGAGGCCGAGAAGCTGCGCACCGACGCCGAGCGCCGCGCCCGCCAGACGGTGGAGACGGCCCAGCGTCAGGCGGAGGACATCGTGGCCGACGCCAACGCCAAGGCCGACCGGATCCGTTCGGAATCCGAGCGCGAGCTGGCGGCGCTGACCAACCGCCGCGACTCGATCAACGCCCAGCTGACGAACGTCCGCGAGATGCTCGCCACGCTCACCGGTGCCGCGGTGGCCGCGACCAGTGCGCCCGCCACGGAGGACGAGCCGATCTCCCGCGGGGTCCCGGCCCAGCAGTCCCGGTAACGGCGACCGGCGTATCGGCGAAGCCCTCTGCCACTGAGGTGGCAGAGGGCTTTGTCCCGTTCTAGCGTGGCCGCATGATCGAGCTCGAGGGGCTGACCAAGCGGTACGGCGAGAAGGTCGCGGTCAAGGATCTGACCTTCACCGTCAGACCGGGCATCGTCACGGGCTTCCTCGGTCCGAACGGCGCCGGCAAGTCGACCACCATGCGGATGATCCTCGGCCTGGACCACCCGACCGCCGGGGACGTGCGGATCGACGGCACGCACTACGACCGGCTCAAGGACCCGCTGACGTGCATCGGCGCCCTGCTGGAGGCCAAGGGCGTGCATCCGGGCCGCAGCGCCTACCACCATCTGCTGTGCCTGGCGCAGAGCAACGGCCTCCCGCAGCGGCGGGTGCACGAGGTGCTGGACGCGGTCGGGCTGACGGCGGTGGCGCGGAAGAAGGCCAAGGGGTTCTCGCTCGGCATGGGCCAGCGGCTCGGCATCGCCGCCGCGCTGCTCGGCGACCCGCGGATCCTGATGTTCGACGAGCCGGTCAACGGGCTCGACCCCGAGGGCATCCACTGGATCCGCACGCTGATGAAATCGCTCGCCGCCCAGGGCCGTACGGTCTTCGTCTCCTCCCACCTGATGAGCGAGATGGCGCTGACCGCCGACCACCTCGTCGTCATCGGCCAGGGCCGGCTGCTCGCCGACACCTCCATGGCCGAGTTCATCGAGCACAACTCCCGTTCGTACGTCCGGGTTCGCGGCCCGCAGCGCGAGCGGCTGCTCGACGTACTGCGCCAGGCCGGGGTCACCGCCGTGGAGAGCGGCGACGGGGCGCTGGAGGTGGACGGCTCCAAGGCCGAGTACATCGGGGAGCTGGCGGCCCGGCACCAGCTGGTGCTGCACGAGCTGAGCCCGCAGCAGGCCTCCCTGGAGGAGGCGTTCATGCGGTTGACCGCGGAGTCGGTGGAGTACCACGCGCACACCGACGCCCCCGCGCCCCCGCGGCAGTGGGGCGACGGCTGGAAGAAGGGCTGAGCATGGCGGCAGCGCAGGTCGTCCGGTCCGAGTGGACCAAGATCCGGTCGGTGGCGTCCACCGTGTGGACGCTCTCCCTGGCGGTGGTCGTCACCATCGCGCTCGGCATGCTGATCTCGGCACTGTCGAAGAACGAGTTCGAGACCATGGGCGCACGGGACCGGCTCTCCTTCGACCCGACGTTCATCAGCTTCGCCGGGATGAGCCTCGGCCAGCTCGCGATGATCGTGTTCGGGGTGCTGGTGGTGTCGAACGAGTACAGCACCAGCATGATCCGCGCCTCGCTGGCGGCCGTCCCCCGGCGCGGCACGTTCCTGCTGAGCAAGCTGGCGGTCGCCACCGCGCTCGCCCTGGCCGTCTCCATGGCGACGAGCTTCGCCACGTTCTTCCTGGGCCAGGCGATGCTCGGCGAGCACAAGGCGTCGATCGGGGACGACGGGGTGCTGCGGGCGGTCATCGGCGGCGGCCTCTACATGACGCTGATCGCGCTGTTCTCGATGGGCGTCGCCGCGATGCTGCGCTCCCCCATGCTGTCGCTGGGCATCCTGATGCCGTTCTTCTTCCTCATCTCCAACATCCTCGGCAACGTCGACGCCACGGAGAAGGTCGGCCGGTTCCTGCCCGACCAGGCGGGCAGCAGGATCATGCAGGTGGTGCAGCCCCTCGACGACGACACCCCGTACGGGCCCTGGGGCGGCCTCGGGATCATGGCGCTGTGGGTGCTCGCGGCGGTCGTCGGCGGCTATGTCCTGCTGAAGAGGCGCGACGCGCAGTGAGTGACCGCGCGGGACCGGTTTTTACCTCGGCTTGAGCGGAACCGTCAGCGCCTCGATAAGCTCCTAACCCTTACGGGGGCGTGTGCCCCGCTGTCCTGAACCTTTCGATGGGTGCGGAGCATGATCGAGGCAGTCGGCCTGACCAAGCGGTACGGCGACAAGACCGCTGTGTACAACCTCTCCTTCCAGGTGCGTCCCGGCGCCGTCACCGGGTTCCTGGGCCCCAACGGCTCGGGCAAGTCGACGACGATGCGGATGATCCTCGGTCTGGACAACCCCACCGCGGGACGGGTCACGATCGGCGGCTACCCGTACCGCGACCTGCCCAACGCCCCCCGTCAGGTCGGCGCGCTGCTGGACGCGAAGGCGGTGCACGGCGGCCGGTCCGCCCGCAGCCACCTGCTGAGCCTGGCCCAGCTGTCGGGCATCCCGGCCCGGCGGGTGGACGAGGTGCTGGGCGTGGTGGGCCTGCACGACGTGGCGCGCAGGCGGTCCAAGGACTTCTCGCTGGGCATGGGCCAGCGGCTCGGCATCGCCGCCGCGCTGCTCGGCGACCCCCAGGTGCTGCTGTTCGACGAGCCGGTCAACGGCCTCGACCCCGAGGGCATCCACTGGGTGCGCAACCTGATGAAGGCGCTGGCCGCCGAGGGCCGTACGGTGTTCGTCTCCTCGCACCTGATGAGCGAGATGGCGCTGACCGCCGACCACCTCATCGTCATCGGGCGCGGGCAGCTGCTCGCCGACATGAGCGTCACGGACTTCATCTCCGCCAACTCCGCCGACTTCGCGCGCGTGCGCACCCCCGACACCGAGCCGCAGCAGCGCGAGAAGCTCTCCTCCGCGATCACCGAGGCCGGCGGCCACGTGCTGCCCGAGCAGGACGGCGCGCTGCGGGTGACGGGACTGGCGCTGCCGCGCATCAGCGACATCGCCCACGAGGCCGACGTACGGCTGTGGGAGCTGTCGCCGCACCAGGCCTCGCTGGAGGAGGCGTACATGCGGATGACGCAGGGCGCCGTCGACTACCGCTCGACCACCGACCAGAAGGCCGGGCTCCAGCAGCCGCTGCCGCCCGGCGCGCAGCCGCCGGTGCCGGTTCCGGGACAGGGCCAGCCCGGCTGGTACGCCCCGCCGCCGCCCCAGCAGGGCGGGCAGCAGCCCTTCGCCGCGCCGCAGGGCGCGCCCGTGCAGGCCCCCGCGGGCCCCTACAGCGCCCCGGGAGCCCCCGCGCCCAACCCGTACGCGCAGCCCGCCCCGCAGGCGCCCCAGGCGCCGCCCGGCCCGGCTCCGGCGGCGGCGCCCGCCGCAGCCCCGACCGCTCCCGCCGCCGACCTGACCAAGCCCGAGGACGCCCGATGAGCACGCCCCCGCCCCCGATGCCGCAGGCCGCCGCACCCGACTGGCAGGCGGTGTCCGATTCCCCGTACCCCAACTACACCTCGCCGATCCCCGTGGTCCGTACGCACCTCGGGCACGCGCTCGCCTCCGAGTGGACGAAGATCAAGTCCGTGCGCTCGACCATGTGGACGCTGGGCGTGTTCGTGCTGCTCGTGGTCGGCGTCGGCCTGCTGACCGGCCTGGTGGTCTCGAACGCCGACCCCGACATGGGCGGCGAGAGCCCGCTGTCCCTCGGCTTCTTCGGGCTGCTGCTCGGCAGCATGTGCCTCATCACGCTGGGCGTGCTGACCACGGCGTCGGAGTACGGCACCGGCATGATCCGCACCACGATGGTCGCCTGTCCCTCGCGCGGACGGGTGCTCCTGGCGAAGACCGCGGTGTTCTTCCTGCTCGCCTTCGTGGTGACCCTGGTGTGCGCGACGCTGATCGGTTTCCTGCACGTGGCGCTGCTGGAGGGGTACAACGCCAAGGAGCCCACCGGCGAGGAGTGGCTGAAGGGCACGGTCGGCGTCTCGCTGTACGTGGCGCTGCTCGGCACGCTGTCGCTGGCGATCGGGTCGATCATCCGGCACTCGGCGGGCGCCATCACCGTCATGATCGGTGCCGTGCTCGCCCCGCTGGTGATCGCGCTGTTCATGTTCTCGTCCTCGCTGGCGGACGTGCAGCAGGCGCTGTTCGAGTACTCCATCCCGAACCAGATGAGCATCTTCTACGCCAACTCGCTGAGCGAGTCCGGTCCGTCGGGCTGGGACCCGCTGTGGATCATGCTGGCCGTCACGGCCGCCGCGCTCGGCGGCGCCTTCACCCTGCTGCAGAAGCGGGACGTCTGACGGCGTTCAGAACTTCGGCGCGTTACGGGACCGCCGCACCCGCGTGGTGCGGCGGTCCCTGGCGTTCCAGCACGCCCTGTGCCAGTGCCGGCGCTCGTCGACGCCCGAGTGCTCCGGCCAGGCCACCACGTGCGGCACCCCGCCCGGGATCAACTGGTCGCAGCCGGGGCACCGGTAGGCCTTGCCCTGGGCACTGGCGCCCGCCACGTGCCGTACGCTCCACTCCTCGTCCTGCCAGCTCTCCGTCGACTGCCAGCCGCCGTAGCGGCCGGAGCGGTCGTCCTCGGCGCTCCGGCCGGACGAACCGGCTCCCTTGGGTCGGTTGCGACGCGGGGACACAGGACACCTCACGGGGCTGTACGGGATGCTGGGGGCCGCCTCCAGCCTACGCGGCGCGCGCAGGGGTATCCGTACGGCACCAATCATCACAAGTCCCCTCCGTGGTGATGCGGCACCCCCGCACGAGCAGCCGATTCTGCAGACAATCCGCAAAATCCCTCGCCCAGCCGTGTCCTCGGCACGTGTCGGGCGGTTATGCCCTGTGGGGAGCTCCGCGTCGGAGCCAAGGAAGCAGGAAAGCAATGCGTGTGGGAAGTTTCGTGTTGGCCGCCCAGTTCCCCGGGCAGGGCGAGGGTGAGGCGCTGCACCGCGCGGTCCGCTCGGCCGAGGTGGCCGAGGAGGCGGGGCTCGACGCGGTCTGGCTGGCCGAGCACCACTTCGTGCCCTACGGCACCTGCCCGTCGGCCGTCACCCTGGCCGCGTTACTGCTCGGCCGCACCCGCCGGCTGCGGGTCGGCACGGCGGTCAGCGTGCTGCCCACCACCCACCCCGTGGCCCTCGGCGAACAGGCCGCGCTGCTGCACATCACGAGCGGCGGCCGGTTCTCGCTGGGCCTCGGGCGCGGCGGGCCGTGGGTCGACCTGGAGGTGTTCGGGGCCGGTCTCGAGGCGTACGAGAAGGGCTTCCCGGAATCACTCGATCTGCTGGTGCGCTGGCTGCGCGAACCGTCCGTCGGGGCCGACGGCGAGCGGTTCCGCTTCCGCGAAGTGCCCGTCGTCCCCCGCCCGTCGGAGGCCCTGCACGAGGCCGAGGGACCGGAGGTCGTGGTCGCCTGCACCTCCCCGGCGAGCGTACGGCTGGCCGCCGAGCGCGGGCTGCCGATGCTGCTCGGCATGCACATCGGGGACGAGGAGAAGGCCGAGATGGCCGCCCTGTGGCGGCAGCACGCGCGCGCCTGCGGGCGGCCGGCCCGGGAGATCCACCGCGCGGCCCATGTCTCGGCCGGTGTCTGCCAGATCGCGGACCGGCGCACGGACGCGGCGGAGACCCTGATGAAGGCGATGCCCGGCTGGCTGAAACAGGGTCTTGAGGCCCATGTCACGGTGGACGGGCGGCAGCGCCGGATGCGCGACCCGCTGGCGTACACCGAACTCCTCTGCGGACTGCACCCGGTGGGCCCCCCGCGGCTGTGCGCCGACCGGCTCGCCGCGACCAGCGAGCGGACCGGCATCTCCCGCTTCGCCCTGCTCGTCGAGGGCTCCGGCGACCTGGCGGCGACCGAGGAGAACGTACGGCGGCTCGGAGCCGAGGTCCTCCCCCAACTCGGCTGACCGAGCCGGGGGTTCCACGAAGGCTTGCCGCCCCGGTAGCACCGCACCTCCCGCGTACGGAGCGGCAAGCGAACGACGGAGCGCGTCAGCAGTCGCGCAGTTCCGGCGACTGGTTCAGCAGCTGAGCGCGCACCGAGGTGAAGCGGGCGAGCCTCTCGTCGACCGAGGAGTCGAGCGGGAACACGGCCACGCGGTGGCAGTTCTGGAAGGCCAGCCGTACACCGAAGTGGCGTTGCAGCGCGCCGCGTATCGCGTCACTCGCGAGCGCACGCAGCAGCTGACCGCGTGCCTGCTCGTCCGGCGGGGGCGTCTGGTTGTCGGCGAAGGCTCCGCCGTCCACCTTCAGCTGTGCCACCAGGGAGCTGATCATCTCCCATGCGAAGGGCAGGGAGGTCCGGACGCAGTCGACGAATTCAGCTTCGTCGACCTCGCCTCGCTCGGCCTGTTCGAGTAGGGCCGGTGAGACGTCGAGCGACATGGGTTCTCCTCTCGCACCCCCAACGATCAGGGGTTGCCTGACAGATAAGGGAGTGCGCAATATCGGACACGCTGCGTACACAGTCCGCGACCTCCCGTTCAATACCGTAGGCAACGGACGGTGACGGCACCAGGCGAATGCCCGGATGCGGGACTTCCTGTGGGCCGGTAATCGGCCATCGTCGAAACACGCGTTTTCCTGGAGATTCAGGACGCGTCATGTGGGCTTCGAGGGTCCTGTGTGACGACGAATCGCGCCGGGGCGGGCCGGTCGAGTAGCGTTGCCGACCATGCGTCTCGTCATTGCCCGCTGCTCCGTGGACTACGCCGGGCGGCTCACCGCGCACCTGCCGTCGGCACCCCGTCTGATCCTGGTCAAGGCGGACGGCAGCGTCTCGATCCACGCCGACGACCGGGCCTACAAGCCCCTGAACTGGATGTCGCCGCCCTGCACGCTGAAGGAGGGCACCGGGGACGAGGAGGGCGTCTGGACCGTCGTCAACAAGGCGGGCGAGAAGCTCATCATCACGATGGAGGAGATCCTCCACGACTCCTCGCACGAACTGGGCGTCGATCCCGGCCTGATCAAGGACGGCGTGGAAGCACACCTCCAGGAACTGCTCGCCGACCGCATCGAGATCCTCGGCGAGGGCTACACCCTCATCCGCCGCGAGTACATGACGGCGATCGGCCCGGTCGACATCCTGTGCCGGGACGCCGAGGGGCGGACCGTCGCGGTGGAGATCAAGCGGCGCGGCGAGATCGACGGCGTGGAGCAGCTCACACGCTATCTGGAGCTGCTGAACCGCGATCCCCATCTCGCCCCGGTGCGGGGCGTCTTCGCCGCGCAGGAGATCAAGCCGCAGGCCCGGGTCCTCGCGACCGACCGGGGCATCGGCTGCCAGGTCCTCGACTACGACGCGATGCGCGGCATCGAGGACGACAAGCTGCGGCTGTTCTGAGCCGCGCCGGCACGGACCGAGGGCCGGGTTCCGTCGGGAACCCGGCCCTCGGTCGTGTCCACGGGTCAGATCACCTGTTCCGAGCTGCCGGGCGTGCCCGCGCCGCTGCTCTGCGGGGCGCTCGCGCTCGTCTCCACGGGTGAGGAGGAGACGGAGCCGCTCGCGGAGTCGGTGGTGGACGGCTCCTCCGGGGGCGTGGTCTCGGTCTCGGTCGGCTCCGGCGTGGTCTCGGTCTCCGTCGGCGTCGGCGGAGTCGAGGGCCCGGTCGGCGACTCGGACGACGCCGGCGGCTTCGACGTCCCGGTCGGCTTCGAGCTCGGCGAGGCCGACTTCGACGGCTCACCCGGCTTCGTCGTCCTGCTCTCGTCGTCCGACGGCTCCCCGGACGGACTGGCCGTGGGCGTCGGGTCGTCGGAGGTGCCCAGGGTGCCGTCCGGGCCCGGGTCGGTCGGCCGGCCGGTGGCCTCGCCGGTGTCGCCGTCGCCCTCCTTCGCCGCCCGGTCGGCGCCGAGGCTGCCCTCGTCGACGCCCTGGCTGGCGGAGGGGTTGACGCCGACGTTCTCGGACGGGGTGCCGGCGTCGTTCTCCGACGTGGCGCCCAGCGTGACCACCGTGCCCAGCACGGCGACGAGCAGCGCGCCCGCGCCGGCCGCCACCAGGTTGCGCTTGGCCAGTCCCTTGAGACCGCCGCCCGGCTTGGCCGACGGCGCGGCCGGCGACGGCACCGTGCGGTGGACGACCAGGGCGGTGTCGGAGGGCGGCTGGAGCTCCGGGAACGCCGTCGGCACCCCGCGGGGCGGTGGGGCCGACTCCTCGTAGTGGGCCTCGGGCACCTCCTCCTCCGCGGTCGGCACGATCGTCAGCGGGGTTCCGGAGCGGTCGGCGACCAGGGCCAGCGCCCTGCGTCCGGCGACGGTGCCGCGCTTGTCGGCGAGGGCGCCGCGCAGCCCGATGGACGCCTCCAGTTCGGCGCGCGCCCGGTCGAACTGTCCGGCGCACAGCGCGTGGATGCCGAGCTCGTGGTGGAAGTAGGCCTGTTCCGCCACGTCCCCCGCGAGCCGGGCGGCCTCCGCACCGGCCCGCAGCGCCTTCTCCCAGGCGCTCCAGTACAGGCCCGAGGCGAACGCGGGCGCGGCGGTACGGGCCAGCTGTACGGCCGTGCTCCGCTCGCCCTCGGTGGTGGCCGCGGTGAGCGGCGACAGCGCGGCGAGCACCGCGTCGGCCTCGGCGCAGACCCGCTCCGGGGTGACCGAGGGGTGCCCGGTCCACCAGGCGTAGTGCTGGGCGGCGGCACGGGCCCGGTCCTCGGCCTCGTCGGCGTACCCGGCGGCC
Source organism: Streptomyces sp. NPDC059454 (assembly GCF_042749965.1). Taxonomy (NCBI): domain Bacteria; kingdom Bacillati; phylum Actinomycetota; class Actinomycetes; order Kitasatosporales; family Streptomycetaceae; genus Streptomyces; species Streptomyces sp. NPDC059454. The sequence continues at coordinate 124,460 of NZ_JBHYVC010000009.1, read as the reverse complement.
TCCAGCTGGGCCGGCACCCCGGCGGCGAGCCGGTAGCGGGAGCCGGCCGGGGAGACCAGTCCGCAGGCGGCCAGCTCGCCGAGCGCGGCGTCGGCGTGGGTGTCGCCCACCAGGGCGGGCAGATGCGCCTGGTGGGGCACCTCGCCGCCGAGCGCGACGGCGAACCGCAGGGTGGCGCGGGCGGAGGCGCTGAGCCGGGAGGCGAGCAGCGGGGCGGGTGCGGCGGCCTCGCCGAGCGAGGGCAGCGGCACCTCCTCGCCGTCCGCGGGGTCGTAGGAGGCCTCGTCGGGCCGTACGTCCTCGAAGACGCCGAACTCGTCGACGGCGCCGGCGCCGGCCCGCAGCCGGTCGCGCTGCCGTAGCAGGGCACCGGCCTGGACGAAGCGCAGCGGCAGGCCCTCGGACTCGAACCAGAGGTCGCCGGCCCAGTTCGACTCGTCCTCGGTGAGGGCCCGGCCGACGGCGTGCTCGAGCAGGTCGAGACCGGCCGCGCGGTCGAGACCGGGGAGGGCGACCTCCTCGATGCCGGCGTCGGCGGACGGCTCGGGCACGTCCGGGGTGACGCCGAGCAGGAAGGCGCACTCGGGGGTGGCGTCCAGCAGCCCGTCGAGGGCGGCGCCGCCGAACTCCAGGTCGTCGAGGACGACGACGGCGCCGATCTCGCGGACGCGGTCGGCGAGTTCGTCCCGGTCCGGGCGGTGCAGCGGGGCGTTGTGGACGGCGCAGAAGAGGTCGTACAGCAGGTCGTCGGCCGAGCGGCGGTGGCCGTTCAGCCGGACGACGCCGTCGGGGGCGAGGTCCGCGCAGTCCTCGGCGACGATGTCGAGGAGCCGGGTGCGGCCGGAGCCGGCCGGGCCGGTGAGGCGCACGGAGCGGCCGCGGGCCAGCAGCCGGACCAGCTTCTCGCGCTCGTCCTGACGGGCCAGCAGCGGCAGCGGAAGCTGCGCGGGCCCCGGCGGGACGGGCGGCCTGGCGGTCCGCTCGGCCCCGGCGCGCTCGGCCTCGGTGAGCTTCACGGGGCGGGCCGGCCGTTCGGCGGGCGGGCAGGGCTCGATCTCGCTGCCGTCGACGGGGTTGACGGTCAGCAGGAAGTCGCCGGAGACGAGCTGCACCGTGCGGGCGAGCACGGGCGCGTGCTGTCCGAAGTCGGACGTGAGGGATTCCCGGGGCGGACGCTGGCGCGACGCCGAGCCTCCCCCGGTCCCGAGTTCTCCCCCGCTCCCGGCTTCGCCCGAACGGGGGGACCCCCATGACCGGGAGGCTCCCCCTCCCTCGTGGCCGTACTCCTCGGGTCCCGGGTTGTTCGGGTCCATAGGTCCTAGCCCCCCAAAAGCGTCGTGTGGTGGAAGCCCCTCCCGGCCTCGCCGCACACCGCGCTGTCGCTTCTGGTCCGGGCCCGCTCAGGGTTTACAGGGCAGCAGGCAGCCGAACCCTAAACCTTCGCTCAGTATCTACGACAGTCCGGGGTACCGCGCGGCCCGAGACGTCACAGTCTCGTGAGGATTGTGCGCGTCGCACGGTTCGCCGAGGTCGGTCCGGGTCCTCGGGGGATCGCCCGTCCCGCACCCGTACGCCCTCATACACGAGGCAGTGTGTCCACCCCGATGCCCCCCTCGATCGCCAGGATCCGGTGCAGCCGGGTGGCCACCAGCAGGCGCTGCATCTGCGGCGGCACGTCCCGCAGCACCAGGCGCCGGCCGCAACGGCCGGCCCGTCGGTGGGCCCCCATGATCACACCGAGTCCGGTGGCGTCCCAGGAGTCCAGATCGGACAGGTCCAGCACCAGGTCGCCGGCTCCGTCGTCGACGGCCGAGTGCAGGACCGTACGGGCGTCCGCCGCGCTGCGGACGTCGAGGCGGCCCCCGACGACCAGCTCGGCGTGGTCGCCCCTGATGTACATATGCGCTCCCCGTGTGACGTCTCGTGCTCCGCGTCTTCTGATGGCCGGTGATGCAACCTCTGACTGCGCGGCGGCGTCCGAGGTTGCTGCCTGTGAGCGAACCGATACCGAATTCACCCCGGCGTGTGATGCGTGTCGGGGCGAGTGCGCGGTGTCAGTGCTCGTAGAAGCCCTGCCCGCTCTTGCGGCCGATGTCACCGGCGTCAACCATCCGGCGCATCAGCTCGGGAGCGGCGAACTTCTCGTCCTGGGACTCGGTGTAGATGTTGTCCGTGGCGTGCAGCAGGATGTCGACGCCGGTCAGGTCGGCGGTGGCCAGCGGTCCCATGGCGTGGCCGAAGCCCAGCCTGCAGGCCAGGTCGATGTCCTCGGCGCTCGCCACGCCCGACTCGTGGAGCTTGGCGGCCTCGGCGACGAGGGCGCAGATGAGGCGGGTGGTGACGAAGCCGGCGACGTCGCGGTTGACGACGATGCAGGTCTTGCCGACCGACTCGGCGAACTCCCGCGCCCTGGCGAGGGTTTCGTCGCTGGTCTTGTAGCCGCGGACCAGTTCGCACAGCTGCATCATCGGGACCGGCGAGAAGAAGTGGGTGCCGACGACCCGCTCCGGGCGCTCCGTCACGGCCGCGATCTTGGTGATCGGGATGGCGGAGGTGTTGGAGGCGAGGACGGCGTCCTCGCGCACGATCCTGTCGAGCGTGCGGAAGATCTCGTGCTTGACCTCGAGCTTCTCGAACACCGCCTCGACCACGACGTCCGCGTCCGCGCAGGCGTCCAGGTCGGTGGTCGCGGTGATCCGGGCGAGGGCGGCGTCGGCGTCGTGCGCCTCCAGCCTGCCCTTGCTCACGAACTTGTCGTACGACGCCTTGATCCCGTCGGTGCCGCGCGTGAGCGCCTCGTCGGTGACGTCCCGCAGGACGACGTCCCAGCCCGCCTGGGCGGAGACCTGGGCGATGCCGGATCCCATGAGGCCGGCCCCGATGACGGCGAGCTTGCGTGCCACTGTGCGACTCCCCTGATACGCGCTGTCGTTGTTCTCTACGGGCGGACATTAGCGGGCGCGGGGGGCCGTGTGAGCGACTTAGTAACGCGTTTCACGTCTCACCTGATGAGACCCCTGTCACGTCTCCCCCGACGGGCCCGGCGACTCGGCGGAAAGGCGGTCACCGCGCGGGCGGCGGATGCGAGGGTGTGGGGGCCGGTGTCCGATCGACGGAGGAGAACCTCGGCATGGCCGTGATCCACCGCACCACCCTCGAGCCGACCAAGCTGGAACTGCTGGCCGCCTGGCTGCCCTCGCGCCCCTGGTACCACGGGGACGCGGAGGGACCGCAGTTGGCCAGGGCCGGCGGTTTCCGGCTCGACGACCCGAAGGGGGAGGTCGGCATCGAGTTCATGGTGGTGACCGACTCCTCCGGCACCGGGCCGGCCGCCTATCTGGTGCCGCTCACCTACCGGGGCGCTCCGCTCGACGGAGCGGAGCACGCCCTCGTCGGCACCGCGGAGCACGGTGTCCTCGGGCGGCGCTGGGTCTACGACGGCTGCCACGACCCGGTGGCCGTCGCCGAGTTGGCGGCACTGGTCGAGGGCCGCGTGCGGGCCCAGGCCCAGAGCGTCAGCGGCACCCCCGACCAGGAGGTCACCCGCGCCTGCGCGGGCGAGACCCCGGTCCCGGCGGAGTTCGCCGCCGTCGAGGACACCCCGGAGCACACCGAGCTGTCCGCGCCGGACGGCACGGCCCTGCGGGTCCTGCGCACCCTGCTGCCCGCCCCGGACGGCACGCCGCTTCCCGGGCCGGGGGCGGCGGGTCATGTCGCCGGCGCGTGGGAGCTGCCGGACGGCACCCGCGCGCGGGGCCTGCTGTGCGTCCTGCACACGCCCCCTCCGGCGTAGCCCGGTTCAGCCGCGCGCCGCGTAACCGAGCACCCGGTCGCTCAGCAGCTCCTCGATGTCGTCGACCAGTCCGAGCACCTCGCGCGACACCTCGGCCGGCGCGCGGCCCTTCATCATCTCCCGGCCGATGGTGACGAACACGGTGCCGTGGATCCAGCAGATCTGGCCGGCCACCAGGCCCGGCAGCGGGTCGTCGGGGGCGGCGTCCGTCTCCTCGCGGAGCGCCGCCTCCAGGTTGTCCTGGACCTCCTGCTGCAGGCTCCACAGCCGGGAGCGCAGCTGCGGGGAGTCGTGGATGACCCGCATGAAGCGGTCGTAGCCCTCCATCAGGCCGACCCGGGGCGACACCGCCTCGATGTCGGCGCGCAGTTCGCGCAGGACGGCGCGGGCGGCCGACTCCCCCGCGTCCCGGGCGCGGACCCAGCGGGCGAGCTGGTCGACGACCCCCTTGGAGCGGTCGAAGAAGAGGTCCTCCTTGGCGGGGAAGTAGTTGTAGACCGTGTTCACGGACACATCGGCGGCGTCCGCCACCTCCGCCATCGTCACGGTCACGAAGCCGTGCTCCAGGAAGAGCCCGGTGGCGATGTCCGAGATCCGCTGCCTGGTCTCGCGCTTCTTCCGCTCCCTGAGCCCCTCTGCCATGCCCTCATCGTAGGTCGACCCGAAGATCATTGGACTTCATGAAAATTTGGTGTTATTGCAAAATTTCAATGACTCTGTTTTTCTGGGGTCATGGCAATCATCAGTACGGCCGGACTGGCCCGTACCTTCCAGACCAGGCGCGGCCCGGTGGACGCCGTGCGCGGTATCGACCTCACCGTCCGCGAGGGCGAGATCCTCGGCTTCCTCGGCCCCAACGGCGCCGGCAAGACCACCACCCTGCGGATGCTCACCACCCTGCTCGCCCCCACCGGCGGCGCGGCCACCGTCGCAGGACACGACCTGGCGACCGACCCGGCCGGGGTGCGACGGGCCTGCGGCTACGTGGCCCAGTCCGGCGGGGTCGATCCGCAGATCACGGTGCGGGAGGAACTGGTCACCCAGGGCCGCCTGTACCGGCTCGGCACGGCGCGGGCCGTCGAGCGCGCCGAGGAGCTGGCCCGCGACCTGGACCTCACCGGGCTGCTCGACCGCAAGTGCGCCGCGCTCTCCGGCGGCCAGCGGCGCCGTCTGGACATCGCGATGGCGCTCACCCACCGCCCGAAGGTGCTGTTCCTGGACGAGCCGACGACCGGTCTCGACCCCGGCAGCCGCGCCGGCCTCTGGGACCTGGTGCGGCGGCTGCGCGACAAGCACGGCACCACCGTGTTCCTGACCACCCACTACCTCGACGAGGCGGACGCGCTCGCGGACCGGCTGTACGGGTGAAGGGGCAGTTTTCCGGAGCTGCGCTATTCGGCCGCCCGGAGGATCGACGTATGAGTACCGACCCTCCGCCAGCGTCCGGGTGGCCGAGGCGCTCACCCGGTGATTCCCGGGCCGAGACGCACCTGCGGTGTGCACACACTGCCGTCCAGCTATGCCCGTGACACCTTCTGCCTCCCAGGCGAGCCTCTCGTGAAGCGCCTTGAGAGGCCATGGCTGATGCCTCGTTCAGATCGCGCTTTCAGGAATGCTCGTCAGCTTGGTCCTCGAGGGGCCTCTCTTTGAGAACTCCGACAAGGGCTGAGGCGACGAGGGCGACAGCGCTGTCGTCGTCGTGGGCCAGTCGGCGCAGGACCTCCTGCGCGGTGGTTCCCGCGAGCTCGACCAGCGCCTGGGTAAGGCGGATCCGTGTCACGGGGTCCGCGGTGGACGCGGCCAGTTCGTCGACCAGGGCGGTCGTGATCCAGTCCGTGCACCGGGGGTCCAGGGACAACGTTCCCAGAACCTCCGCCGCGTCCACGTCGTTGGAGCCCTCCACCACCATGCTGACGAGTGTGGGCACGGCCGCGGCCACGCCCTGCCTGCCCAGGGCCAGAGCAGCGTGCCTGCGCACCGTCGTGTCCGGGTCCCCGAGGGCGTCCGCGAGCACCGCGGTAGCACCCGGAGCATCCGGCAGCTCGGCGATCGCCAGCACCGCGCGCCGCCGGATGTCAGCGTCCCCCGAGTGCGTGCCGGCGTACAGTGTCGCCACACCGTCGCCGCCCGATCGGGCGAGCGCCCAGCGCAGGGCGCCTGCGACGTGCGGGTCTGATTCGGTCAGGACCGCCCCAGCCAGCAGGTCGGCGGGTACCGACGCGTCCTCCTGCCGGGCCAGGACGGCCTGCTGTCTGCGCGCGGCGCTGGGCGAGTTGAGTTCCCGCATGAGTGCGACGATGCGCAGCACTCCCTGCCAGTCGGTGGGCGCCGACGCGTCGATCGCACGGAGCCGCTCGAGCAGCTCCTGTTCCCGCACCAGGCGGTCCTCAGTCCGCCGGATGAGGTCGCTGACCAGGGCGGACGGCGTGAAGGCCGGGTCCTCCAGCGCGCGCCCGATCTGCTTGAGCGAGAGCCCGAGGGACCGCAGGCTCTCCACATGGAAGATCCTGCGGACATCCTCGGCGGAGTACTCGCGGTAGCCGCCGGCAGTGCGGCCCGTGGGCCGCACCAACCCCAGGGCGTCGTAGTGCCGGAGCATCCGGGTGCTCACCCCGGAGCGGCGGGCCACATCGCCGATCAGCAATCCCCGACCTCCGATGCCTCTGCAGCCTTCGCGGCCTCCATCGACTCGGTCGTCTCCGCGGGCTCGGCGGCCTCCGAGGTTTCGGTGCCTGCCGGCGCGGCGGCAGCGGCTCGTTCCGGACCGAGTGCGACCACGCGCTTCGCCTCGTCGAGGGCCACGTCGAAACCGGTCTCCGGGTTCTGCCGGAGCAACTCGGTGGCACGGGCGTGCGCCGCCACCGCCGGGTCGGAACTCTCTGCGGCCCTCTCCAGGGCCGACCTGATCACGTCACCGAGGTCGGCCAAGGCCCGGCTAAGACTCAGCTGCACAGTGCGGTCGCCACGGCCGAGTTGCAGAACCAGTTCGTCGGCCAGGTCCTTCTCCTCGCCCTCGGGCACGAGGACGACCGCGACGCGCCACGCGGTCCGCGCGACCTCGTCGTCGGCGTCCCGCAACATGTCGCGGGTGACCCAGGCCCACGTGCTCTTGTCGCCGATCTTGGAGAGTGTGTGCAGCGCCTGGCTGCGAGCCTGGGTGCGCTCGGAGTCGAGCTCATGGCGGATCCGGGGCAGGGTGGTCTCCGGCGGGAGGCGGGTCAGCGCCCAGGACAGCATGTCTCGTACGAAGAAGTCCGGCTCGACCGCGCACCGCTCGACGAGCGTCTCCAGAAACACGGGGTCGGGGTTCGAGCCGACCGCCAGGGCCGTCTGAAGCCGGACCGACGAGTCCTCGGCGCCCAGGGCGTTGGTCACACGGGTGTTCTGCGGGGTTACGTCGGTCGTGTTGATCGGGACCACCTCCTGAGCCCAAGTGAAAACCTTGTCACCGTGTCAAGGTCAAGTTAGTGGCCGGCGAATACGGCGACGTCCTGGTCGCAGCGCGGCGTTCAGGGCCGCGGGTTCTTGCGGGCGGTGAGCATCGCGCGGAACGCGTCGACGGCGGCCTGGTCTACTGATGAAGCGGCAGCGTTCCGGCCGTGCGCTATTCGGTGGCTTTCCGGGCTGCCAGGTAGTCCGCCCAGCTGTCCTGCGCCAGTACGGACCACTCGACGGCGGTGTTGACGTGGACGCCGAAGAGGTCGCTGGTGACGATCGGTGGGAGATCAGCAGTGATGGCGATCATCGCCGTGTTGTGGGCCGCGAGGGTCGGCAACCCGAGTTCAAGGAGCTGCGTTGCCAGGCCCTGCGGGCGTCGAGGCTGATGTGCCAAGGGTCCGGGGAAGAGGAACGCTGGTCCGCTGCCGGGAGCCGGTTGCGACATGGATCGCGTCACGGGATTGGCGATCTGCTGGTCGATGAGGCGGGCCGGAGTCGGGGGCAGCAGGACGGGGGCCTTGTCGAACGTGATGTAGGCGCCGTCCTGGTCGCGCTTGAAGCAGTCCGTCGTGAGGTGAACGATTCGGGTCACGGGTAGGGCATAGAGGCGGACGAAGGCTCCTGCGATGCGGACGTCGCGAGGGAGATCCTGGTCAGTGAGGCACCGAAGAAGTTGGTCGTGGTGTTCGGCGTCGTCGTGGAACACGGCCGTTGCGCTCGGGGCCGCGTGGGGGCTTCAAGCTGGCGTGTCAGTCGGCGGGCGTTGGTCCAGCGTATGAATGCGCCGACTGCCTTGCGGCGGGTCGGTGAGGCTGTGACGAGCCATAGGTCGAACCGGGACTGTGCCAGGTTCGACAAGGCGAGGTCGCTAGCGTCTAGCCGGACCATGAACTCGATGGCCGTTCGGATCTCTCCTCGGTCCGCGGTCGCTGAGGATTCGCGATGGCGGCTGCGGAAGGATCTACGTCGGGCATCGCGCACGATGGCCCACTCGGCGAAGGGGCGGATGATCCGAAGGTGGTGGGAGGGGAGAGGTTCGAGGGCCTGGCGGAGCCAGATCTCCGGGCGCGCCGGGAACTCGTCGCGGCTGGGCAAAACTTGTGTGGTGATCAGGAGGTTTCGGACCGCGCGTGTGTCGTGGTCCTGAGGAAGGTCGTCCAGCAGATCATGAGTGATCTCAGCCTGTCCCGCGACCGGGTTCGCCGGCAGCCGGCCGCCGCTTCGGCTCAGCCAGTTGATGACGGAGCGAGGGGAGGTGGCCGAGATGAGTGCCTCTGCCAGCGGGACGAGTTGGGGTACAAGCTGTCCGTTTTCGCCGCTGAGGAGATCGCGGACCCGGTCACTGGCGACGCATCGCGTGCAGCGCCCGTCGGCGTAGATGTCGCCGGGGTAGGCGCAGCGTTGGCAGGTGAAGTCGACGTCGATGCCCCAGCAGGGCCCGCATGCTTCGCCGCCGGCTTCATTCGGTCCCACAAGGACCCGGGTGGTGCCGCAGAGAGTGCAGGGTGCCGGATTGCGGCGTCGGCGTCCATGGCAGGCGGGGCAGAGAGGGCCAGCTGGCCAGGACGCGAGACTACGGTCCGTGCGGCCGCAGTCTCCGCACTTGTGCTGGGGGAGAGGACGGCAGTTGTTGCAGTGGAAGGCTCCGCCCGCCTGCCGCACGGCCGGAGCGTAACTAGGCTGGCCCCATGGTCAACCTGACGCGTATCTACACCCGGACCGGCGACAAGGGCACCACGAACCTCGGTGACATGAGCCGGGTCGCCAAGACCGATCTGCGGATCTCCGCCTACGCCGACGCCAACGAGGCGAACGCGGTGATCGGCACCGCGATCGCGCTGGGCGGTCTGGAGGAGGAGGTCGTCGAGGTCCTCACCCGTGTCCAGAACGACCTGTTCGACGTGGGCGCCGACCTGTCGACGCCGGTGGCGGAGAACCCCGAGTACCCGCCGCTGCGGGTGGAGCAGTTCTACGTCGACCGGCTGGAGGCGGACTGCGACCGCTTCAACGAGCGGCTGGAGAAGCTCCGCTCCTTCATCCTGCCCGGCGGTACGGCGGGCGCGGCCCTCCTCCACCAGGCCTGCACGGTCGTACGCCGGGCCGAGCGCTCCACCTGGGCGGCCCTGGAGGTCCACGGCGACACCATGAACCCCCTCACCGCCACCTACCTCAACCGGCTCTCCGACCTGCTGTTCATCCTGGCCCGCATCGCGAACAAGGAGACCGGGGACGTGCTGTGGGTGCCGGGCGGGGAACGCTAGGCCGGCCGGCGCGCGGCCCGGTACAGGCCCCACGCGGTCTGCGCGCCGCCGACACACATCAGCACGACGCCGACCTTGGTCAAGGTGACCACGGGGACCTCCACGTCCCCGGTGAACAGCCACAGGGCCGACCCGACCAGCAGGGTGACCGCACCCTCCAGCAGGTTCTTCGACGCCCGGTTCACCGGGGTGCCTCCTCCTTCTGCCGCCCGGTCGTGACCTCCCGCGTCCCGGCCGGGGCCTTCTTCGGCCAGATCAGGTAGCCGAGGGCCACCAGGCCGTGGATGGCGGCGGCCCTGATCGCCACCCACTGGAAGGCGCGCAGGGAGGAGACGTCACCCTCGTCGCCGACGTACCAGACCGCTCCCTGGAGCAGTGCGCACGCCACGGCCGCGCCCAGCAGCGTGCGCAGCCACAGCCGGCCCTCGTGCGCGGCCCGGGCCCTGCCGTAGCGCGGGGGCTTCACCGGCGGCGGGCCGCCGCCCAGGCGGTGGGCGGCGTGGCCGTCGAGCCAGCGGATCGTGTAGTGGCCGTACGCGACCGTGTAGCCGATGTACAGCGCGGCCAGACCGTGCTCCCAGCCCGGCTCGGCGCCGTTCCTCAGGTCGATCGCCGTCACGGCGAACAGCACCAGTTCCAGGACCGGCTCGCACAGCAGCAGGAACACACTGGTGCGGCGCCACTTCAGCAGGTAGCGGGCGGCCAGCCCGAGGACCAGCAGGACCCAGAATCCGACCTCGCAGGCGATGATCAGAGCGACGACCACGACGCACTCCCTTCGTTCACCCCTTCAGGCTCCCGTGCGAAGCGGCCCGCTTCGTCGTCGCCGCCGATGAACTCGCGGTACATCGAAAGATGCAGTCCAGGACCGTCCGCGGGGATCAGGCGCCGGGTGCGCGCAGCGTGTTGGATGGTGCCATGGCCGTACGACTGCCCCGCCCCCGCCGCTTCGACGTGTGGGTCGCGCTCGCCGGACTGCTCGGCGGACTGTTGCTGTGGGGCATAGGGCTGGGCACCCGGCCGGCCGACGAGCCGATCGTGCTGTTCGACGGCCGCTGGCCGATCCTGCTGCCGCTGTTCGTGATGGCCTGCTGCGAGTTGCTGCGCAGGGCCGCCCCGCGCACCGCCGTACTGACCGGCACGGCCGCCCTGACCACGGACACCCTCACCCAGGGCAGCATCGCCACCCTCCTGATGTACACCGACCTGATGTACGCCGCCGTCCTGTACGGCACGCCCGCCTCCGCCCGTCGCATCCCTTGGATCACCGGGTTGATCAGCATCGCCGCATCGCTGGTGCCGTACGTCGTGTGGCGGGTGCCCGAGGCGCTGCTGATCGGGGTGGCGGTCGGCGTCGTGTCGTTCGCGCCCGCGTCGACCGGCCTCATCGTGCGCAACCACCGCGACGCCGCCGACGCGGCTCGGCTGCGCGCCGAACAGACCGCGCTGCTGGCGGAGATGGACCGCACCCAGGCGGTGACCGCGGAACGCGCCCGGATGGCTCGGGAGTTGCACGACATGGTCGCCAACCACCTCTCCGCGATCGCCATCCACTCCACGGCCGCGCTCTCCCTGGAGGACGAGAGGACCTCCCGCGAGGCGCTCACCGTCATCCGGGAGAACAGCGTCCAGGGACTGTCCGAGATGCGACGGCTCATCGGCATCCTGCGGGACGGGGACGACGACCGGGAACCGGCCGCGACCCCCACGCTCGACAGCCTCGGCGCCCTGGTCGAGGGCGCCCGCGCCAACGGGCTGGACGTCGCCCTCGACGCCACCTACGACTCCGTGCCCGCACCGGTCGAGCTCGCCGCGTACAGGATCGTGCAGGAGTCGCTGACGAACGCGCTGAAGCATGCCGCGCCGGGGAAGGTCGCCGTGCGGCTGCGCCGCCTCGACGGCGGCCTCGACATCCGGGTGGCCAGCCCGTACGGCGGCCGGGACACCCCGCGCGCGCCGGGCTCGGGGGCCGGGCTCGTCGGCATGCGGGAGCGGGTGGCCCTGCTGGACGGCACGTTCGAGGCGGCACCGGAGAGCGGCCCGGACGGCAAGCTGTGGGTCGTACGCGCCTCGCTTCCCGTCACCGACATCGCCCAAGGAGAGATGGAATGATCCGGGTCCTGGTCGCCGAGGACCAGTCCGCCGTCCGCGCCGGACTGGTGCTGATCCTGCGCAGTGCGCCCGACATCGAGGTGGTCGGCGAGGCGGGCGACGGCGAGCGGGCGGTGGTCCTCGCCCGTGAACTCCGCCCCGACCTGGTGCTGATGGACGTGCAGATGCCACGCCTGGACGGGGTGTCCGCGACCCGGCAGGTGGTCGGGGAGGGGCTCGCCGATGTGCTGGTGCTGACCACCTTCGACCTCGACGAGTACGTGTTCGGGGCGCTCCGGGCCGGGGCGGCCGGGTTCCTGCTGAAGAACACGGAGGCGAAGGACCTCATCACGGCGGTGCGCACGGTGGCGCGCGGGGAGGGCATCGTCGCCCCGGCCGTCACCCGGCGGCTGATCGCGGAGTTCGCCGCGAAGCCCGCCCGCCGGGTGACCCCCGATCCGGCGGTGCTGGACGCTCTCACCCGGCGCGAACGCGAGGTGCTGTCCTGTGTCGGCGAAGGGCTGTCCAACGCCGACATCGCGGTCCGTCTCGACATGGCGGAGGCGACGGTGAAGACGCACGTCAGCCGTCTGCTGGGCAAGCTGGAGCTGCGCAGCCGGGTACAAGCGGCGGTGCTGGCACAAGAGTTGGGAATCTAGCGGAAGCACAGGGGGACGGCGAGGACAGGTGGTCCAGACCTATTGACCGGTGGTCCAGACCTTTCTATTCTCACGGCACTGCGGGTGTGATGGCTCAGTCACACCCCCGACGGCTTCTCCCCCATAAGGAGGCGCAGCATGCGCTTCAGACACAGAGCCGCCGCAGGGTTCGCGACCCTGCTGCTCCCCCTCTCCGGCCTCGTCGCCCTCGCGAGCCCCGCCCAGGCCGCGACCTCGGCGACCGCCACCTACGCCAAGACCCAGGACTGGGGCTCCGGCTTCGAGGGCAAGTGGACGGTGAAGAACACCGGCACCACGAGCCTCAGCTCCTGGACCGTCGAGTGGGACTTCCCCTCCGGCACCAAGGTCACCTCCGCCTGGGACGCCACCGTCACCAACTCCGGTGACCACTGGACCGCCAAGAACCTCGGCTGGAACGGCACCCTCGCCCCCGGCGCTTCGGTCTCCTTCGGCTTCAACGGCAGCGGCTCCGGCGCCCCCGCCGGCTGCAAGCTCAACGGCGGCAGCTGCGACGGCGGCCCGGAGGTCCCCGGTGACGCGGCCCCGTCCGCGCCCGGCACCCCCACCGCCTCCGACATCACCGACACCTCGGTGAAGCTGTCCTGGTCGGCGGCGACCGACGACAAGGGCGTCAAGAACTACGACGTGCTCCGCGACGGCGCCAAGGTCGCCACCGTGACGGGCACCTCGTACACGAACACCGGCCTCAGCAAGGGCACCGACTACTCGTACACCGTGCAGGCCCGTGACACCGCCGACCAGACCGGCCCGGCCAGTGGCGCGGTGAAGGTCCGCACCACCGGCAACACCGAGGAGCCGCCCACCGGCGACAAGGTCAAGCTCGGCTACTTCACCGAGTGGGGCGTCTACGGCCGCAACTACCACGTCAAGAACCTGGTGACGTCCGGTACGGCCGCCAAGATCACCCACATCAACTACGCGTTCGGCAACGTCAAGAACGGCCAGTGCACCGTCGACGACACCTACGCCGCCTACGACAAGGCCTACACCGCCGACCAGTCCGTCAGCGGCACCGCCGACACCTGGGACCAGCCGCTGCGCGGCAACTTCAACCAGCTGCGCCAGCTGAAGGCGAAGTACCCGCACATCAAGGTGCTGTACTCCTTCGGCGGCTGGACCTACTCCGGCGGCTTCGGCCAGGCCGCGCAGAACGCGGCCGCGTTCGCCAAGTCCTGCAAGCAGGTCGTGGAGGACCCGCGCTGGGCCGATGTCTTCGACGGCATCGACATCGACTGGGAGTACCCGAACGCCTGCGGTCTCACCTGTGACACCAGCGGCCCGGCGGCCTTCAAGAACCTCTCCCAGGCCCTGCGCGCCGAGTTCGGCAAGGACTACCTGGTCACCGCCGCCATCACCGCCGACGGTTCGAACGGCGGCAAGCTCGACGCGGCCGACTACGGCGGCGCCGCGCAGTACCTCGACTGGTACAACGTGATGACGTACGACTACTTCGGCGCCTTCGACAAGGACGGCCCCACGGCCCCCCACTCGCCGCTGACGTCGTACAACGGCATCCCCCAGGAGGGCTTCAACTCGGCCGCCGCCATCGCGAAGCTGAAGGCGAAGGGCGTCCCGGCGAGCAAGCTGCTGCTCGGCATCGGCTTCTACGGCCGCGGCTGGACCGGCGTCACCCAGTCCGCCCCCGGCGGCTCGGCGACCGGCGCGGCCCCCGGTACCTATGAGGCGGGCATCGAGGACTACAAGGTCCTGAAGAACTCCTGCCCGGCCACCGGCACCATCGCCGGCACGGCGTACGCGCACTGCGGCACCAACTGGTGGTCCTACGACACTCCGGCCACCATCGGCACGAAGATGTCCTGGGCCAAGAACCAGGGCCTGGGCGGTGCCTTCTTCTGGGAGTTCAGCGGTGACACCACGAACGGTGAACTGGTGACCGCCATCGACAGCGGCCTGAAGTAACTCTCCAGCGGTACCACGCGACAACCTCCGCCCTCCTCCGGCCTTCGTCCGGGGGAGGGCGGACGCGGCTACGCCACGTTCACCCGCTGTCCGGGCGGGGCCGCCTCGAGCCACGCGAGGAAGCCGGTCAGCGCGTCCTCCGTCATCGCGAGCTCGAGTCGAGTCCCCCGGTGCAGACAGGCGAGGACCACGTAGTCCGTCAGCAGCGCCAGCTCCTCCTCGCCCTCGGGCAGCCGGCGGCCGGCCACCTCGATCGCGGAACGCTCCAGGACGCGGCGTGGACGGGGCGCGTAGGAGAACACCCGGAACCACTCGACCCGGTCACCGTTGTAACGTGCCACCCCGTACGCCCAGCCCTTGCCGCCGGAGTCGCCCGACTCGGGCGCGTCCCAGCGCAGGCTGCAGTCGAACGTTCCGCCGGAACGCTGGATGAGGCGGCGGCGCAGGCCGAAGACGAAGAGCCCCACCAGCACGAGGGCCACCACGATTCCGCACACAGTCAGAGCGAGGACCATCGGCACCGACCTCCTCGTCTCCTAGGTAACGGAACGGAAAAATCATCCAGATCTGCCTCAGCCGCGACCGGCTCCGGATCGCTCCGGTGCCGGCCGCGGCTGAGTGACGTCATCTCACCGCGCCGGGATCAGCGCCCCGCCGTCGCCGCCCGCAGACGGACATCAGCGCGGCGCTCGGCCTCGGTGTCGTCCTCCGCCTTCGCGCGGGCGAGCTCCTGCTCCGCGCTCTGGACGTCGATCTCGTCCGACAGCTCGGCGATCTCGGCCAGCAGCGACAGCTTGTCGTCCGCGAACGAGATGAAACCGCCGTGCACCGCGGCGACGACCGTCCCGCCCTCACGCGTACGAATGGTCACCGGGCCCGACTCCAGCACACCGAGCAGCGGCTGGTGACCGGGCATGACGCCGATGTCGCCGGACGTGGTGCGCGCGACGACCAGGGTGGCCTCGCCGGACCAGACCTCTCGGTCGGCCGCGACCAGCGCGACGTGCAGCTCAGCAGCCAAGGTGGCTCCTCGGGTCACCACCCGGCGGTTGTGCCGGGTGTTGGTTACAAGTCTAAGGGGCGTGGACGAGGGGGCGGGACGCGCCCGCCCCCTCAAGGGTGAGCCGGATGGCTCACACCGAGCACGAGGCTCAGGAGACGCCCAGCTCCTTGGCGTTGTTCTTCAGGTCCTCGATGCCACCGCACATGAAGAACGCCTGCTCCGGGAAGTGGTCGTACTCGCCGTCGCAGATCGCGTTGAAGGCCGCGATCGACTCGTCCAGCGGGACGTCCGACCCGTCGACGCCGGTGAACTGCTTGGCGACGTGGGTGTTCTGGGACAGGAAGCGCTCCACGCGACGGGCACGGTGGACGACGAGCTTGTCCTCCTCGCCGAGCTCGTCGATACCGAGGATCGCGATGATGTCCTGCAGGTCCTTGTACTTCTGCAGGATGTTCTTCACGCGCATCGCGGCGTTGTAGTGGTCCGCCGCGATGTACCGCGGGTCGAGGATGCGGGACGTCGAGTCCAGCGGGTCCACGGCCGGGTAGATGCCCTTCTCCGAGATCGGACGGGAGAGCACCGTCGTCGCGTCGAGGTGGGCGAAGGTGGTGGCCGGGGCCGGGTCGGTCAGGTCGTCCGCGGGGACGTAGATCGCCTGCATCGAGGTGATCGAGTGACCACGGGTCGAGGTGATGCGCTCCTGGAGGAGACCCATCTCGTCGGCCAGGTTCGGCTGGTAGCCCACCGCGGAGGGCATACGGCCGAGCAGGGTCGACACCTCGGAACCGGCCTGGGTGAAGCGGAAGATGTTGTCGATGAAGAACAGCACGTCCTGCTTCTGCACATCGCGGAAGTACTCCGCCATGGTCAGACCGGCCAGCGCCACGCGCAGACGGGTGCCCGGGGGCTCGTCCATCTGGCCGAAGACCAGGGCGGTCTTGTCGATGACGCCCGACTCGCTCATCTCGTCGATGAGGTCGTTGCCCTCACGGGTGCGCTCACCGACACCGGCGAACACCGACACACCGTCGTGGTTGTTGGCGACGCGGTAGATCATCTCCTGGATGAGCACCGTCTTGCCGACGCCGGCACCGCCGAACAGACCGATCTTTCCACCCTTGACGTACGGGGTGAGAAGGTCGATGACCTTGACGCCGGTCTCGAACATCTCGGTCTTCGACTCGAGCTCGTCGAAGTTCGGCGCCTTGCGGTGGATCGGCCAGCGCTCGCCCGTGTACTGCTCGTCGCTGTTCAGCACCTCACCGAGGGTGTTGAACACCTTGCCGGTGGTGAAGTCGCCGACCGGCACGGAGATGGCGGAGCCCGTGTCGGTCACCGGGGCCTGGCGGACCAGACCGTCGGTGGGCTGCATGGAGATGGTGCGGACCAGGCCGTCACCCAGGTGCTGGGCGACCTCCAGGGTCAGCGTCTTGAGCTCGCCCGCGTTCGCCGGGTCGGCGACCTCGACGTGCAGCGCGTTGTAGATCTCCGGCATCGCGTCGACGGGGAACTCCACGTCGACGACCGGACCGATGACCCGGGCGACGCGGCCCGTGGCCGTCGCGGTCTCAACAGTGGTGGTCATTAGTTGTCACTCCCCGCGTTCGCGTCGGCCAGGGCACTGGCGCCACCGACGATCTCGCTGATTTCCTGGGTGATTTCGGCCTGGCGGGCCGCGTTGGCAAGACGGGAGAGCGTGTTGATCAGCTCGCCCGCGTTGTCGGTGGCCGACTTCATCGCGCGCCGCGTGGCGGCGTGCTTGGAAGCGGCCGACTGGAGCAGCGCGTTGTAGATCCGGCTCTCGACGTACCGCGGCAGCAGGGCGTCGAGGACGTCCTCCGCCGAGGGCTCGAAGTCGTACAGCGGCAGGATCTCGCCCTTGGTGGACGTCTCCTCCGCGACCTCTTCGAGGCGCAGCGGAAGCATCCGGGAGTCGACCGCCGTCTGCGTCATCATCGACACGAACTCGGTGTAGACGATGTGGAGCTCGTCCACGCCGCCGTCCGCCGTCTCCGTCTCGAGCGCCTCGATCAGCGGGGCCGCGACCTTCTTGGCGTCCGCGTACGAGGGCTCGTCGGTGAAGCCCGTGAACGTCTCCGCGATCTTGCGCTCGCGGAAGTTGTAGTGGGCGACACCGCGCCGGCCGACGATGTACGTCTCGACCTGCTTGCCCTCGCGCTCCAGGCGCTCGGTCAGCTGCTCCGCGGCCTTGATGGCGTTGGAGTTGAAGGCGCCGGCCAGACCGCGGTCACTCGTGAGGAGCAGGACCGCGGCACGGGCCGGGTTCTCCGCCTCCGTGGTGAGCGGGTGCTTGGTGTTCGACCCGGTTCCGACCGCCGTGACCGCGCGGGTGAGCTCCCGTGCGTACGGCGTGGAGGCCGCCACCTTGCGCTGCGCCTTGACGACGCGCGAGGCGGCGATCATCTCCATCGCCTTGGTGATCTTCTTGGTCGCGGTGACGGATCGGATGCGACGCTTGTAGACCCGGAGCTGAGCTCCCATGAGTCAGGTCCCTTCCTTACGTCACTTGGCGGCGGACGGGGCGTCCTCGCCGAGCAGCTTGCCGTCGCTCGTCTCGAACTGCTTCTTGAACTCCGCCACGGCGTCGCCGATCGCCTGGATCGTGTCGTCGGACATCTTGGCGCCCTCCTTGATGGAGGTCATCAGGCCCTGCTCCTTGCGGTGCAGGTACTCCAGCAGCTCCTTCTCGAAGCGGCGGATGTCGGCGACCGGCACCTCGTCCATCTTGCCGGTGGTGCCGGCCCAGACGGAGACGACCTGGTCCTCGGTGGCCATCGGCTCGTACTGGTTCTGCTTCAGCAGCTCGACCATGCGCTGACCGCGCTCCAGCTGCGCCTTCGACGCGGCGTCCAGGTCGGAACCGAAGGCGGCGAACGCCTCCAGCTCACGGAACTGGGCGAGGTCCACGCGCAGACGGCCGGAGACCTGGCGCATCGCCTTGTGCTGCGCGGAACCACCGACTCGGGAGACGGAGATACCGACGTTCAGCGCGGGGCGCTGACCGGCGTTGAACAGGTCCGACTCCAGGAAGCACTGGCCGTCGGTGATGGAGATGACGTTGGTCGGGATGAACGCCGACACGTCGTTGGCCTTGGTCTCGACGATCGGCAGACCGGTCATCGAGCCGGCGCCCATGTCGTCGGAGAGCTTCGCGCAGCGCTCCAGCAGGCGGGAGTGCAGGTAGAAGACGTCGCCCGGGTAGGCCTCGCGGCCCGGCGGGCGGCGCAGCAGCAGGGACACGGCGCGGTAGGCGTCGGCCTGCTTCGACAGGTCGTCGAAGATGATCAGGACGTGCTTGCCCTCGTACATCCACTGCTGACCGATGGCCGAACCGGTGTACGGCGCCAGGTACTTGAAGCCGGCCGGGTCGGACGCCGGGGCGGCGACGATGGTCGTGTACTCCAGCGCGCCGTTCTCCTCCAGCGCGCGGCGGACCGACGCGATGGTGGAGCCCTTCTGGCCGATGGCGACGTAGATGCAGCGGACCTGCTTCTTCGGGTCGCCGGTGCGCCAGTTGTCGCGCTGGTTGATGATCGTGTCGACGGCCAGGGCGGTCTTGCCGGTCTGGCGGTCGCCGATGATCAGCTGGCGCTGACCACGGCCGATCGGGGTCATGGCGTCGACGGCCTTGTAGCCCGTCTCCATCGGCTCGTGCACCGACTTGCGCTGCATGACCGTGGGGGCCTGCAGTTCGAGGGCGCGGCGGCCCTCGGTCTCGATCTCGCCGAGGCCGTCGATCGGGTTGCCGAGCGGGTCGACCACGCGGCCGAGGTAGCCCTCGCCGACGGCGACGGACAGCACCTCGCCGGTACGGGTGACCGGCTGGCCCTCCTCGATGCCGCTGAACTCACCGAGGACGACGGCACCGATCTCGCGCTCCTCGAGGTTGAGGGCGAGGCCGAGGGTGCCGTCCTCGAACTTCAGCAGCTCGTTGGCCATGGCCGAGGGCAGGCCCTCGACCTTCGCGATACCGTCGCCGGCAACGGTGACCGTACCGACCTCCTCGCGCGAGGCCGCGTCCGGCTTGTACGACTGGACAAAGTTCTCCAGCGCGTCCCGGATCTCCTCCGGCCGGATCGTGAGCTCCGCCATCTGAGTTCCCTGCTCTCCTTGTTGGGCCCGAAGTTTCACTTGGGGGGTATGGGGACTCCCCCCGATACGAGGTGAATCCTCTGCACGGCCCAACCAGGGCCGTAAGTACGTACTGCTATGAAGAAGTGTGCTGCTCAGCCGGCCAGCCGGCGGCTGGCGTCCTCGAGCCGGTCCGCGAGGGAGCCGTTGATGACCTCGTCACCGACCTGCACCCGGATCCCGCCGACGACCCCGGGGTCGACGTCGAGGTTGAGGTGCATCCGGCGGCCGTAGAGCTTCGCGAGGACGTTGCCCAGGCGCTGCTTCTGCTGGTCGCTCAGCGGCACCGCGGAGGTGACGACGGCCACCATGCGGTCGCGGCGCTCGGCGGCGAGCTTGGACAGGGACTCGAGTCCCGACTCCAGGCTACGTCCCCGCGGCGCGGTCACAAGACGCGTGACCAGACGCTCGGTGGCCGCGTTCGCCCGTCCGCCGAGCAGGCTGCGCAGCAGCTCGCCCTTGGCGGAGACGGTGGCGCTCCGGCTGGTCAGCGCGGCGCGCAGCTCGGTGTTGGAGGAGACGATCCGGCCGAACCGGAACAGCTCGTCCTCGACGTCGTCGAGCGCGCCGGCCTTCTGGGCGGCGGTGAGGTCGGCCACGTCGGCCAGCTCCTCGAGCGCGTCCACCAGGTCGCGGGACTGCGACCAGCGGGAACGCACCATGCCGGACACCAGGTCGGCGGTCGCGCCGCCCACCTGCGAGCCGAGCAGGCGCCGGGCCAGGTCGGCCTTGGCCTCACCGGCCTGCGCCGGGTCGGTGAGGACCCGACGCAGCGACACCTCGCGGTGGAGCAGCGCGGTGACGGCGGCCAGCTCTGCGGCGAGCGAGCCGGCGTCGACGGACGTGGAGTCCGTCAGCGCGTCGAGACGCTCACGTGCGGCTGCCAGGGCCTCGCGGCTCGCTCCGTTCATCGCGCGGCCTCGGCCTTCTGGTCGAGCTCGTCGAGGAAGCGGTCGATCACGCGGCTCTGCCGGGCGTGGTCCTCGAGGGACTCGCCGACGAGCTTGCCGGCCAGGTCGGTGGCGAGCTTGCCGACGTCCTGGCGCAGCGCGGACGCGGCGGCCTTGCGGTCGGCCTCGATCTGCGCGTGACCGGCGGCGATGATCTCCTCGCGCTGACGCTGGCCCTCGGCCCGCATCTCGGCGATGAGCGTCGCGCCCTGCTCCTGCGCCTCCTGGCGCAGACGCGCGGCCTCGTGCCGGGCTTCGGCGAGCTGAGCCTTGTACTGCTCAAGGACGCTCTGGGCCTCGGTCTGCGCGGCCTCGGCCTTCTCGATACCGCCCTCGATGGCCTCGCGACGCTCTTCCAGGACCTTGTTGATGGTCGGGAGGAGCTTCTTGGCGAGGAAACCGAAGACGATGACGAAAGCGATGAGGCCGATGACAACTTCCGGCCACGGCGGGACGAGGGGGTTCTCCTTCTCACCCTCGGCCGCCAGGAAAACCAGGGCGGATGTCACATCAGTGCCTTTCGTCGAAAGGGTCGGTCGTCAGGGCTCGTCCTAGTAGACGAACGGCATGACGAGACCGATCAGGGCGAGCGCCTCACAGAAGGCGAAGCCCAGGATCTGGTTGGCGCGGATCAGGCCGGCGGCCTCGGGCTGACGGGCGAGAGCCTGGGTGCCGTTACCGAAGATGATGCCGATGCCGACGCCGGGGCCGATGGCCGCGAGACCGTAACCGATGGAGCCGATGTGGCCTTCGACAGCAGCGAGGGTCTGGGACATGCCAGTTCTTCCTTCTCTTTACGGACCGGTGGGGGTTGGCCACCGGACGATTGCGGGAGCGGGGCGGGTGCTCAGTGGTGCTCGGCGAGCGCACCCTGGATGTAGCTGCAGGTCAGAAGCACGAACACGTACGCCTGGACAGCCTGGATGAAGAGCTCGAAGGCGGTCATGATGATGACCATCACGAACGAGACGCCGGAGTAGGCGATGCCGATGCCGTTCAGCATGTACCAGCTGGCGATCGTGAAGAGCAGCAGCAGGGTGTGGCCGGCGAACATGTTCGCGAAGAGCCGGACGGCGTGCGTGAAGGGGCGGACCAGCAGGTTCGAGAAGAACTCGATGGTCATCGACAGCGGCAGCACCGCGCCGAGCGACTTGTCGTAGCCCGTGATGTTCTTGAAGAAGCCGACGAACCCGTGCCTCTTGAACGTCAGAGCGACCCAGGTGATGTAGACGATGAGCGCCAGCACCATCGGGTAGGCGATGATCGACGTCACCGGGAACTGCGCCACCGGGATGATCGACCAGAGGTTCATCATCCAGATGAAGAAGAAGAGGGCGACAGCGAGCGGGACGTACTTCTCGCCCTCCTTCTTGCCGATCGTCTCGTAGACGATGCCGCGGCGGACGAAGTCGTAGCCGGCCTCGGCGATCATCTGGAGCTTGCCCGGGACCAGCTTGGGCCGGGCGAACGCGGCCCAGAAGAAGCCCACGATGACGATGGAACCGAGCAGCGCGAGCAGCATCGGCTTGTTGAAGTACAGGCCGTTGCCGTCTGCGTTGCCCCAGAGCGGCTCGAAGAGGAACGAGTGCAGGCCCGGAGCCGGGAAGCCACAACCGTCGAAGAGGTGGCAGTCGGTCTCGAAGGCGAGCACCTGCGTCGGGTCAGCACTCACCGCGGGCTCCTTCATCGTGGCGCATAGGTACGGCAACCTCGTTGTGTCGGCGCGGCGCACGGCCGCAGTTCGGCACGGGACTGGTGTTACGGATGTGGGGGCGGCTGGGGGGCATCTCGCCTCGCGATTGAGCAGGCGTCAGCTCGGATGCCCGCGCCCGCGATGCCGCAGTTGGCACCGGACGATAGCAGGAGTTCCGAGGCCTCTTTATCCCGGGCCTACCCCTCACGACGAATGCCCCGAACTTCCGGGCCTCTGGCCCGTCGTCGACTCGGGTTCGACGTAGAGGATCTTGGATTTCATGTGCGCGCGCGTCTGTGCGGCGATCCACACGAGCGTGGTGCCGACAAGCGTGAGAGCGAAGGCCTTGGGGTGGAACAGCGTGGTGTCCCGGAACACGGCGACGAAGATGAACAGCAGCAGGATCTGCGCCGCGTAGAGCATCAGCCCCATGGCCTGGAACAGGTGCGGGAGCGTTTTGGCGGTGCGCTGCAGCACATAGAGGCCGACCCCCATGAAGAGGATCACCACCACGGTCGCGACGAGCGCCCCGATCGCACCCTCGCCACCGGCGACCACCGCACTGACGACGGCGGCGACAGCGCCGGCGGCAGCCGTGGGCACGGCGGCCTGGGCCAGGATCCGGACGTCATTGGACGGCATGGCGGCAACTCCGCTTTTCACAGGGGGCAGGGTGTCGTCATGGACGAGCGTAGACCCCCGGGCCGAGGGTGAATTCCTCGCGCCGGTGAACCGTCGCACTGCGGTCCTTCGGCTCTATCCGGGGTTCTCGTGAACGGTATCACAAACTATTTGATGCAGTCTTTACCTGCTTGGTGTGCTCGCCGTCACACATGAGAGTGAATCTGCGCGTCTGAGCGAGAACCTGGCCCTTTTGTCTGGTATTGGGGCGGTTCCCACCCCCAACGGGGACCCATCGGGGCACCACGACTTGGCAATGCTCTAGTCGGATTCTTACCTTGACCGTGACCGGTCGGCCAGGCGTGCGCGGGGGCCGACGGCGGTCGCGCCGTTGACGCCGGAGACACCCGCGGCGACCGGGGTGCGGTGGTCGTCGTCGGTGGACTCGGGGTCGGCCGGGGCCGACGCGCCCGGGGCGGTGGCCGGGGCCGCCCGGCGGCGGTAGCGCGGGGGCACGAAGGCCTCCGCCCAGCGCGGGGTCCGCGGGGTGAAGCGGGGCAGCAGAAGCAGGATGAGGCCGAGCGTGGAGAGGATGACGACGCTCAGCACGATCCACATCGACGCCGAGTTCACGGAGTAGGTCAGCGCGCCGAAGGCGATCAGCGCCGACCAGAAGTACATGATCAGCACCGCCCGGCTGTGCGAGTGGCCGATCTCCAGCAGCCGGTGGTGCAGATGGCCCCGGTCCGCCGCGAACGGCGACTGGCCCCGCCAGGTGCGCCGTACGATCGCCAGGATCAGGTCGGCGGCCGGCACCGCGATGATGGTCAGCGGCAGCAGCAGCGGGATGTAGACCGGCACCGTCTGGTGCACGGCCTCCTTCTCCGAACCGGCGAACAGCTTCAGCGCGTCCGGGTCGACCTGCCCGGTGACGGAGATGGCACCGGCGGCCAGCACCAGCCCGATGAGCATCGAGCCGGAGTCGCCCATGAAGATCCGCGCCGGGTGCATGTTGTGCGGCAGGAAGCCCAGGCACATGCCCATCAGGATCGCCGAGAAGAGCGTCGCCGGGGCGGCCGCCTCGATGCCGTACGAGTACCAGATGCGGTAGGCGTACAGGAAGAACGCCGCCGCCGCGATGCACACCATGCCGGCCGCGAGACCGTCCAGGCCGTCCACGAAGTTGACCGCGTTGATGGTGATGACGACCAGCGCCACCGTGAGCAGCGTGCCCTGCCACTGGGTGAGCGCCACCGACCCGACGCCCGGGATCGGCAGCCACAGGATCGTCAGACCCTGCATGACCATCACACCCGCGGCGATCATCTGGCCGCCCAGCTTGATCAGCGCGTCGATCTCGAACTTGTCGTCCAGCACACCGATCAGCCAGATCAGCGCCGCCCCGGAGAGCAGCGCCCGGGGCTCGTTGGACTTCTCGAAGAGCTGGTTGAGGTTGGTGAGGTGGTCGGCGGTCAGCAGGCCCGCGCACAGCCCGAAGAACATGGCGATACCGCCGAGCCGCGGAGTGGGTTCCCGGTGCACGTCACGTGCCCGGATCTCCGGCATCGCCCCGGCCACGATCGCGAACTTCCGTACCGGCCCTGTCAGCAGATACGTCACCGCGGCCGTGATGCAGAGCGTCAGCAGGTATTCACGCACGGGCTTCCCCACAGGTCTCGCTGGCCATCACAGCCCCACACCCTAGCGAGGCGCGCATACGAGTGGGGACTTCCGGGTAGCGACGATGGTTGCACGCGTGACTGTGCGTCCGTGGCGCCTCCCCCGAAACCGGCCCGCTCAGTGGAGGTACGGCGGGAACGCCGCGGCCAGTTCCCGTACGTCCTCCCGGGCCCGCGCGGGCTCGGTGCCGCCCCGCAGGACGCTCGCCAGCAGCCCCGCGACGAACGTCATCTCCCTCGTCCCCATGCCCTGCGTGGTCACCGCCGCCGTGCCCAGGCGCAGCCCGCGGTCGTCGTCGTGCGGAAGCGCACAGCAGTCCAGGACGAGCCCGGCCGCCGCGAGCCGGCCGCGCGCGGTGCGTCCGTCGACGCCGAGCGGCGCCGGGTCGGTGGTGATCAGGTGGGTGTCCGTGCCGCCGGTGGTGACGCCCAGCCCCTCGGCGGCCAGCGCGGCGGCCAGGGCCCGCGCGTTGGCGACCACCTGGTGCGCGTACGCGGCGAACGCCGGTGTCGCCGCCTCCCCGAACGCGACGGCCTTGGCCGCGACGGTGTTCATCTGGGCGCCGCCCTGGGAGAAGGGGAAGACGGCACGGTCGACGCGCTCGGCCAGTTCGCCGCCGCACAGGATCATCCCGCCGCGCGGACCCCGCAGCACCTTGTGTGTCGTCGCGCACACGATGTCCGCGTACGGCACCGGACTGGGCGCCACTCCCCCGGCGACCAGGCCGATGGGGTGCGCGGCGTCCGCGATGAGGTAGGCGCCGACCTCGTCGGCGACCTCGCGGAAGAAGGCGTAGTCGACGTGGCGCGGATAGGCGGTGGAGCCGCAGACGATCGCCTTGGGGCGGTGACCGCGGGCGAGGGCGCGGACCTGGTCGTGGTCGATGAGCCCGCTCTCCGCGTCCACTCCGTAGCCGACGAAGTCGAACCAGCGGCCGGAGAAGTTGGCGGGCGAGCCGTGGGTGAGATGTCCGCCGTACGGCAGGCCGAGGGCGAGGACGGTGTCGCCCGGGCGCAGCAGGACGGCGTACGCGGCGAGCACGGCGGACGAACCGGAGTGCGCCTGCACGTTGGCGTGCTCGGCGCCGAACAGCGCGGTGGCCCGCTCCACGGCGAGGCGCTCGGCGACGTCGACGACCTCGCAGCCGCCGTGGTGCCGGTTGCCGGGGTATCCCTCGGCGTACTTGTTGGCCAGCGGTGAGCCGAGGGCGGCCAGCACGGCCGGTGACATGAAGTTCTCGGCGGCGGTCAGCTGGAGCGTGCTCGACTGCCGCTCCCGCTCCGCGAGCAGCACATCGGCAAGCTCGGGATCCTGCCGCCGCACCACATCGGCCTCAAGGGCATGCCCGACCGTCATACCGCCCAATGTAGGCCGTACACCCCGAAAACGCCCCCGCTACCGCACCCCGCGTCGCTGTGGGCAGTCGTTCCGCCCTCGCGTCGCTGTGGGCAGTCGTTCCGCAGGGCGATGGGGGCGCCTCCCCTGCCTTCAGGGCAATGGGGGAGGGTGGGCACGGCGGAACAACGCCGGAGGCCCTGTGAACCCACCCAGCGGCAACCGGCCTACGCCCGAGCAGGCACCCCGGTCAACGCCGTCACCACCGGATCCAGCGCCTCGAATATCTCGTCCCCGATGGACCGGAAGAACGTCAGCGGCGCCCCGTACGGGTCGTACACCTCGTCCGCCTCGGCGGTCGGCGCCAGAAGCCACCCGCGTAGCGCCGCCGCGGCCCGCACCAGCGCCCGGGCGCGCATGACCAGCCCCTCGTCCAGGGGCGGCAGGGTCGCCGGGTCGATGGCGTTGACCAGCCGGGTGAACTCCTTCAGCGTGAACGTCCGCAGCCCCGCCGAATGCCCCATCGAAATGACCTGCGCCCGATGGTCCCGCGTGGCCGTCAGTACCAGATCCGCCCGGATCACATGCTCGTCCAGCAGCTCACGTCCCACGAACCCCGACGCGTCCGCCCCGAACTCCGCCAGCACGGCCTCCGCGTGGGCCTCCATGGACGCGCCCTCGTGCCCCCAGGTGCCCGCGCTCTCCACGATCAGCCCGCCACCCAGGATCCCCAGCCGCTGGCTCACGAAATGCCGGGTCAGCCGCTCGGTGATGGGCGAGCGGCACACGTTTCCGGTACTGACGTGGAGGATGCGGAAGGTGTCGCGCGGGAACCCGAAGGTGGTCGTGATCTCCGCGCTGGATTCCCCGTTGCCTATGCCACGCCCCGACTCAGGGGCCGTCAATTCGCCACCTCGAGGTCGGGTACCACCTTGCGCAGTTCCTCCGGCGAGATCGCGCCCTCGCGCAGCAGCACCGGCACGGGCCGGGTGACGTCGACGATCGAAGAGGGCACGTTGCCGGGCGTCGGACCGCCGTCCAGGTACACGGAGACGGAGTCGCCGAGCATCTCCTGCGCGGCGTCGCAGTCCTCCGGCGCCGGGTGACCGGTGAGGTTGGCGGACGAGACGGCCATGGGCCCGACCTCGGTGAGCAGCTCGATGGCGACCGGGTGCAGCGGCATCCGCACGGCGACCGTGCCCCGGGTGTCGCCGAGGTCCCACTGGAGCGACGGCTGGTGCCTGGCGACCAGCGTCAGCGCGCCCGGCCAGAAGGCGTCGACCAGCTCCCAGGCCAGTTCGGAGAAGTCCGTGACCAGGCCGTGCAGGGTGTTCGGGGAGCCGATGAGGACGGGCGTGGGCATGTTGCGGCCCCGGCCCTTGGCCTCCAGCAGGTCGGCGACGGCCTCCGAGGTGAACGCGTCGGCGCCGATCCCGTACACGGTGTCCGTCGGCAGCACCACGAGCTCGCCCCGGCGGACGGCGGACGCGGCCTCGCGCAGACCGGTCGCGCGGTCGGTCGCGTCGTTGGTGTCGTATCGCCGAGCCATCTAGCGGGCCTCCTCGTACGGGTGCTGCTGGGGGGATGAAGTATGCGGGACGCTCACGGCAGCGCCTTGCGGGCGGTGGCGAACCGGGGGCGCCTGTTCAGGTCGGGGTGGTCGGCCGCGTCGGCCCACCCCCGTTCCTCGGCGAAGATCCAGGGCACCTGTCCGCCCTGGGTGTCGGCGTGCTCGACGACGACCACCCCGCCGGGCCGCAGCAGCCGGTGCGCGGTGCGCTCCAGGCCGCGGATCAGGTCGAGTCCGTCCTCACCGGAGAACAGGGACAGGTCGGGATCGTAGTCGCGGGCCTCCGGGGCGACGTACTCCCACTCGGTGAGCGGGATGTACGGCGGGTTGGAGACGACCAGGTCGACCTGGCCGTCGAGGTCCGGGAAGGCCGTCAGGGCGTCTCCCTGACGCAGCTCGACCCTGGACCCCTCCATGTTCTTGCGGGTCCACGTCAGGGCGTCCTCGGACAGCTCCACGGCGTACACGCGCGAGCGCGGCACCTCCTGCGCCAGCGCCAGCGCGATGGCGCCCGAGCCGGTGCACAGGTCGACGATGCACGGCTCGACGACGTCCATCGCGCGGACGGCGTCTATCGCCCAGCCGACCACCGACTCGGTCTCGGGCCGCGGTACGAACACCCCCGGCCCGACCTGGAGCTCCAGGTAGCGGAAGTAGGCGCGCCCGGTGATGTGCTGGAGCGGCTCGCGGGCCTCGCGGCGGGCGATGACCTCCCAGTACCGGGCGTCGAAGTCGGCGTCCTTCACACCGTGCAGCTCGCCGCGCTTGACGCCGTGCACGAACGCGGCGAGCTCCTCCGCGTCGGTGCGCGGCGAGGGCACGCCGGCGTCGGCGAGCCGCTGGGTGGCCTGGGCCACCTCGGCGAGCAGCAGGTTCACGACGGTCCTCCGGGGCTGTCTACGGGATTTACGCGGCGGCGAGCTTGGCGGCCGAGTCCGCGTCGACGCAGGCCTGGATCACCGCGGCGAGGTCGCCGTCCAGGACCTGGTCCAGGTTGTACGCCTTGAAGCCGACGCGGTGGTCCGAGATGCGGTTCTCCGGGAAGTTGTACGTGCGGATCTTCTCGGAGCGGTCGACGGTGCGGACCTGGCTGCGGCGGGCGTCGGCGGCCTCCCGCTCCGCCTCCTCCTGCGCCGCCGCCAGGAGCCTGGAGCGCAGGATACGCAGTGCCTGCTCCTTGTTCTGCAGCTGGCTCTTCTCGTTCTGGCAGGAGGCGACGACTCCGGTCGGAAGGTGCGTGATGCGCACGGCGGAGTCGGTGGTGTTGACGGACTGCCCGCCGGGCCCGGAGGACCGGTAGACGTCGATGCGCAGGTCGTTCGGGTTGATCTCGACGTCGACCTCCTCCGCCTCGGGGGTCACCAGGACGCCCGCCGCGGAGGTGTGGATACGGCCCTGCGACTCGGTGGCCGGCACGCGCTGCACGCGGTGCACGCCGCCCTCGTACTTCAGCCGCGCCCACACGCCCTGGCCGGGCTCGGTGGCGCCCTGGCCGCCCTTGGTCTTCACGGCGACCTGGACGTCCTTGTAGCCGCCCAGCTCGGACTCGGTGGCGTCGATGATCTCGGTCTTCCAGCCGACGCGCTCGGCGTAGCGCAGGTACATGCGCAGCAGGTCGCCGGCGAACAGGGCGGACTCGTCGCCGCCCGCGCCCGCCTTGATCTCGAGGATGACGTCCTTGTCGTCGCTGGGGTCGCGCGGGACCAGCAGCAGGCGGAGCTTCTCGGTGAGCTCCTCGCGCTGCCGCTCCAGGTCCTTGACCTCGGCGGCGAAGTCGGAGTCGTCGGCGCCCAGTTCGCGCGCGGTCTCCACGTCGTCGCCCGTCTGCTTCCAGGAGCGGTACGTGGCGACGATCGGGGTGAGCTCGGCGTAGCGCTTGTTCAGCTTGCGCGCGTTGGCCTGGTCGGAGTGGACCGACGGGTCGGCGAGCTTCTTCTCCAGGTCGGCGTGCTCGGCGACGAGTTCCTCGACGGCCTCGAACATCATGGGCTCCTGCTGGTACGGGGTGAAGGGCGGACGACCAAAAACGCCGGTCCCGGCCCGCCCCCGGGCGGGGGCGCGGCCGTGGACCGGCGGTATGGGGCTCGCTACTTCTTGGTGCCGGCGGCCTTGCCGAAGCGGGCCTCGAAGCGGGCCACACGGCCACCGGTGTCGAGGATCTTCTGCTTGCCCGTGTAGAACGGGTGGCACTCGGAGCAGACCTCGGCACGGATGGCGCCGCCGGAGATCGTGCTGCGGGTGGTGAACGACGCGCCGCAGGTGCAGCTGACCTGCGTCTCGACGTACTCGGGGTGGATGTCGCGCTTCAAGGTGTCTCCTAGGTTCGGGAGGGCGCCGGGTCGCCTCCGCGGGGTGCGGGAGCGTGAACCGGGGCCGACGTACCAGTCTGCCAGGACCGGGGCCATCACCCAAAACCGGGGGTTCGCGTCGTGTATTCCCCGCGGGCCGGTGGGGGCCGGCCGCGCCCACGCGGCGGAGCCGCACATCGGTACAGCCCCGCGCCCCTCAGGAAGTCACCACGCCCCTCGCTTCACCGGTGGCCGTTCCTTCTGTGGCGCCCTTGAAGATCGGCTTGTCGTTCTTCAGAGCGGTCCACACCTGCCGGGCCCTGGCCTCTTCCACCAGGACCCGGTTGCCGTTCGCCGGGTCGTACCGGACGGGCAGGGTGATCATGCGCATGTTGGCCGGGGTGATGTTCTTCAGGCCGTTCGCGAAGGACATCAGGGAGTTCACCGAGCCGAGGCCGGAGTCGGTGGTGACGGCCTTGGTGGCCGTGTCGGCGAGGCCGTACAGCTTCTCGGGGTCGGTAAAGACGCCGATCTCCCCGACCTGCCGCACCAGGGCCCTGACGAAGGCCTGCTGGAGCTGGATGCGGCCGAGGTCGGAGCCGTCGCCGACGCCGTGCCGGGTGCGGACCAGGCCGAGTGCCTGTTCGCCGTCGAGCCGGTGGGTGCCGGCCTCCAGCTTCAGATGGCTGTCGGGGTCGTCGATGTCCTCGCCGGTGGTGACCTCGACACCGCCGAGTTCGTCGACGATCTTCCGGAAGCCGGTGAAGTCGACCTCCAGGTAGTGGTCCATGCGCAGGTCGGTGATCGACTCCACGGTCTTCACCGCGCAGGCCGCCCCGCCCGTGGCGTAGGCGGAGTTGAACATCACGCCGCTCGCCGCGGGGTGGGTGCCGCCGTCGGTGTCGGTGCACTCGGGGCGGTCTACGACGGTGTCGCGCGGGAGGGAGACCACACTCGCCTTCTTGTGGCCCTCGTGCACGTGCACGATCATCGCCGTGTCGGAGCGGGCCGTTCCGTCGTCGGCGCCGCCGCCCAGCTCCTCGTTGCCGCCGGAGCGGGTGTCGGAGCCGAGGACGAGGACGTTCTCGGAGCCGTTGTCCGCCTTCTCGGGCCGGTCGGTGCCGAGGACCTGGTCGATGTCGACGCTCGCGATGTTGCCGTTGAGCCTGAAGCAGAGGTATCCGGCGCCGGTACCGCCGAGGACGACGATGCCGGCGGCGGTCCAGGCGGCGGCCTTCAGGCCCCGGTGCCGCTTGTCACGCGTGGTGCGCCGGCGCCCCCTGCCCCGGTGGCCCGGTGTGCTCTCGGCAGACATGTGCTCCTCGGATCGTCCTCGGTCGGTTACCCCCGCACTCGGTGTCAGGCCCGGCCTGCACAGCCGTACGACACCCATCGTCCCGCCGTCGGGGCGGACGGGGAAACGCGGGACAGGGTGGCACGGCGAGCTGTGCCGGGCCTGTGCGCGACCGGGTGTGAGCGATTCCGCACGGAGCCGGCGAACGCCCCGCTGACCTGCGGGGCGACCGGAGGGGGCGTACTTCTCGGTCCCGGACTCGACGGACGTCGTCGTGGCGAAGCTCTCGCCGCGCCTCCCACCGCATCCCCCACCGCACGCGAAAGGGCCGCTCCCAGGCGGGAGCGGCCCTTTCGGTGGAAGGCGTGACGTCAGTCGCCGTTGCCCGGCGTCGGCGTCGTCTTCTGGATCTGCATCAGGAACTCGGCGTTCGACTTGGTCTGCTTCATCTTGTCGAGAAGCAGCTCGACCGCCTGCTGCTGGTCGAGGGCGTGCAGCACCCGGCGCAGCTTCCAGACGACGGCGAGCTCCTCGTTGCCGAGCAGGATCTCTTCCTTACGGGTACCGGACGCGTCGACGTCCACCGCGGGGAAGATGCGCTTGTCGGCGAGCTTCCGGTCGAGCTTGAGCTCCGCGTTGCCGGTGCCCTTGAACTCCTCGAAGATCACCTCGTCCATGCGGGACCCGGTGTCCACCAGGGCGGTGGCGAGGATGGTCAGCGAGCCGCCGTCCTCGATGTTCCGGGCCGCACCGAAGAAGCGCTTCGGCGGGTACAGGGCGGTCGAGTCGACACCACCGGACAGGATGCGGCCGGAGGCCGGGGCGGCGAGGTTGTACGCACGGCCCAGACGCGTGATCGAGTCGAGCAGCACGACGACGTCGTGACCCAGCTCCACCAGGCGCTTGGCGCGCTCGATGGCGAGCTCGGCGACCGTGGTGTGGTCCTCGGCCGGGCGGTCGAAGGTCGAGGAGATGACCTCGCCCTTGACCGACCGCTGCATGTCGGTGACCTCTTCCGGACGCTCGTCGACCAGGACGACCATCAGGTGGCACTCGGGGTTGTTGTGGGTGATCGCGTTGGCGATCGCCTGCATGATCATGGTCTTGCCGGTCTTCGGCGGGGCCACGATCAGACCGCGCTGGCCCTTGCCGATGGGCGCGACGAGGTCGATGATGCGGGTGGTGAGGACGCCGGGGTCCGTCTCCAGGCGGAGGCGGTCCTGCGGGTACAGCGGGGTGAGCTTGTTGAACTCCGGGCGGCCGCGGCCGTGTTCGGGCGCCATGCCGTTGACGGAGTCCAGGCGGACCAGCGCGTTGAACTTCTCGCGCCGCTCGCCGTCCTTGGGCTGGCGGACCGCGCCGGTGACGTGGTCGCCCTTGCGCAGGCCGTTCTTGCGGACCTGGGCGAGGGAGACGTACACGTCGTTCGGACCGGGCAGGTAGCCGGAGGTCCGGATGAAGGCGTAGTTGTCGAGGATGTCGAGGATGCCGGCGACCGGGATCAGGACGTCGTCGTCGGTGATCTGCGGCTCGGAGGTCATCTCGTCGCGGCCACGACGGCCACGGCGGTCGCGGTAGCGCCCGCGACGGCCACGACGGCCGCCGTCGTCGTCGTAACCGTCGTCCTGACGGCCGCCGCCACTCTGCTGGTTCTGCTGACGGCCCTGGCCGCCCTGGTTCTGCTGCTGGTCGTCGCCCTTGC
This sequence comes from Streptomyces sp. NPDC059454, assembly GCF_042749965.1. NCBI lineage: Bacteria > Bacillati > Actinomycetota > Actinomycetes > Kitasatosporales > Streptomycetaceae > Streptomyces > Streptomyces sp. NPDC059454. Next base: position 91,968 of record NZ_JBHYVC010000009.1, on the reverse strand, counting down.
TGCGACGGTCGCCACGATCGCCACGGTCACCGCGGTCGCCACGGTCACCGCGGTCGCCACGGTCACCGCGGTCGCCACGGTCACCGCGGTCGCGGCCGCGCTCACGGCGGTCGCGGCGGCGGCCCTCGCCGCCGTCGTGGTCGGCCTTGGCGTCGCCCTGCTGCTGGGCCGGGGTCTCGGCCTTGGGCTCGGTCTTCGCCTCGGCGGTGACCGTCTCGGTCGCGGCGGCGGCCGGGGCGCCCGCCTCGGCGGTGGCGCGACGGCGGCGGCGCTCGGTGGGGGCGGTCTCCTCGGCCTGCTCGGGCTGGCCGGAGGCCTTCGGGGAGGGCTGGCCCGGGATCTCGATCTGCTGCTGGGCCGCGGCCTTCTCGGCAGCGACCTGCTCGGCCTTGGCGTCGGCCTTCTTCTCGGCGGTCTCACCCGTACGGGTCCGGGAGGTGGCGCGGCGCTTGGGCTTGGTCTCGGCGGACTCGGCCTTGGCCGGGGCGGCGGCGCCTCCGCCGGCCTGCGCCTCCTTGATGACCTCGATCAGCTGGCTCTTGCGCATCCGCGCGGTGCCCCTGATTCCGAGGCCGGATGCGACCTGCTGCAGCTCGGCCAGCACCATGCCCTCGAGGCCGGTACCGCGGCGCCGCCGGGAGCCGGCACCGGTGGCAGGCGCGGAGGCGTCCGTGGCGGGCGCGGCAGCGGTCTCCTCGACACGTGCGCCCATCAGATCGGTGGTGTCGCTCACGAAGGGTCCTTCCCTGGAGCGGACGTCGGCCTGTCTGGCTCGGCGACCGGTTGTGCTGTCCGGCATCGGTCCTTGCTGTGTGAACCGTGCCGGGGCGGTTGTCCGCCTGAGCGGCGGAAGAGATATCTGGTGATGGCGCTTCCCCGAGCCGTGGCACCCAGTGTCACGTGGCGTGGTCGCACCGGTTCCGAAGCCTGCCCCGCGGGCCGTTCAATGTCCGCGTGCGATGTACTGCCCGCGTACGTCACAGAGAACACAGTGCGGCTTGGGGGGCTCCCGGAAGAATGTCTGTCCCGGACGGGGACACGAGGCACCTCGCCATGGTGGGGTCGGGTGCAGACTTGAGATTAACACTACCGGATCCAACAAACATTCCCCCTCTCCAAATCCGGCGACCGTGTGTCAGGTGGCGAGCGGAAGCACGCTCGCGCCCCGCACGTCGAGACCGAGCCGATTGGCGGCCCAGTCGGTGCCGGCCAGCGCTTCGACCTTGTCGGCGGTGTCCGCGTCGGCCAGCGCCATGACCGTGGGTCCGGCGCCGGAGATCACCGCGGGGATCCCGTCCCCCCGCAGCCGCTCCACCAGGGCGGCGCTCTCGGGCATGGCCGGGGCGCGGTACTCCTGGTGCAGTCGGTCCTCGGTGGCGGGCAGCAGCAGCTCGGGGCGCCTGGTCAAGGCCTCGACGAGCAGGGCCGCACGGCCCGCGTTGGTGGCGGCGTCGACGTGCGGCACGGTGCGCGGGAGCAGGCCGCGCGCGGTCTCGGTGAGGACCGGCTTCCCGGGCACGAAAACCACCGGAACGATGGAATCGGCGGGCTCCATCCTGATCGCCCGGGCCGCGCCTCCCTCCATCCAGGACAGGGCGAAACCGCCCAGCAGGCAGGCCGCGACGTTGTCGGGGTGGCCCTCGATCTCGGTGGCGAGTTCGAGGAGCGCGGTGTCGTCGAGCCTGGCCTCGGCGCCTATGGTCACGGCGCGGGCGGCGACGATCCCGGCGCAGATGGCGGCGGAGGAGGAGCCCAGGCCGCGGCCGTGCGGAATGCGGTTGGCGCAGACGATCTCCAGGCCGCGCGGCTGTCCGCCGAGCAGGTCGAAGGCGGTGCGCAGGGAGCGCACGAGCAGATGGCTCTCGTCGCGCGGGAGGGTCTCGCCGCCCTCACCGGCGATGTCGATGTGCAGCCCGGAGTCGGCCACCCGGACGACCACGTCGTCGTAGAGCCCCAGCGCGAGGCCGAAGGCGTCGAAGCCCGGGCCGAGGTTGGCGCTGGTGGCGGGGACGCGCACCCGGACGGCGGCGGCGCGGAACGCGGGACCGGCCATCGCTCGAAGACTCTCCTTGAGCTGCGTGACTGTCGAATGACATTCGATGGACATGCGAGGGACATACGGGGGCGTGCGAAACCCCTGGGATCGCCGCCGACCGGGGTGGCCGACAGCTTTCCGGGCCGCTCCGGGCCACTCCGGGCCGCTTTCCGGACCACGGAGACGCCGCGATACCGCGGCATATGCGGCGGGCGGGTTCAGTACAGCTTATCGAAGGAAGGTTCAGTGGCGACATAGGGCGCACAGGAGGCGCACGATGCGTGTCGCAAGCCCCCTGTGCACCCCCTGTGGGGAACTTCCCCAGGTGGACGCGTCCTTACGCCCGCTGTGCGGACCCGGTCGCGTCCGGCTGCCTGTGCTAGACCAGGCCGAGCCGCTCGGCGGCGGTCGCGGCGTCCACGGGGACGGTGACCGGCTGCGGGGCGCCGGCGACGGCCCAGTCCGGGTCCTTCAGACCGTTGCCGGTGACGGTGCACACGATCTTCTGCCCCGGGTCGACCCTGCCCTGCTCGGCGGCCTTCAGCAGACCGGCGACCGACGCGGCGGACGCGGGCTCGACGAAGACGCCCTCCTGCGAGGCCAACAGCCGGTAGGCGCGCAGGATCTCACGGTCCGTCACCTCGTCGATGGCGCCGCCGGACTCGTCCCGCGCGGCGAGCGCGAAGTCCCAGGAGGCGGGGTTGCCGATGCGGATGGCGGTGGCGATGGTCGACGGGTCCTTGACGACCTCGCCGCGCACGATCGGCGCGCTGCCGGAGGCCTGGAACCCCCACATGCGCGGCGTCCTCGTGCTCACCCCGTCGGCGGCGTACTCCTTGTACCCCTTCCAGTACGCGGTGATGTTGCCCGCGTTGCCCACCGGCAGCACATGGATGTCGGGCGCGTCGCCCAGCATGTCCACGATCTCGAAGGCGGCGGTCTTCTGCCCCTCTATACGCACCGGATTGACCGAATTGACCAGCGCCACCGGGTAGTTGTCACTCAGCGCGCGGGCCAGCGTGAGGCAGTCGTCGAAGTTGCCGTCGACCTGGAGGATCTTCGCCCCGTGCACCAGCGCCTGGCCCATCTTGCCGAGCGCGATCTTGCCCTGCGGCACGAGCACGGCGGAGACCATGCCCGCGCGCACGCCGTACGCGGCGGCGGAGGCGGAGGTGTTGCCGGTGGAGGCGCAGATGACGGCCTGCGCCCCCTCCTCCTTGGCCTTGCTGATCGCCATGGTCATACCGCGGTCCTTGAAGGACCCGGTCGGGTTCGCGCCTTCGACCTTGAGGTGCACCTCGCAGCCCGTGCGCTCGGAGAGCACCTGCGCGGGCACGAGCGGCGTGCCGCCCTCACGGAGCGTCACGACCGGCGTGGTGTCGGAGACCGGCAGCCGGTCCCGGTACTCCTCGATGATTCCGCGCCACTGGTGGGTCATTGCTGGTTACTCTCCTTCAACCCGCATGATGCTGGCGACACCGCGCACGGTGTCGAGCTTGCGCAACGCCTCGACGGTCCCGCCGAGGGCCGCGTCGGACGCACGGTGCGTGACGACGACGAGGGAGGCCTCACCGTCCTTGCCCTGCTGGCGAACCGTATCGATCGAGACACCGTGCTCGGCGAACACGGTCGCGACCTGGGCGAGAACACCCGGTTTGTCGGCCACGTCGAGGCTGATGTGGTAGCGCGTGACGACCTCGCCCATCGAGGAGACGGGCAGCGCGGCGTACGCGGACTCGCCGGGCCCGGTGGTCCCGCTGATCCGGTTGCGCCCCACGGCGACCAGGTCCCCGAGCACGGCGGAGGCGGTCGGCGCACCGCCCGCACCGGGCCCGTAGAACATCAGCTGCCCGGAGGCGTCCGACTCGACGAACACGGCGTTGTAGGCGCCGCGCACGGAGGCGAGCGGGTGGCTGAGCGGGATCATCGCCGGATGCACCCGCGCGGTGACCGACGCACCGTCCTCGGCCCGCTCGCAGATGGCGAGCAGCTTGATGGTGCAGTCCATCTCCTTCGCGGAGGCGAAGTCGGCGGCGGTGACCTCGGTCATGCCCTCGCGGTGCACGTCGTCGAGGCGCACCCGCGTGTGGAAGGCGATCCCGGCGAGGATGGCGGCCTTGGCGGCGGCGTCGAAGCCCTCGACGTCGGCGGTCGGGTCGGCCTCGGCGTATCCGAGCGCGGTGGCCTCGTCGAGGGCCTCCTGGTAGCCGGCGCCGGTGGTGTCCATCTTGTCGAGGATGAAGTTGGTCGTGCCGTTGACGATGCCGAGCACCCGGTTGACCTTGTCCCCGGCGAGCGACTCGCGCAGCGGGCGGATCAGCGGGATGGCGCCGGCGACGGCGGCCTCGTAGTAGAGGTCCCTGCCGTGCTCCTCGGCGGCGGCGTGCAGCGCGGCGCCGTCCTGGGCGAGCAGCGCCTTGTTCGCGGAGACGACGGACGCGCCGTGCTCGAAGGCGGTGGTGATGAGCGTGCGGGCCGGCTCGATCCCGCCGATGACCTCCACGACGATGTCGAGGTCGCCGCGTTTGACGAGCGCGGTGGCGTCGGTGGTGACCAGGGCCGGGTCGATCCCCTCGCGCACCTTGTCCGGCCGCCGCACGGCCACGCCCGCCAGCTCCACCGGAGCGCCGATCCGGGCGGCGAGGTCGTCGGCGTGCGTCGTCATGATGCGCGCCACCTCTGAGCCGACCACTCCACAGCCCAGCAGCGCCACCTTCAGCGGACGCGTACGCATCATCCGACCTCGTTTCCTGATTACCGTCTCGGTTGCACCAGTCTCACTCACCGGACGGGACTTTCTGCGTTATGTCCGGATCGTGAGACATCTATTTCATTTTCACGACCGGGGTGACGGAAGATCTTCCGTCACCCGGCCACGGTCTTCCCTCGTCGCCGCTCATCCGACATCGAGCCGGAGGAGATCCTCCTCCGTCTCGCGCCGCACGATCGCCCGCGCCTCGCCGTCCCTGACGGCGACGACGGGCGGACGCAGGACGTGGTTGTAGTTGCTGGCCATGGACCGGCAGTACGCCCCCGTCGCCGGTACGGCGATGAGGTCACCGGGTGCCAGGTCCCCCGGCAGGAAGGCGTCCTTCACCACGATGTCCCCGCTCTCGCAGTGCTTGCCGACGACCCGGCACAGCATCGGCTCGGCGTCGGACACCCGGGAGGCCAGGACGACGCTGTACTCGGCGTCGTACAGCGCGGTGCGGATGTTGTCCGACATCCCGCCGTCCACGGAGACGTACGTCCGCAGCCCGTCCAGCGGCTTGACGGTGCCGACCTCGTAGAGCGTGAAGGCGGTGGGTCCGACGACGGCGCGCCCCGGCTCCACGGAGATGCGCGGCGTGGCGAGCCGGGCGGCCTCGCACTCCCGGGTGACGATCTCGGTCAGCGCCTTGGCGATCTCGTGCGGCTCGCGCGGGTCGTCGTCGCTGGTGTACGCGATCCCGAGCCCGCCCCCGAGGTCGATCTCGGGCAGCTCGACCCCGTGCTCGTCCCGGATGTCCTTGAGCAGCCCCACCACCCGGTGCGCGGCCACCTCGAACCCCGACATGTCGAAGATCTGCGACCCGATGTGGGAGTGGATCCCGATGAGCTCGATCCCGTCGAGCTTCAGGGCCCGCCGCACGGCCTCCGCCGCCTGCCCCCCGGCCAGCGGGATGCCGAACTTCTGGTCCTCGTGGGCGGTGGCGATGAACTCGTGCGTGTGCGCCTCGACGCCCACGGTGATGCGGATCTGCACCCGCTGCCGCGTGCCGAGCTCCTGCGCGATGTGCGCGACCCGGACGATCTCCTGGAACGAGTCGAGCACGATCCGCCCGACCCCGGCCTCGACGGCCCGCCGGATCTCCGCCACGGACTTGTTGTTGCCGTGGAAGGCGATCCGCTCGGCGGGCATCCCGGCGGACAGCGCGGTGGCCAGCTCGCCACCCGAACACACGTCGAGGTTCAGCCCCTCCTCGTCCAGCCACCGCACGACGGCCCGGGAGAGGAACGCCTTGCCGGCGTAGAACACGTCGGCGTCGCCGCCGAAGGCGGTGCGCCAGGCCCGCGCCCGGGCCCGGAAGTCCTGCTCGTCGAGGACGTAGGCGGGGGTGCCGTACTCCTCGGCCAGCCGCTTGACGTCGATCCCGCCGACGGTGAGCACACCGTCCGTGTCCCGCGTGACGGTCTCGGCCCACACCTTGGGGTCGAGGGCGTTGAGGTCGGTGGGCGGTGCGGAGTAGTGCCCCTCGGGGAGGACATCGGCGTGACGGGGCCCGGCGGGGTGTGCGGAACGGCTCATGGTCTTCTCTCTGGGCTCTCTCAGAGGTGATCGGGTGCGTCGATGCCGAGCAGGGACAGGCCGCCGGCCAGCACCGTCCCGGCGGCGTCGGCGAGCGCGAGCCGGGCACGGTGGGCGGCCGAGGGTTTCTCGTCGCCGAGGGGCAGCACAGCGGGAAGCAGGGGCGGCACGGCGTCGGCGACGGCGACGAGGTGCCGGGCGAGCCGGTCGGGCGCACGGTGGGTGGCGGCGGCCGCGAGGACACGGGGGTGGTCGGCGAGGACCTGGAACAACGACGGGGCCTCCGCCACGGGACCGGGCTCGGGCCCGAATCCGAGATCGGCGGCGTTACGGAGGAGCGCCCGGGTGCGGGCATGGGCGTAGCGGACCCGGAACAGCGGATTGCCCTCCCGCTGCACCAGGTGCTCGTCGCCGATCCGGGGCCGGTCGTGCGGAGCGGGGTACAGCAGGGCCCAGCGGGCGGCGTCGGGCCCGAGGCGGAAGGGATCGGCGGGCGCTGGAACGGGCCGGACGACGATGCCGTCGCGATCGTGGTCGTGGTCGTGGTCGTCGATGTGAACCACGGCACCCTGCGCCCGGAGAATACGGACGAGAGCCTCGGCCTGAACGACGGCACGCACCTCACGGGCCGGCCGCAGCCGGACGGTGTGACCGCCCAGGGCGGCACCGTGCCCGTACCGGGAACCGCACCGCAGAACCTCACGGACAAGCCCGACGGACCCTTCCGCGTCGGCGAGGCTGATGTTGATGAACCCGGGCCCGGTGACGACGACGTCACTGATGCCGGGGGCGCGCAGAAGACGAGGCCGGAGAATCTCGGCGACCCGCTGGGGCGGCTGCCCGGCCGGCCGCGCGAGCTGAAGGGCGACATTGGTCGCGTAGTCCCCGCACCCCCCGGGCCCCGGAGGCGCGACGCGAACCCGCTCGGGCAGAGCCTCCACCCTCAGTTCCCCCTCGTCGACGGCACGGCGCACCGCGTGCAGCACGGTGCGGGAGAGCTCGACGGGGGTCACGGGACAAGCGTAGGGGAGGAGGGGGGTGGGTAGACGAATGAGTTGGGCCACGATCCCGAGATGTGGACGGCCCTCGGTCTCACCCGCCGGCGTGCCCGGCGGCAGGCTCGACGTCCCCGGGCCCGCGCACGCGCCCGAGGGGACTCAGGATCAACCGCTGAACGATCCGGACGAGCTCCGCGGGATCAAAGGGCTTGGCGAGGAACGCGTCCACCCCTACGTCGAGCCCGCTCTCGATCTCGTACTGGGTGCAGGCACTGACGATGACGAGCGGGAGATGACCGGTACGGGGATCGGTACGCAGCCGGGCGGCCGTCCGGAGCCCGTCCAGCCGCGGCATGACGACATCGAGGGTGACGAGGTCGGGCCGCACCTGATGGACGACTTCCAGACACTCGGCACCATCGGCCGCGGTCACGACCTCGATGCCCTCCAGCTCGAGGTTGACCCTGATCAGCTGCCGGATGACCTTGTTGTCGTCCACAACAAGAACCCGGCCCGACGCCCCTGGCACAACTCGAGAGTAGGTCTCCACCGGCCACCGCGTCCGGCGTTTCCCCACTTCCACTCCGCACGGGCGACACCCCGCACTCCGGACCGCCCCCGCCCGGCTGCCGTCCGCTGCGAAAACGGGTTCATGACCACCCCCCGGGAGCTGGTAATGTTCTACCCGTCGCCGCGATCACCGCGACGGACACGCCCCCGTAGCTCAGGGGATAGAGCAACGGCCTCCGGAGCCGTGTGCGCAGGTTCGAATCCTGCCGGGGGCACCTCAAAGAAGGTGCCTAAAGACCCCGTCATCAGCGGAAACGCTGAGAACGGGGTCTTCGCGTATGTGCAGGCGGATGCCATCCGAGGCGGCGGCCTTATGCCGGGCCGGGCCGCTCCGCGCGGAGCATAGAGAAGATCACCTGATCGTGCCACCGGCCGCCGCGCCACTGCGCGGAGCGCAGCACGCCCTCCCTGACGAAGCCCGCCTTCTCCAACGCGCGCTACTCGGCGAGGTTGGCGGAGTCCGTCCAGGCTTGAAGCCGTTCGGCCCTGGTGTGATCGAAGAGGTACCCGGCCAGCAGTCGCTGCGCCCGGGTGCCCATACCGCGGCCCTGCGCGGCGGGCACCAGACCGATCGCCAGACTCCAGCAGGTAGACGTGGCGGGCCGCCCCCAGGTACCAGGTACCGGCGAACCACTCGACCCGGCCCACCGTCCTGCCCGCCTCCGCCGCGGAGAGCACACCGCCATCGGGGCCGAGCAGGCCGGTCTCCGCGAAGCGCCGACGCAGGCCGGCCGACGACGTGAAGCCGAACCACTGGTACGGGTCGGCCCTCTCCGGCCCACTGAACTCACGCTCGAACAGATCGAGATCTCCGCCGGTCACCGGGCGCAGCCTGATCTCATCGGACATGAAACGACTCCGGGTCCTCTCGACCACACGGTCCGGCCTCGTCTCGTACGGCCGGCACGGCGGAGAAGTTACGGGACAGACGGAAGTCACGCGCGATCGCGCTGGGAACCTTACACTCGCCCGTATCCGTCGACGCGACGTCGAGGCGGGGGTGGCCAACCTCACCGAAGCAGCCGCCCTACGGCACCAGCTGCCGCCCGCACGGGCTGCCTGAGCATCGGAGGTTCGCGGTCACCGGCCGGCCCGTCCCCTTTTCGAGTCAGTGTCACTGGCCACTCGAGGGCGGCTCGGCTGTCGAAACGGATCACTTCCGCAGATCAGGTGAATGAGCTCCCGAACCGCGGGAGTGGTCCGTTTCGACAGCCGCAGAGAGATCCCAGCTCCGGGCCGCCTACGGCGTGGCGTCCGGGGAAACACACACGCCGAATGGCACCTCGCTGAGAACCTAGTCGTCCCCTCTGACGTATTTCATGACGATGATGGCCGACATCAGGCTCGTCACGAACGCCGTGGCCCCGAGGGTGGCGGCACCGAAGAAGGAGAAGTCTCCCGCAGTACCAGCGAGGATGCCGCAGGCGAACCCGACATCCGCAGCCCCGAGGGCGAGGATGGTGACGAGGATCGCCCTCGGAACAAGGGGCCGTGAGGGCAGGTTCTGTGTACTGTCCAAAGCACGCTCCGTTCTAGTAGGGGCTGCTGTTGGGCCCGTCGGCGCGCTGTAGTGGGTGAGCCGACGGGCCCTCTGTCTGTGGTGCATCTTGGAGTAGTTCGCTACCTGAATGCCAACGCAATCAGGGCGTTTGTGGGCTACATCTCATTTCCTTGAAAACGCGGCCCGCAAAGCCAACTTGATGGCATGTCACCGGCCTCCCCGTCTCCCTGGGTGGCATCCTCCTTGACGAATCTCGTTTGAGGCCGCCGGTTCGTTCGTGTGGTCCTTCTTCAGTACTGGCAACCCGTAGGCACCTTCCGCATACCAGCAGGTCAAGCCTAGTTTTGGGCAGCAGATATCGGCGTCACACCCTCCCTGGAGCGCGCCACTGCGGAACTATTGTGGAATTTACCTAACTACCTCGATACCCCCCTTGAAAGCTAGTGAATGATGCATTGACTCAACCGCTGAAATAACTTCGTTAACTCGGGGGTATCTGCACTGAATCAACTCCTGATGGCGTCGGCGAATAGTCCTTGGAAAGCTCCGCCAATACGGAGGGGGCGACCGTGTCCAGCTTTCGTGCCGCCCGCGGCGCAACGGGCGACCGAACCAGCGCAGGCCAGTGACGCCGCTAGAGGGGCAGTTGGCGAGCCGGCGTGTAGGGGCGTTCACAGTCCACGACACCCTGTATGACACCGGGACTCCAGTGGAAGGCGAGCAGCGTTCCCGCCAGACTTGGTTCGTTGCGAAGGATCCTCCCTCCGAAGGACGGGATGAGTCGTACTGTGCCCCGCCCTCGTGTAGGTAGGTGGTCGCACGCTGGATGGAGGTCTCAGGGCAGACTCTTCGCCGGGACGCTCCCATGAACATCGGCGTCTCCGCAAGTAGTGGACGAAGTGTCAGAGGTACGCGGTACTCTCGCGGTTACGCATGGCTCACCGCGCCAGGCCGCTTCGTCGTGCCCTTGCACGCCGGTGACGGTCGTCGGCGTGCAAGACATCAGGAGGGTTCCACCAGAGTGAAGATCACCCCTTCCGCTCGCGTGCTGCGCATGCTGGGCGAGATCGAGTTCGACGAGTGGCAGTGTGTGGCCGAGCTTGTCGACAACTCCTTCGACGACTTCAGTGAAATCGTCCATTCTGGAACGGAGTGGCCTGACGGCTTCATGGTGAGTGTCTCGCTGCCCTCCTCGGCCAGCGGTGAACTCGTCATCACGGACACCGGTCGAGGCATGACGTACGAGCGCTTGGAGCGTGCGGTCCGAGCCGGTTGGTCCGGCAACGACATGCACGACAAGCTCGGCCTGTTCGGCATGGGCTTCAATGTCGCCACCGCCCGGCTCGGCAAGCGCACCCGAGTGCTGACGACCCGTCCTGGTGACACTGAATGGATCGGCGTTGAGATCGACCTGGACCAGATCGGCGATGACTTCGAGGCAACGGACATCACCGAGCCGAAGAGTCATCCCGCCCAGCACGGCACGAAGATCATCATCGATCGACTGAACCGGACCCGGGCCGACTGGCTGCGTCGGAACGGTGCGGCTCTCAGGAATGCTCTCGGGTCGGTGTACTCCTGGATCCTGGCCGAGCGCGGGTTCGAGCTGTACATCGGCGGGACCAAGGTCAAGCCGGTTCGTCACTGCCGCTGGGGTGATGATCGCTATGTGCTTTACAACGGCAAGGAACGTGTTCCCGCCTACATCGAGATCGACCAGAAGCTGCAGGATGGAGTGGCCTGCTCCGACTGTGGTCAGTGGCAGCTCACACAGGGGGACATCTGCTTCGACTGCGGGAGCGCGAAGCTGACTGTCCGGCGACGCCGAATCTGGGGCTGGCTGGGCATCCAGCGGTACCTGCACAAGACCGATTACGGGATCGACTTCCTTCGCAACGGCCGCAAGATCCTGCGTTGGGATAAGCAGCTGTTCACCTGGAACAATCCGGATGGCGCCGAAGGTAACGAGGACCCCGAGTACCCCGTCGAACTCGCCCATCAGGGCGGTCGGATCATCGGGGAGATTCACCTCGATCATGTTCCCGTCACTTACCAGAAGGACGCCTTCGAGTACTCAGACCGCAGCTGGCGTAGCGCAGTGGAGATACTGCGAGGCGTTGCCCCTCTGCAGCCGAAGAGGGCCCAGGCGTTGGGTTATGAGGAGAACGAGAGCCCTCTCGCCCTGCTGTACAAGGGGTTCCGGCGTAACGATGCCGGTCTCCGCTGCCTCGTCCCGGGGGATGGCCGTAAGCCTCTCCATGAGGCCACCCGTCGTTGGGGGCAGGAGTTCCAGAAGGGCAACCCCGAATTCCAGACGGACGAGCGTTGGTGGCAGGCGGTCCTCGAGCATGAGGAGATCAAGAGCAGAGGTGTGGAGACCAAGACGGCGGCCAGCGTCCCGAGCCAGCCAGACGCGCGGGCGGTGATGGAGGCACTGAAGGTTCCCGTCAACGCGCCGTCCTCCGGTGCCGCCTCGCTAGCCAGTGTCGCGATGACCGGCGACGGCACGGTTACCACGGTGAAGGAGCCGAAGGCCGAGACGCGTAGCGAGCGCCTCGCTCGCTACGAGGCCGCGTCTACGCGCCACTCGCACCTCACCCGCCCCTACGGCCACCCCGACCTTGGTCACCTGAACGTCGAAACGCGGGTGCTCAAGAGCGGCAGTTCCCTTCTCGATGATTCAGGGAAGGCCGTTCCGGTTCTCTTGGACCAGCGCGCCGGCAACGAGTTGATGGCTTTCGTCGACCCTTCCCATGAGGTGTTCCGGCGATTCGGAGCGGACTACGCCGACATCCTTCTTGTCGAGCTGGCCCCTCTCCTCAAGGTTCGAGGCCGTTCCGAATGGAGTCCGTCTCAGATGCTTGCCGCCATCCGTGCCTCCTCCCTCAAGGAGAGCGCGTTGGACGGTACGACCGTGGGAGCGGAAGCGCGCGACCTGCTGACCGAGGTCCGCCGTCGCATGGTCGACGAGCTTCATCGATCTAGTGAGTTCGGACGGGCCTATGACTGCCTCAGTGAGGAAGATCGGACCTCCGTCGAAGAGTCCATGATCGCCGCCGGTCAAGTCGGCCAGATCGGGCGCCTCGGACAGGACGCCGGTTTCGTCTCGTACCTTCCCGCCCTGAGTCTTGTTCGGTTGGTGGAGACAATGCCTGAGGCCTTTCTGGACGGACACGTCTTCCGGGGGCCGTACAGCGAGGTGAAGTCGCCTTCCGCTCGATCCCTCAGCCTGGCTCGGGTCACGGGCTACCTCGCGGACGTGGCGACCATCGGCACCTTCGCGAGTGAAGCCACCGCCCTTCAGCTCCAGCGGGCCCGCCTCAGCGTCACCCTGCTCACGGACGAACTGGCCGGTGAGAAATGACAGCCGCGTTCCTCTCACCGGCCGAACTGCGGGACGGCGGTCCGTCCGGGCTGACCAAAGCCCTGGAGCGCACACTCTGGCACTTGGGCTTCCATGACGTACGTGTCGTCGACGGCGCCCATGACCACGGTGCCGACCTGTTGGCCGTGCGGGACCGTGAGCAGTGGGTGTTCCAGAGCAAGTGGAAGGCGCATGGCGTTGCGGACCAAGCCGGCGTTGACGACCTTGAGCGGGCGCGCACCCACTACCGGGCAGACAAGGCCGTCCTGGCCACCAACACCGACATCAACGTATCGACCGAAGAGCGTATCCGTGCCCTCGCGGGAGTTGGCATCGACATCACGCTATGGCACGGTGCCACGCTCGCGGCCATCGGTGAGCTCATGCCGGACCATGTACCGAACTCCTACGATCTTCGCGACTACCAGGCGCGGGCCGTGGAAGCCATCGAACGCGACCTGGCCGCCGAAGGTTCGGCACTGCTCGTCCTCGCGACCGGACTCGGCAAGACGGTCGTCGGAGGAGAGGTCATCGGAAACCTGCTCAAATCCCGCCTCGACGCCAAGATCCTCGTGGTCGCCCATATGCGAGATCTCGTCGAGCAACTCGAGAAGGCGCTCTGGAGGCACATCCCCAAGAGCGTCCCGACTCGCTTGCTCACTGGGGAGAACAAGCCCCGGAACCTAGATGGTGTGGTGGTCGCGACCGTTGAATCCGCGCTGGCGGCCGTCCGCGCCGGCTACCGTCCCGATCTCATCATGATCGACGAGACGCATCACGTCGCCGAGACCGGCAGGTTTGCGGAACTCCTCGATCTGTGTGCGACTGCGGAGAAGTTCGGAGTCACGGCTACCCCTTGGCGCGGTGACAAGTTTGACATCACGGCTCGCTTCGGCTACCCGAGCTTCACGATGGGTATCGCCAAGGGTATGGCCGCCGGCTTCCTGTCCGCCGTGGACTACAAGTTGTACGCGGACGGTGTGGACTGGGACGCGGTCAAGGAGATCAGTCGGCACGGATACTCCATCAAGGATCTCAACCGCCGGCTCTTCCTGCCTCAGCGGGACGAAGAGATCATTGAGCACCTCCGTACGGCCTGGCGGGAGACAGTCGAGCCCCGGGCGATCGTCTTCTGTCAGACCATCGAACACGCCGAGCACATGGCAAAGCTCCTCTCGGTCTCCGACCCCGCGTGGGCCAAGGCATCCTATCTCCACAGTGGCCTGGCAAAACGACACCGAAACGTCCTGCTGAACGAGTTCCGCCTGGGGCGTGTCCCCGTCATCACCTGTGTTGACGTGTTCAACGAGGGTGTCGACGTCCCCGACGTGAACCTCATCGCCTTCCTCCGAGTCACTCACAGCCGAAGAATCTTCGTACAGCAGCTGGGGCGTGGGCTGCGGCTCAGCCCCACCAAAAAAGCCCTGAAAGTACTGGACTTCGTTACCGACATCCGCCGCGCCGCCGCAGCGCTGAACCTCAGACGCACTCTCGAGGCGCAAGAGGCCGAGCACCTGGAGCTCCCGCACGTCTCGCGAATCGAGTTCCAGGACGAGACCGTCGGTTCCCTCATGGACATGTGGATCCAGGACGCCGCCGACCTCGAGACCGCGGCGGACGAGGTCCGTCTCCAGTTTCCCGCCCCGAAAGGAATTCTGTGACCGACTACAAGATCCCCACCGCTATCGAGGCGGCTGTGGTCACGCGCCTCTACGAGCACGCTGGCAGGAAGCGCTGGACCCACCTGCAGGACGCCGACCGGACCCGTCTCTACCAGGAGTGGACGGATGACCCCGACATCGGAGGCCGGCTGATCACCTTCCTGGGCCAACCCGCGAATATCAGACCTTGGATCAAAGACGGTCCGATGAAGGAGTACGAGCGGTCGCGTCGAGGCCTGGGCAAGTACGCCCAGTACGTCCAGCAGCAGGCCGCGACCCTTGAGGAGATCATCGAGAGGTCGCTCGGCGACGAATGGAAGATCGTCTCGGGCTCCAAGAAGCTAAAGCCCATCCGGGCCACCGTTCGACGAGTTGACCGGGAAGACGAGGAACTGCACTTCGTGACCGGTCAGGCGTCCCAGTTCAAACACCTGGTGTGGCCTGCCATTCTCGATCGCTCCAACGGAGAGACCGCCCCTTGGACCATTTGTGTCGTCGACCCCTTCCTCAACCCGCTCACCCGTGAGCAGAAGGCCGAGCACGCGCGTCTGGCCAAGTTCCTCGGCGTGCGGGTCGTCTACTTCGACGAGATGTAGGAGAGGTCATGGACGATGACGAGTGGTTGATTCGGGCGTGGCAGACCGTGGTCGACGAGCGGGCCAGAACCATAGCCGAGGGTCGGGCGGAGGGCCGCACCCTCGAGGACATCGGAAATGATCTCAAGGTGAGCCGGGAGAGGGTTCGCCAGATCATGGCCGAGACACAGCGCCAACTCGCGAGTTTCGCGGACATCCTCTGTAAGGGCTGGCGTGACACGGTGCGCGCCCTGGGCGAGAGCCCCGCCGTGCGAAGGTCATCTTTCGCGGCGACTCTGAACTTGAAGGACCACCTCGCCGTGGAGCTGCTGTTGGCCGAAGCGGGCCTTGGCGCGCCACGTACCTGGGCAGGGCCGCTTCGCGGCTGGTGGACCGTGCGCCTGGACGCTCTCGACAAGGCGCTCAAGGATCTGACAACCAAGGTCCCTTTGCTCGACTCCGACTTGGACGACGCGGCCGCGGAGGCGGGCGTGCCCAGCGGGATTCCGTCGGCCGAGATCCTGGCCCACCCTCAGTCCGGGGTCACTCGGAGCGCGGAAGGACACTGGGTCCGGCGCCAGGCCCGGGGGCGAGATGCCGCGTATCTGTGGCTGTTGAACATCGGTCATCCGTGTCCGGTGGAAGAACTCGTCGGCCCCATGTCAGTGGCGACCGCCGCCGCGGCGCGAGAGGCACTGCGGCGTGACGACCGGTTCACGCAGCTGCGCCCCGAAGGTACCTGGGCACTGTCCGAATGGTCACACCTGCGTATCACGCCTTATAAGAACGCCGTCGAGGCCCTCGTCGGTGTAGTCACCGAGTTCGGCCCCCTCTCCAGAGCGGCGCTCTTCGCCAAGGTACGAGAGATCTACCCGGTCAGTGCCTGGCGGCTCACCCAGTGTCTGCTCAGTGATCAGATCGGCGAGACCGACCAAGGTCTTATCGACCTCGTCTCTCGGGGAGCACGACCGATAGAGGAGGAGGAACCCGCCCAACCAGCCACCATGGCCGTGGAAGGTGACTTTCTTGGCGCCCGAATCACCATCGACCGGGACGTCCTTCGGGGCAGCGGAGTCCGGGTCAGCTCTTGGCTGACCTGGCGCCTTGGCCTCCGTCAAGCACCCATGAGTCGGACATTCGCCACCGCAGCAGGCCATGCGCCCCTGGTCGTCCGGCGTGGCACGAGTACCGCCCAAATCTCCAGCCTCCGCCGCCACGCCTTGGAGTTGAAGACCGTGGAAGGGTGTGTGCTCCTGCTGCTGCTCCACCTTGTCGACGGGACCGCCCAGGTTAGCCATGGCTGCGCGTGGAGCGCGTGCCCGGCTCGGACAACGACCGACTCCTCGCCTCCGACCGGAACCGGCTGACCTCTGTCCCTACATACGGGTGCCACCAGCGCTCGCACTGAAAACCTGGCACGCCCTGCTGGGGCAGGACAGCCTCAGCAGGTGAGGGCGCGCCATCCTCAATCGAGGGTGGCGCGCTCGCCCGTGATCGAAGGTCGCAGGGGCAGAGCCGTCCGCGGCGGCGCTGTGGCGCTCCTTTTGGGAACATCCCGGCGGGCCGGTCGGTCCACACAGGCCACAACCACCCCGCGCCGTCTAGCCAAGGTCCGGGGCGGCCAGTGCTTCGCGTGCTCCCCGCCTTCCGGGCGTCCGTTGCCTACGGGTCCGCACCACCTCGGAGATCACATCCGCCGCAGTCCGCGGGGCCTCGTGCTCCCAGACCCGAATGACCCTCCAGCCCGCAGCGCGCAGGATCTCATTTGTCTGCCGGTCCCTGTCGCGGTTGCCGTTGATCTTCCCCCGCCAGAACTTGGCATTCTTGGTCGCGGGCCGGTAGTGCTCCGGGCAGCCGTGCCAGTAGCAGCCGTCCACGAACACCGCCACGCGGGCGCCAAAAAACACCAGGTCGGCCCTACGCCTGATGTCCGGGATGGGACGAGCGTCGACCCGGTAGCGTAGGCCGCGGTGGTAGAGCTCTTTACGTAGGGCGAGTTCCGGCCCTGTGTCCTTGCCACGGTTGGCGCGCATCACCGCGCGGACGCTGTTGGAGGATGCCTTGGAGCTGTCCGGTAGGGGCTGCTCGCAGGCCAGGCCCATCTCGTGGGCCCGCCTCCATGCCTCGGCCAGGTTCTCCCGGCGCGTGGGGTGGTCGACCTCGCACACGTAACGTTCCCGTGTCGATCCATCCTGGGACCAGCGCAAGTAGGCACGGATGCGACGGGTCCGCCGATACAGCTTAAGAGCGACCGAGGCGCGGGCGTAGCGGCCGTCGTCGAGGGCCACGCAGCGCCGTTCCCGTCCTCCAGCGGCCCGATCCTGCTCGACGGTCGGGGCGGCGGAGCCAGCTCGGCGTCTGTAGGCACGCTCGGGGGGAAGGCTGTTCTTCCATTGCCCGGCGTGCTCGGTGGGCCGTCTCATCTCGCTACTTCCCAACCGCGTCCAGGGCGTCCTTAATGGCCTTGGCGAAGAACTGGCCGAGGGCGACGGGGACGGCGTTGCCGAGCTGCCGCATCTGTTCCCCGCGCGGACCGGACCCGACCCACTCGTCGGGGAAAGTCATGACACGGGCCGTCTCCCGGACGGTCATGTACCGGTGCAGGTGTCGCCATCCGTCGGGGGACGTGGGGTCGGGGACCCGCTTGTCGAGCAGCATGACGGACTCGCCGCCGGGGACCCCGTGCACGCCCGCCTTGACGGTTTTGGCGGGGCGGTCGAGCTCGTTCGGGGTGTGGCCCTTGTAGATCCTGGCGCCGGGCCAGCCGATGTGGCTGGGGAACAGCATTCCGCCGAAGTCGTGCTTCTCCTCCAGGCGACGCAGGTCCACGTCCGGGAGGGCAGGCAGCTCGGGATCCCCGCCGAACCCCTTGATGGCGTCGCGAAACGTCAGCCATGGCTCGCGGCCGTCGGCCTCGAGGTTCCCCTTGGTCAGTCGCGCCTTGACACGCGCCTTGACGTAGTCGGGGACCTCTGGGTGGCGAGCCCAGTACCCCTTCCCGTCAACGAGCATGGAGCGGTGGAGGGCGGTCTCGGAGTGGGTCGGCCTGACCCGGCGTAGGAAGTCCCTCACCACATCAACGCCGAGGTCGGCGCGGAAGGCCACGATGATCACGCGGTTCCGCACCTGGGGAACCCCGTAGTCGGCGGCGTTGACCTCGAAGTGCAGGACTCGGTAGTGCTCGTCATCGTCGTCGTACTCGGTGAGGCCGCCGAGATCCTTGTCCTCGGGGAGCGGTCCCTTGCGCGCCCTGACGGCCTTCGGGTCCTCCACGGTCACACCCAAGGCCCCAAACCGATCGAGCAGCTGCTGGTTATGCCGCTGCCAGGTGTCAGAGTCCTTGCGCTCGACGAAAGGCAGCCGCAACTCATTGAGGATGTACGCGAAGTAGTCGCTGAAGGAGTCCCGCAGCAGCCCGCGGACGTTCTCGCAGAGGACGACCTTCGGTCTCATGTCACGGACGGCCTTGAACACAGCGGGAAACATGTTCCGCTTGTCCTCGTCGCCCTTGGCGACCCCTCCAGCGCTGAACGGCTGGCAGGGCGGACCGCCGGCGAGGACATCGACCTCCCCGGCGAACTTCGTGAGGTCCAGGTCCCGCACGTCACCGGGGTAGAGAGGGGCGGGTTCCCCCGGGGCCGGGGGAACAGGCTGAGTGTCCTGGATCACCACAAGCCCGTCGTCACCGAGGGTCTTGCCAGCGTTGGCCACCAGGGTCTCGCAGGCCCTCTTGTTGAACTCGTTGAACAGCACTGGACGGAACCCCGCCCGATGGACCGCCATGGCAAGGCCACCGCCTCCCGCGAACAGCTCCACGCTCTTGCGGTCGCTCGGGATCTTGGTGTCTTCTGCCTGGTCGTCCATGCCGGAATCGTACCGCGGAGTATCAGCAAGCCAGGATCATTCACTCGAACGAGTGATCGAATGCGTGGGGGGATTATAGGATGCGCTCTGACCAGCGTGAACCAGGGGAAAGAACACCACATGGCGGGGATCAGCGGAGTCGACGGCCGCGGCGAGTTCCACGACGACTTCCGGCTCAGCATCACCAGGGCGCTTGGCGACCAGCTCGCCAAGGCCCTCAACAACCTGGGCACCGCCCAACTCAGCGAGGAGAACCTCGCGAAGCTGGAGGAGCGCCCAGGTGTCTACCAGTTGTACGTCAACGGTCAGATCGTCTACGTGGGCAAGGCAGACCAGAAGACTAAGGGCCTGCCAGGTCGGCTCCGCAACCACCTGCGTAAGATCGGCGGCCGCCTCAACATCGACCTCGCCGAGGTCACGTTCAGCTGCCTCTACGTGGACGACGACTTCTACGCCCTCGGCCCCGAACAACTGCTCATAAACCACTATAAGAACGAGCGGGGCGGTCTGCCCTGGAACAACAGCGGGTTCGGCAGCAGGGACCCCGGCAGCAAGCGGGACACGACCGTTCTGAAAAAGGACCACTTCGACGTCCAGTACCCAATCAACCTCGCCGCTCCCGTGGAGGGAGTGCGAGCCGGGACAACGAGCCTGCGGAAGTTCCTGAAGAGCATCAAGGACGGTCTGCCGTATCTCTTCCGCTACGTGGAGCCCCCACGGGCTGCGGAGATCATGGTCGAGGTCCCGGCCGGCGCGATCACCGCAGACCAGGCGCTTCGCCTGGCCGGAGCCGCCATACCGCCCTCGTGGCAAATCACCGCCCTCCTCGGCTACGTGATCATGTATGACAAGACCGAGGAGTACGCGAGCGCCACCCGCTACTACCGCCCCGAGGGCGTCACCGACCAGGAGCCCCAGAAGGACTCCGCCCCGCTCACCGCCGACGACCTCACCGAGTGAGCCACAGCACGCGCCGAAGCCGCACCGGACGGTAAGCCACTCCCCCTCCCCAGCTCATCCATCACAGAGCTGGGAAGGGCTGGGGCATCGGCGCCATTGCCTCACCCTCCCCAGGACGTCAATCCGCAGCCATCGCCGCGGTGTGCACTCGCGGTGACCCGCCTGGTCGGCGGTCGTGCTGCTCGGCGACTTCGACGCCGTCGAGTTGGGTCAGCCGGTCGGGCAGCGCGGGTAGGGCCGTGCTGCCCGACCGGCTTGGCCGAACGCTCCGCCGGGTCAATCGCCTTGACGGAAAGAGAAGCCTGCGACCACGGAGGTTCCGCGTGTGGGGCGGGGGCGGACGGTCCAGGCGGTGGCAAGGTGGTCGACGAGGAGGAGGCCCCGGCCGTTCTCGGAGTCCGCGGCCGGGTGGGTCAGGACAGGCTTGCCCGTGCCGGGGTCGGAGACGGCGAGCCAGTAGTGGCCGTCGGCGGGCCACAGCACGAGTTCGATGAGTTCCTCGTCCTCCCGGCAGGCCCCGTGGCGGATGGCGTTGGTGACCAGTTCGGAGGTCAGCAGGCCCAGGTCGTCGCCCAGGTGCGGGCGGAGGACGTGCGGCAGCGATTCGGCGACGGCGTGACGGGCCCTCCGTACGGAGGCGGGGTGGGCGGGGAAGTGCCAGTGGACGGGTACCAGGGGGATCTCGGGCATGACGAACTCCAGTGCTGCGTGAGGGGTTTGGGGCTCGCCGGTGGCCTACCGCCCTGGTCGCGGGCACACCCGTCCCAGGGCAGGCGGGCATGCTCGCGCGGTGCGCTTCCGGCATTGCAGTGTGTAGCTTGCGCGATACTGACAGTAGAGCAGCCGGTGGTAAATTTTCCACGCGCTCAAAAGAATTCACCACGGAGAGGTACGGCGGCCTTCGAGTGCCGCTGAGCGACCTCTGCCGGATGGAAGGAACCCCGATGCCCCCGAGGACGACTCCCACAGAACGGCAGAAGCGGCTGGGAAGTGAGCTACGGCGCATCCGTACTGCGTCAGGGATGTCCGCAGAGTTCGCGGCAGGCCTGCTGGGTGTGGACCGGGGCAAGATCTCCAACATCGAGTCCGGAGTCCGGGGTATCAGCGCCGACCGTCTGCGCACATTGGCCTGCAACTGTGACGTGACCGATGAGACGTACATCGAGGCGCTCGTCGAGATGGCTCAGGCGAGTACGGGGTGGTGGGAGCGCTACCGGGGCATTCTGCCGCAGGGCTTGCTGGACATCGCGGAGACGGAAAGCCACGCCGTGCGCATGCGCGGCGCTAACACCGTCCATGTGCCCGGCGTGCTCCAGACCTCGGAACAGGCGATGGCCATCTTCCGGGCTGCGGTTCCCGCCTTGCCCGAGCACGAGGTTGCTCTGCGACTCGCGCTGCGTGCCGAACGCCAACAGGTGATCACCGGCGACAGGGCGGTCCCGTACGTCGCGGTCATCCACGAGGCCGCACTCCGGATGCAGTTCGGTGGTGCCGACGTGGCCCGTGCCCAATTGGAGTACTTGCTGGAGGTGTCCGAGCGGGACAACGTCACCGTGCTCGTTCTGCCCTTCGCCCGCGGCGCCTTCCCTGGTGCCGGGCAGACGGTCGTCCACATCGAAGGGCCCGTTCCGCAGCTCGATACGGTGCAGATGGACAGCTCCCACGGGCCCACCTTCCTCCACGCCGAAGGTCAGTTGGCGAAATACCGGGCGCAGCTCGATCTGTTGGAAAGTCTGGCTCTGTCGCCAGAGCAGTCCAGAGACTTCGTCCGCGACATCTCACGCCAACTATGAGGAGTGTCAATGCCCGACATCACCTGGGAAGCCCCGTTCTGCGCCGAGGGCAGCTCCTGCTTCCGTCTCGGTACCGATGCCGACGGCAACGGGTACATAGCCGTCGCCGGTCAGGAGGAGACCCCTCTCACCGACTCCCTCGAAGCCCTGCGCACCCTCATCACCGACATCAAGGCCGGTAAAGCCGACCATCTGCTGTAGGGCCCGCAGCGCTCCGGCCCTGGGCCGAGTCAGCCGACGGTGGGCTTAGGAGCATTGAGGGTGCAGAGATCGCGGTGGTAGCCGATGTGCGCCTCGTCCATCGGGTGTCTGGTGTCGCGGCGGAGGGGGCGGGGTTCTCTGTCGCCCCTCGTTCCCCTGACCAGGCCGTCAGGGTCGACATAGATCTCCAAGCCGTCGAAGAGGACGTGGCAGTTGGCGCACAGGCACAGGAGGTTCCGCAGTTCGTCGGGGCCGTGGTGGGGTCTGCCCAGGCCTCTTATGTGCGCCGCCTCGCTGTACGGGCGGTTCAGGTGACGGAGCGTCGTGCCGCAGATCTGGCACCGGTTGTCCTCGAGCTCCTTGACCCTCCTGGCCAGGGCCTCGTCGCGGACGATGACGGAGCGGGTCGCGTCACGGCGCGGTGCGGGGCCGGTCGCCCGCCCGTGCTCGTCGTCCACGTCGGCACCGCCGCTCTCGTCCTCCGGCAGGCTCAACAGGCTGCCGGCTGTGGTGTATCCGCCCAGGCCGATTCGCTCGAAGAGAGCTTGGCGGTCGACGTCCTCTAGATACGTCTCGCAGATCGTGGCGATGGCGTGGAGGCGGGTCACCGGGTCCCGGAGGAGATCGGCGGTCTCCGCCGGGAAGCCGGCCTGCGGGTGGTGCGCGTCGAGGATGCTCACCTTCGGCATCTTTTCGGTCAGTTCGGTCGGTATGCCCTGGACCTCCCACAGTCCGCTGCCCCGGAGATGCCAGAACGGATACTCCGGCGTGGCCTTTGCGTTGGGGAGGCCGAACTCGACCAGGAGCGGGCCGACCTCGTCCCGGAACTGTGGCCACGGGGTCAGGCGGGGCCGCTCGTCGGCTTCGCGGGATATCGCCCACAGGAGGCTCAGCGGCTGGTGACGGCTGGGGGCCGGGTGTCCGGGGCCGCGGGAGACCTTGAGTTTGCGGAGACGCTCCAGCAGGGCGGCACGGTCGCGGGATGCCTCCCCGGTCTCCACCACGAAACCGAGCTCGCGCAGGCATCGCGCCACCGTGGCCGCACCGCCACTGAAGTCCTTCGGGCTCAGGAAGTCGCCGGTGGCATGCCCGTGGGCGACACCGACGATGGCCTTCGAGTCGTAGCGAAGACCGTCCAGGACCATCTCGTACGACCTGGCTCGCCCGAAGCCGTACGTCTGGAGGAAGGTGTCCCGGCCCAGACGGCGGAACTCTTCGGTCGCCGCGATGACGTCTTCGTACCTGATGTCGCCAAGCCCCATACGCCGAAGGCTAGTCGGACAGTATGACAATCCATGCGGCACGTGAACCGCCTCGCCGGCATCCGCGCCGTCGAGATCGTCGGTCCACATCAAGGTGCCGTTCGGACCGCCGCCCTATGCGCACCCGGAGCCGCTGATCGACCTCGCCGACGGGCCGGCGCGCTTCAAGCACGCCCGCGGTCGCGACCGAACTGAACAGGGCCGGGCGGTGCCGGCTCAGCCGCGTACGGCGGACTCCACCGCGGTGACGGCCTCCGCCAGGCCGGAGGGGTGCGGCAGCCCCGGTGCGGTCTGTCCCGCCCAGCCGGGGCCGAGCGTCAGGACGAGCGGTTTCCTGCGTGCTCCGCGCACGCCCCACTCGATCCCCGAGACGTGCTGGGCCAGCGGCCGGCTGGCCGTGGTCCGTGACTGGGCCCACAGTCCCACCGCGGCCGGCCCGGTCCTGCGCACGGCGGCCACGAGGGACTCGACGGGCAGCGCGCCGCCGAACATCCGCACCGGGAGGTTCCGTTCCGCCAGTGCGGCGGCCAGTACCTCCAGCGGCAGCGTGTGGTTCTCCGCGGGCACGCAGGCGAGCACGGTGACGGCGCCCGGGCGATCGGCCGGTACGGGGGGCGCGTGGCGGCGCAGCGCGCCGGAGACGTGCCAGGAGAGGAAGTGCTCGACCTCGACGTACCGCTCCCCCGAGCTCTCCCACTTGCGGCCGACCGCCTGCAGCGTCGGCACGATCACCTCCGTCCAGGCCGCGACCAGGCCGTGTTCCTCGATCGCGGCCTTCAGCAGTGCGTCGAGGGCGGCGGCGTCGAGGCGCAGGGCAGCACGGGCGACTCCCTTGCACTCCTGGCGCACGTCGCCGAGCCGCAGACCCGTTCCGGCCCGGCCGCGTCCGCGGGCCGGGGGCCGGGGGGCCGCGGCGGGGCCCTCCGCCCGGGGCGGCGTGTCCGTTCCCGGCTCGTCGAGAGCCAGCCGGGCGGCCTCGGCGGGTGGCAGTCCGGTCGCCGTCAGGGCGCACATCCGCTCCAGCCGGGCCAGGTCACGGGCGGTCCAGCGGCGGTGCCGGCCGCCGTCGCGGGCGGCGGGTCCGAGTCCGTAGCGGCGGTCCCAGGAACGGATCGTCGTCGGGGCCACGCCCAGCCGCCTCGCCACCTCGCCGGTGGTCAGCCCGCCACCGCGCCGCCCGCCCGCACCGTCGTCATCGTCGTCGTCGTCCCCGCGCATGTCCATCCTTCCACCTTACGACGCACAAACGACGCATGTTGTGTGCGTCGTTTCCTCTCCCGACACTGGGACGCACGAGAAGGTGACAGCGGCCCGGACGCCGTCACGACCCGCTCCGCGGGCGGCCCTCCCCCCGCGCGGCGCGGACGGCAGGAGGAACAGGTCATGACCTCGAACACGCCACATACGGATGTCCGCCCGCCGCCGGTCACGCGGGAGACCGGGTACGAGGACGAACTCGCCCGTGGACTGCTCGCCGCCGACGAGAACGCGTTCGCGGCCGTCTACCGGCGCTGGGGCTCGCTCGTCCACACGATGGCCACCCGCTCGCTCGGCGACACGTACGAGGCCGAGGACGTGACCCAGCAGGTGTTCCTCGGCGCCTGGCGCGGAAGGGAGGGTTACCGCCCGGAGAAGGGGCCGCTCGGCAGCTGGCTCGTCGGCATCACCCGGCGCAAGATCGTCGACGCGCTGGCAGCCAGGACCAGGCGCCTCACCCTGATCGACACCGTGGCCCACGACGCCGACGAGCGGCGGCCCGGCGAAGGACGCCCCGACGAGGTCCTGGACCGGGTGCTCCTCGTCGACGTGCTGTCCCGGCTGCCGCGGAGCCAGCGCGAGGTGCTGTGCCTGGCCTTCTACGAGGACCTGACCCAGGTCCAGATCGCCGAGCGCACCGGCATGCCCCTGGGCACCGTGAAGAGCCACACCCGGCGCGGCCTCCACCGGCTGAGGGAGGGGATCGAGCAGGGCCGCGCCGACGTCGACGCCGCGTAGCCGCCGTAAAAACGCCCTGCCGCGCGCATCCGCGCCGACACCCTCGCACGAACCACTGACGAGACCGCGCAACCGGCGCGACCTCGACGAAGGGACGACTCCCATGAACTCCCGAATCCCCCTCCTGCTCTGCGTGCCGGCCGGAGCCTGCGCCGTCGCGCTCGCCGTCACCGCGCCCGCCGCGGCCGTCCCCGCCGCGGGAGGTGACGACACGGCCATGGTGTCCGTCTTCCACGGCGTCCCGGGACTGACCGCCGACGTCTACGCCAACGGCGAGGAGCTCCTCGGCGACTTCGAGCCCGGAACGGTGACCGACCCGCAGCCCCTCGACGCCGGCACCTACGACATCCAGGTCTTCGAAGCCGGTCAGGGACCCGAGGGCACCCCGGCCGTCGAGAAGGAGATCAAGGTGCCGGCCGGAGCGAACGCGACGATCGCCGCGCACCTCTCCGCCGACGGCGAGCCCCGGCTGACCGCCTTCGTCAACGACACCTCCGAAGTCGACGCCGGAAAGGCGGGGCTGACCGTGCGTCACGTGGCCGCCGCGCCGGCCGTGGACGTCCGGGCCGGCGGGCAGCCGGTCTTCAAGGGGCTGGAGAACCCCGGGGAGGAGACCACGGTGGTCGACGCGGGCACCGTCCCGGCCGACGTGGTGCTCGCCGGCACCGACACCGTGGCGATCGGCCCGGCCGAGCTGAACCTCGAGGAAGGCGCGAGCACCATCGTCTACGCCTGGGGCAGCGCGGACGACAAGAACCTGGCCCTGGCCACGCAGACGCTCAGCGGCATGGAATCCGCACCGAACGCCGTCCACGCGGGCGGCAACGGCGCGGCCGTCGGCCCGAACCCCTCCGACCCGTGGCCGGCCTGGGCGGCCCCGGCCGGCGTGGCCGCCCTGGCGGGGGCCCTGCTGATCCGCCGGGCCGCGGGCCGGCGTGGATGACGTGGTACGACGGCTCACCGGCCTCACCGTGGCGACCGCCGTCTCGGCGGCGGTCCTCTCCCTCGGGTCCCTCGGGTCCCTCGGGTCCCTCGGGTCCCTCGGGTTCCTCGGGGTGGCTTCGTCGGAGCAGGCACCGTCCCCACCCGGCTTCGGCCGCCCCGACGCCCCGTACGCCACCGCGCCCGACCGGCCCTCCGGTGCGGGCCCGGCGCGGTCGGGTCCCCCGTCCCGGGCGCAGCGACCGCATCCTCCCCAGCGCGTTCTGGTCCGCGCCGTGGGGCTTGACGCCCGGGTCCGGCCGGTGGGGGTCACCGACGCCGGCGACATGACCGTTCCGTCCGATCCGGGCGTCGCGGGGTGGTACCGCTTCGGACCGGCGCCCGGCAGCGCCCGGGGGTCGTCGGTACTGGTCGGACATGTGGACGACGACACCGGAGCCCTCGGCGCGTTCGCGTCGCTCTACGACGTGAAGCCAGGAGACCGGGTGGAGGTGCGGCGAGCCGGAGCCGAACCGGCCCGCTACCGCGTCACCGCGCGCTCCACGGTGCCGAAGGACGCCCTTCCGCCCTCGGCGTTCCGCAGAAGCGGCCCGCCGGTCCTCACTCTCATCACCTGTGCCCCTCCGTTCGTCCCCGAGGAAGGCGGCTACCGGGCCAATCTGATCGTCACCGCGGAACCGCTGACCGGCTGAACCGCCTGGACCGCGGTGAGTGCGTCCGTGCACGGTCACCAGTCGGTACCGGTGCGGGAAGGGCGGGTGGGCCGGCGACCGAGCACAGGGACGGGAGGGTGACGGTGCCGCACGTGGACCCCGCGCACATGGTGGAACTGGCCCTGGGGAACGGCGCCCCGGACGACGACGCCGGCGCCCTGCGGCACATCGCCGGGTGCGAGCGGTGCCGGGAGGAACTGAGCCTGGTGACCCGTGTCGTCACCGCCGCTCGCCGGGTCGAGGAGCCGGACCTCCCGGCCGCGCCTCCGGAGCGGGTGTGGCGGCGCATCGCGCGAGAGCTCACCGGAGCGGACGCGACGACCGCGCCGTCCCCCGCGACGCCGCCGGGCGGGCTCCCCGGCACACCGGCCGGGCCCCGGCCCACCGGCCGTTCCCCGGCCGGCCGCCGCCGCACCACCCGTCCCGTCCTCGGCCTCCTCGCCGGCTTCTCGATCGTGTGGTGGTGGAGCCGGAACCGTTCCGGGACGGCGTCCCGCGTCCGACGGCTGACGGCCCGCCCGGCCGGGTGACGTACGGACGGGTTCCACAGCACCTCGTCACCGATGTCGAAGTACATGCTCGTCGCAGATCCCCCGCCGGCCCCGCGCAGCCGCCTCGGCACAGGTGGAAGGCCCGGGCGGTCGGCGGGCACCCGGACAAGAGGGGGCCCTGGTGGGCCCGGAGCCGCCGGTCCGGGTGGGCGTCCCCGACACCGGCCTCCGCGACAGCCGGCCTCCGCGACAGCCGGGCCTTCGTGCCGTTCGTGCCTGGTGTCCCGCCGGTCCGCTCCCGTCCCGGGCCGGGGCGACGACGTCGGAAGGGGCCCGTTCCCCGTGTTCCTGCGTGCCTTTCCGCAGGTCAGTGCCCCCAGCGCCGCTCGCACTCACCGGATCGCGGAGATCGGCCGGTCGACGACGTTGTGGGAGTGTGACGGTTCAGGCGTCGCAGGACCGCAGCAAGCCGGACACGGCAGGCGCATACTGGGGGCAATGACAAAGTCTGCTGCACCCAAGCGCCATTTGCCCACGAGCCCCTTCAAGGCCCCGGTCACGCTGCCTCCCAAGCAGTTCGCCGTGGGTGATCAGGTCACACACGACATGTACGGCCTCGGCCGGGTCGTCGGTATCGAGGAGGGGATCGCCGCGGTCGTGAATTTCGGCTCGGAGGAACGGCGGATTCTGAGCCCTTACTCCAAGATGACCAAGCTGTAGGACCGCTGTGCCCGGTCACAGCACTCCGGGTCCCACCGGGACCCGTAACGAATGGGAGTTTCCTCATCGATCTGACCTCGCAGTTCTCCGCCCTGGAAGGGGCGCCTCGCCCTGCTTCCGCGGCAGCGCCGCATCCGACGACACGTCCCTTCCACGCCCCGGACTTCGGGGACGACGGGGCCTTCGGCCCGGACGACGGTCCGGAGTCGGTCCCGGACAGGGGTATGGCGCGGCCCGAGGCAGCCGGCCGCCGTCCGTGACGGTGGTCCGGCGGTGCCGGAGGTGACCGGGCTCACCCGCTGGAAAGCGGGTGAGCCCGGTCACGTGTAGGTGACGCCCGAGGCGCGAGCGCATCACGGGGTGGTCGTCGCCGGGGACGGCTCGGGTGCAGTGAGGGGGACGGCGGAGTCAGGGACGCGCAGAGCGAGGTCCGTCGAACCGCCGCAGGCCGGTCCCGTGCGCCAGGAGAAGTCCAGCACCAGCCCCATGCCGTCGCACTTCTCCGACTGACCGCACAGCGCTCAACCCCCGCACGAGACCGTCGTTGCCCCGGGCCACTGGGGGACGGTGCGGGAAGGACGACCGGCCGGAGTCGCAGGAGCGCGGCCCGGCGGGGTCACGCGGGCCCCGGGGTGTCCGGGCTGCCCGGCCAGGTCGCCGTCACCAGCCAGTGGCGGGCCGTGAGGCGTACGCCGTCCTCCGTCTCGTACGGGCGGAAGGCGTCGGTGGCGGCCCGGCGGGCGCGGTCGACGTCCTCGGGGGCGGCGTCGCGCAGCCAGTGGCGCATCGGGCCCCAGCCGAAGAGGAAGGCGGCTGCGTCGGCCGCGTCCGTGCCCCACCCCTGCGGCACTTCGAGCGGGGTGATGGTGATCGCGTCGTAACCGGCGTCGCTCAGGACGCGTGTGGTGCGTGCCGGGTCGGCGAAGGCGGCGGGGCCCGTCTCCGTCTTCTCGGAGAAGTCGGGCAGGGGCACGTGCTCGGCCACCGCCGCGAAGATCACCGACTGGTCCATGCGGTCGACGGACCGCGGGCAGACGAAGGCCAGGCGTCCGCCCGGCCGCAGGGCGCGTCCGATGTTCGCGAACGCGGCGACCGGGTCGGCGAAGAACATGACGCCGAAGCGGCTCAGGGCGACGTCGAAGGCGGCGGGCTCGAACGGGTGCACCTGGGCGTCGGCCTGGAGGTAGGAGACGTTGGCGAGGCGGTCCGCGGCGGTGCTCGCGCGGGCCCGTTCCAGCATGGGTGCGGACAGGTCGACTCCGACGGCGTGGTCCGCGGTGCGGGCGGCCAGCCGGGTCAGGTGTCCGTTGCCGCAGCCGATGTCCAGGACGCCGTCCGTCTGCCGGATGCGGGCGGCGGACAGGAGCGGGGTGTTGGCGGGGTCGTTGAGGGCGTCGTAGCGCGACTGGTGGTCGGCCCAGTGCCGGCCCTCGTAGCCGTTCCACGCCTCGGACTGGTGGGTGTTCACGATCCGGTTCTCGGCCATACGGCACATGGTGCCGTGCGAGGGCGTCCTGCGGGGCCCGTCGGCACCCTCGCACGGCTGCGATCGTTCGTCCGGGCTCGCGTCGGAGGCGGTCGAGGGGGAGGAAGCGGTACGGCCGCCGCGGGCCGGATGTGGAAGGGTGGCCCTCCGGTGGGAGTACGTCGGCTTGTGGCGGGGCCCGGGCTCCGCGGTGGAAGGGGGGTGGGCATGGCCCTGGTCATGTGTCCGCTGTGCAGCGACGACGAGGACATCGAGGTGGTCCGGAGCTTGGAGGGCGGGGGCCGGGTCGTCAGGCACCGGTGCGGCTACGAATGGGAGCACGTGACGCCCGCCGTCCCGAAGAAGGAACGGGCGCCCCACTCCTTCGACGAGCTCGCGGCACGTTTCCCGAAGGCCGAGGACGTCGAACCCGGCAGGCTGGAGCACGTGGCCCGGCTCAAGGAGCAGTACCTCGCCGTGCGGCCGGACTTCGACCGCCGGGTCGCGGCCTACTGGGCGGAGTACCGGAAAATCTTCTCCCCCGACGGGCTGCGCACGTGCGATCCGCGGCGTCTGAAGGACTTCGCCAACTCCGAGGTCGGCGCCCACCCGGGCAACCAGGCGACCTTCAACTCCGCCTGGAACGCCATGGGTGACACCGCCGCCGGGGAGGCGACCCGCGAGACGATCGCGTACCTCCTGCACGGGCCCGACGAGGTGCCGCTCGGGGACCGGCTGCACCATCTGCTGTCCGGGACCAAGCCGTTCGCCATGACCGGGTTCAAGGAGGCACTGCTCACTCGGGTGTTGTGCGTGGTCGAGCCCGAGCGGTTCCTGACGATCCTCAAGTACACGACGGAGGCGGGCGGCAAGCGCGAGATCGCCCGGCAGGTCTACGGGCTGGAGTTGCCGGCACCGGAGTCGGTGGACCGGACCCTCGGGCGGCTCATCCTCTGGAGCAACGACCTGCTGCGTTCCCTGGTCGGCGAAGGGTTCGCCAATCAGCAGCACGCCGCCGCGTTCCTGTGGTGGGCGAAGGACCAGCCCGCCTGACATTCCGGCCCAGCCGGGAGGATCAGAGGTAGGATGAGTGGCATGAGTGAGCCTACCGGCAAGTACTCGATCACCATGCCGCGTGACATCGCCGAAGCGGCCAAGGCCCGCAGCGGCCCGTCGGGGCTGTCCGCCTATGTCGCCGCCGCTGTCACCCGTCAGATCGAACGCGACAATCTCAACGAGCTCATCGCCGTTGCCGAAGCCGAGCACGGGCCCGTCACCGAGGACGAGATCCTGGCCCTGCGCGATCAGCTCCACCAGGCCCGGCAGCAGCAGACGCCGGGCGGAGCGACCGCCGCGTGAGCCGCTCCCCCGCTGTCCCGGGCGGCACGCTGGTGCTGGACAGCGAAGGGCTCGCCAAGGCCGTCCTTCGCGACCGCGCGGTCACCGCCTGGCTCGCCCTCGCCCGTGCCGACGACCTGCGAGTGATCACGTCCACGGCCACGCTCGTGGAGGTCGTTCACCCTCGCATCAACCGCCCCGCCCTGGATTGGACCCTTTCCCGCCTCGTCGTCGAACCCGTCACCGAGCCGATCGCCCGCCACGCCGCCGCCCTGCTCGCCGACGCCGGACTGCACGGCCACAAGCACGCCATTGACGCGATGCTCAGCGCGACCGCCCTGGCCGCTCCCGGGCCCGTCACCGTGCTCACCTCGGACCCGGAGGACATCACCGCGTTCTGCGGAACACGCGCCACCGTCATCAAGGTCTGACGCCGGGGACCGCCCTGTCCGGCGCGGAAGCCCGTCCCGGGCGCCTTGCCGCGTGGCGCCCGGGACGGGCCCGGTGTGGCGTCAGGAGGCCGGCATCAGGACCGTGTCAATGATGTGGACGTTCGCGTCGGCGGTCTTGACGTTGCCGCAGACCACCTTCGCGGAGTCGTTGACGGTGTAGTCCCCGTCCGCGCCGGACGTCGTCGGCTTCGACTTCTGCGGGGTTTCGAAGGAGCCGTTCCCCAGGTCCTCGGGGGCGAGCCTCTGGCTCACCACGTGGTAGGTGAGGATGCTCGTCAGCTGCTCCTTGTCGGCCGGCACCTTGTCGGCCGGCACCTTGTCCAGGGTGTCCTTCGGGATCTTCGCGAAGGCGTCGTCGGTGGGCGCGGACACCGTGATGTTCTCGGCGTTGTTGAGGGTGCCGACCAGGCCGGCCTTCTTCACCACTCCGCACTCGATGAGCAGGCCGAACAGGCGTACGCCGATCCGGCGGGCGTTGCCCGCGTAGGGACCGCCGACCTCGTTGGAGACGCAGGTGAGCGTGATGTCACGCTCGATCAGGTCGCGGCGCAGCAGGTCGCTCCGAAAAGCAGGACTCCCGCCGCACCGGACCGCCGGAGGGAGAAATCCCAGGTGGATGCCGAGGGGGTCGCATACGGCAGTGGGCGGGGGTCGGTCGACAGAGCGGTCAGCCGTCGGTGCCTCCCCCGGCCGCCGGGGGCCCGACGTGGTCCGCGGTCCCCAAAGTCGCCGCGCTCTCCGCCCCCGTCGGTGCGGTCTCCGCCCCCGTCGGCGTGGTGGTCGTCGCCGTCGCGCCCGGAGTGACCGTCGACGTGATCTCGATGCGGTCGCCCGTCCGTGCCCGGGTGTAGAACCACTCCGCGTCCGTGGGACTCATGCCCAGCCAGCCCGTCCCGGCGGAGAGGGCGGCGAGCGCCTTGGTGTCGAAGGCGAGGGCACCCGCGTAGACCGGTTGCCGGTCGGGGGTGCGCAGCTCCACCAGGTACGGGACCTTGATCTCGGCGCCGGACTTGGTGCCGCTCTCGAGCCGCAGCAGCTTGCCGTCGGCCTTGGCGACCACCGTCATCCGACTGCCGGGCGGGAACTGACGGAAGGAGTGCGAGTCGACGCGCAGGACGCGCTCGCCGACCGTGAGGGTGTGGCGGCCCAGGTCCAGGACGCCGGCGGAGGCGGGAACCGGGGCCGCCGTGCTCGGGGCCGGGGTGGGGGCGTCCGACGCCGCGTCCGGCGCCGCGGCCGGGGTCCGGCCGTTCCGGCCGGGTTCCCCGGTGTGCGGGGTGAACGCGACGGCCGCCAGCACGCAGGCCGCCGTGGCCACCGTGCCCAGCGCGGCGGCCGCCCTGCGGCGGCGGGAGCGGCGTCCGGCGCGGGCGCGGACCTCCGCGGCGCCGACGCGCGGCGGGGTCTCGTGCTGTGCGGCCAACTCGCGCAAGGCATCGGCGAGTTCATCCGACACGGCCACCCTCCCTCCAGGCCGGCTCCTCGGCCTCGTCCACCGCCAGGTGTCTGGCCAGCGCCGCCCGTCCCCGGGACAGCCTGGCCTTGACCGTGCCCACGGGCGCACCGGTCTCGGAGGCTACCTGTTCGACGCTGAGGTCGCACAGGTGGTGCAGGACGATCGCCATGCGCTGCTGCTCCGGCAGTTGGCGCAGTGCGGTGACCAGGTCGGTGCGGTCGGGGCCCGGGCCGGGGGTCGTCTCCTGCGGCGGGGTGCGCCGCACCAGTTCCAGCCAGCGTCTCGCACGGCGCCAGCGGCTCACCGCGAGGCGCATGGCGACGGTGCGTATCCACGCCTCGGGCGCCTCGTCGGCGAGC
This sequence comes from Streptomyces sp. NPDC059454, assembly GCF_042749965.1. NCBI lineage: Bacteria > Bacillati > Actinomycetota > Actinomycetes > Kitasatosporales > Streptomycetaceae > Streptomyces > Streptomyces sp. NPDC059454. The sequence goes on along the minus strand of NZ_JBHYVC010000009.1, from coordinate 58,965 downwards.
AGCTTCCGACGCCGGTCCCAGGCCCGTACGAAGGCCTCCTGCACCACGTCCTGGGCCTCGCCGAGGTCCCCGGTGAAGGCGTACAACTGCCCGGTCAGACGGGGGAACGCGGTCGCGTAGAAAGCGTCGAACTCTTCCTCGGTCATGCCCTCCACCGGTGTCTCGGATTTCCCGTGCAACCCGGCCGTCCCCGCCATGCGTACAGGTTCCGCAGGTCGCGCACATCGAAGCACACCCCTGGAGGAAGACGTTGAACACGGGTGCCGGGATCCATCGCCCCGCCGTCACGGACGTGGCGTACTCCCCTCTCCGCCCGGCGTGTCCGCCCCAAGTGCGGCCCGGCGAGGGTGACTTCGCCAAGTACGCGCATGACCGCTGGCCGCGGCTGGTGGTCACCGCGCGGCTGCTCACCGAAAGCGCGCCGGACGCCGAGGAGTTGGCGCGGCGCACGCTGGTGCGGGTGTGCGCGCGGTGGCGGCGGATTCCGCGCGGCGACGTCGACTTCCATGTACGACGGTCCCTGGTCCGGCTGTACCGGCGCGGGCAGGCGGGCCGTACGGGCGGCCGCCGCCGGGTCGTCCTGGTGCTGCGGTACGGGGAGGGGCTGGGCGCGGCCGAGATCGCGCAGGTGCTGGGGTGCTCGGCGGGGGCCGTGCGCGCGGTGCTGCGGCGCGAGGGGAAGCGCGTCCGGGCCTGCGACAGGCGGGCGGAGTTCGCCGCGGTGCTCGCCGGTTTCGTGCCGTCGGCCGTTCCGCTCGACGGCATCCGGCGGGAGGGCGCGCTGCGGCGCCGACGGCGGGCGGGAGTCCTCGCCGCGGGGTGCGCCCTGCTGCTCGCCCCGCCGGCCGTCCTCGCCGCCGGTCCCCTCGGGGGCGGCGACGCCACCGGGGCGTCGGAGGCGCCGGACGGTCCGGCGCCCGGGCCGGTGCGGATCGTCTCCCCCGGGGAGCGGGTGGCCGTCGCCCCGGGTGTGGACGTCTGGCTGACTCCGGACGGGCAGCACTGGTCCTCCCCGCAGGCGTCGAACCGGTTCCGCCCGGTGAACGACGGAAACCTCGACCGCACCGGGGCGGGCGTCTTTGTCCAGGGCGAGGAACTCGACGACGGCACGTACTTCCAGTCCGGTGTGTACCACGGCCTGTCCGCCGACCCCGCCCGCGTCGAGATCCGTACCGGCGGCAGGACGGTCACCGCGAACGTCCTGATGCTGGCGGGCAGTCCGGGGTGGGGCGTGTGGTACGCGAAGACGTCGCCGGCGGAAACCGCGGCCGGCGGTGGTCGGACCGTCACCGTGTACGACGCGTCCGGTGACGTCCTGGTGCGGTCGGACCTCGGGCCCTCGGTGGCAGCACGGCCGGTGCGCGTCGGGGCGTGGCGCTCATGAGGCTGCCTCCGATCGCCGGCCGGCTCCCGCGCAGGGCCCCGGACCGTCCCCGCGTGCCCTTCCGCATCCGCCTCCGCCGCAACCGCGGGCGCCTGCTGCGGCGGCTGCTCGTCACCTGCCTCACGCTCGTCGTCCTCGTCTGCGGCGGGGCCGTGGTCGCGTACAGGCTGACCGTCATTCCCGAACCGCATCCCGAGACCGTCGTGCAGAGCACGGTCTTCGTCGACGCCGACGGCTCCTATCTGGGCCGGCGCGGTCCGGTCGACCGGCAGGAGGTGCCGCTGTCCCAGGTGCCCCGGCACGTCCAGGACGCGGTGATCGCCGCGGAGAACCGGTCCTTCCGTACGGACACCGGGGTGTCCCCGCGCGCCGTCGCCCGCGCGGTGTGGGCCACGGTGTCCGGCGGCGCCCCGCAGGGCGGTTCCACGATCACGCAGCAGTACGTGAAGAACGCCCTGCTCACCCCGGAGCGGTCGCTGACGCGCAAGGCGCGTGAGGCGTTGATCGCCGTCAAGCTCGACCGTACGCGCGACAAGGACGCGATCCTGGAGGGCTATCTCAACACCGTGTACTTCGGCCGGGGCGCCGCCGGTGTCCGGGCCGCCGCCCGGAACTACTTCGACGTGGCACCGGAGGACCTCACCGTCTCCCAGGGCGCGGCGCTGGCGGCGATCGTCAACATCCCCTCGTACTACGAGAAGGCGGGCTCCGACCCGAAGGTGACGGCGACGCTCCGGGACCGGTGGGAGTGGGTGCTCGACGCGATGGAGGCCGGCGGCGGCATCACCGGCGGGCAGCGGGCGGCCGCCCGTTTCCCGGCGTTCCGGTTCTATCCGCCGGGCGGGACGGAGGGGCAGCGGCAGTATCTGATCGACGTGGCCGCGAAGGAGGCCGCCGGCCGGCTCGGAATCACCGAGGACCAGCTGGCGCGCGGCGGTTACACCGTGCACACCACCTTCGACCTGGCGTTGCAGGACGCCACCGCCGAGTCGGTGAAGGACCGGACGAAGGGCTCCGGCGACGGCGGTGTCCGGGTGCACACGGCGGTGGTGGGGATCGAACCGGGCGACGGGGCGGTACGGGTGCTGTACGGCGGGGCGGACTACGCCCGGCAGCCGTTCAACGACGCGGTGAGCGGGGCGGTGGAGGCGGGCTCGGCGCTCGATCCGTTCGCCGGCGTACGGCTCCGCGGTCCGCTGCGCGGGCTGCACGGGTCCGCGGCGCCGACGCCGCTGCGGCTGGCCTCGGCGTACGCGGCCGTGGCGGCGGACGGCGTGTACGCGAAGCCCCGCACGGTGGACCGGATCACCCGTGAGGGGCGGACCGTTCACACCGCGCGCCCGGAGACCCGGCGGGTGCTGGACGAGAAGGACGCGTTCGTGGTGACGGCCCGGGCGCGGCAGGGATTCGGCGGGCAGACCGTTCCCGTCGCCGCCCGGGCCGACGGGGAGGAGGGCAGCGGCGTGTTCCTCACCGCCGGGGCCGGTGGTGGAATCACCCGGCGCACCGTCTGGTCCGTCGGGTACGACTCCCGGCTCACCCTGGCCGTGGCGCTGTTCGCCGACCGGCCGGGCGCGAAGAAGAACACCACCGTGCCCGCGCAGTTGCCGAGCGATCCGTCCCCGACGGAGTACGCGGAGGAGCTGGCGGGGGAGACAGGGCGATGGGCGGGTGGTTCGTGACGTCTCGCGCATGCCGACTCGGGGGCCGGGTGGCGGACGCGGTCCGCGTCGACGCACACGCCACCGCGACGGCCGATGGTCGACGGTGACGGTGCGGGCGCGCCGGGTGCCGAGGCCGGTGGCGCAGGTGGCGCAGGTGGAGCCGGTGGTCCGCGCGCCGTCCTCGGGGCGCCGGCGTGCGGGCGGCTTCCGTGGCGGGTCAGGCCGAGCGTTTGCGGGAGGCCGTCTTCGTCGCCGGGGTCTTCTTCGAGGGTTTCTTCCCGGCCGCGCTCTTGGCCGTGCTCTTGGCCGTGTTCCCGGCGGTGCTCTTCACCGTCGTCCTCTTCTCGGCCCGGCCCGCCTTCGACGTCGGCTTCCGCGCCGAGGACACCGTCTTCTTCTCCACCGTCGACGTGGACTTCCCGCCGGTCCCCTTGGCGGACGAGCGGGACGTCCTGCGCTGCGGCAACCGCTTGACCTCGGCCTCCTCCGGCTCACCGCGGGCCGCGCGGACGCTCCGCTCCAGGGCCGTCGTCAGGTCCAGGACCTCGACGCCGCGCTCCGGTTCGGGCACCTCGGGCAGGGCCTCGCCGGAGATCTTGGCGGCGACGACCTCCTCCACCGCCTCGCGGTACTCGTCGCGCAGGTCCTCCATGCCGACCTCACCGAGGGCGTCCACCAGGGCGTCCGCGAGGTTCAGCTCCTTGTCACGGAGGGTGACGTCCGCGTCGGGGGCGATCCCTTCGGGGGCGCGGACCTCGTCCGGCCAGAGCAGACCGTGCAGGGCGATCGCCTCGCCGACCACGCGGAGCATGCCCAGGCGCTCCCTGCCCCGCAGCGCGAACTTCGCGATGGCCACCCTGTTGCCGCGCTTCAGGGCCTCCCGCAGGAGCGTGTACGGTCTGGCGGCCGGCGCCCTGCCCGCCGCCAGGTAGTACGCGGCGCCCAGCTGGAGCGGATCGATCCGGTCCTCGGGGACGAAGGTGACGATCTCGATCGTCCTGGCGGTGGGGATCGGCAGGTGGGCCAGGTCCTCGTCGGTGATCGGGATGATCGTGCCGTCCGCCTCCTCGTAGCCCCTGCTGATCTCCTGAGCGGTGACCTCGCGGTCCTCCAGTTCGCAGAACTTGCGGTGGCGGATCCGGCCACCGTCCTCCATGTGGATCTCGCGGAAGGGGACCGCGTGGCTCTCGGTGGCGTTCACGAGCTTGATCGGGATTCTGACCAGGCCGAACGAGATCACGCCGTTCCAGATGGATCTCATGTGCGGCACCTTTCCGGTCGCCCGCCGATCACCGTCGGGGCATGTGTCATATTTTGCGCGAGATTCCCATCTTATGATGCTTCCCGCTGGGACGAGGGCGACGGCTCGCACCCGGCGATCCGGAGGACGTGCCGTACCGGCCGGCCGGCCCGGGGTCCGCGTCCCCGGTCACGTCGTGACGCCATGGGGGACCGCCCCGTGACCCCGGCAGGTCACGGCAGGTCACGGCGTCACAGTCGGGCCCAGGTGTTCCGGTCCCGGGCCATCGCGTGCAGGGCCTCCACGTCGGCCGGTTTCAGGACCCCGCCCGTGCGGGTCAGGGCCTCCACGTCGGCGTCCGTCAGGACGCGCACCTCGCGGGGCGGGGCCGGGATCGTCACGGCCGACGCGCCGACCAGGACGAGCACCGGGCGGACCTCGGCCGTCAGGGCGTAGGAGGCACGGTCGGCGCCGGCCCGGACCCGGCGCAGCAGAGGGAGCGTTTCGTGGCGGCCCAGGCCGACCCGGGGGTCGGCGACCGTCACCCGCTGCCGGTGGGCGTACAGGGTGTGGACGGCGTACAGACCGCCGGGGCCGATCAGCAGGTGGTGGATGCGGTCGCCGCCGGGGAGCGGGATCGAGTGCAGGGCGTGCCAGCCGGCGCCGTCCATGCGGTCCAGGGCCTCGCCCACCGTCCGCTCCGCCGTGAGCGCCCTGCGGCGCGGGTCGGGGCGGAGGCGGCGGTCCGGGCCGGGGTTGCGGTCGAGGTCGATCAGCAGTGCCTCGCCGGGGCGGTTCGGCGCGAGGTCGTCGTCGGGGTGCAGGGCCAGACGCGCCAGCTCGGCGGGGGTGGGAACCGGGGGCGGGCCGACCGAGACCGGGCCGGTGAGGAAGGGGCCCAGTGCGGCGAGCACGTCCTCCTCGTGATCCCCGCCGAGCAGGTTCACCCTGGCCGTCTCACGGTCGTACCAGGCGATGCTCCTGCCGTCCGGGAGGCAGACGTACAGCCTTTCCCGGCCGTGCCGCCAGGTCGGTACGACGCGCAGTCCGTTCATGCGGCACCACCGTTCCTGCCTCACCTCCATGGGAACAGGCGGGGTGCTCCAGGGGCAAGAAGCCGTTTACCTTTGAGAGGAGTTGGGCGGTGAGGGTGGGGAGGCGCCGTTGCGTACCCGCAGGAGGCAACCCGACGTACCGGCTCCGGACAGTCCGTGGAACGAGATCGTGCCCGGCCTGTGGATGGGCGGGCACGAGTTCCGGGGCCTTTCCGGCCGGCTGGAGTTCGCCGTGGTGAACCGGCAGTTCGATCTTGTACAGACGCTGCTGCGGCTGCCCGGGCACGGGCCGGATCCCGGGGTCGAGCACCATGTGTGGCCGATACCCGACGGGCCGCTGGACGGGACGCAGCTCGCGGGCGTGATCCGGCTGGCCGAGGCGGCGTGCGAGGCACTGGACGGCGGCCGTACGGTCCTCGTGCGCTGTTACCACGGGTACAACCGCTCGGGCCTGGTGGTCGCGCACGCGCTGATACGGCAGGGCCGGACCGCCGAGGCGGCGATCCGGCTGATCCGCTCCCGCCGCTCGTCCTGGGCCCTGCACAACGACCTGTTCGTCGACTACCTCCGCGCCGGGCTGCCCACGGCGCGGCTGCTGGAGGAGCTGACGGAGTAGGCGGAGCGGGTGGCGCCATCCCCGATGGCGCAGTAGGGCGGGCGGACGCGGAGGGCCACTCCTAGTGTGGCGATAAGTCTCCTTCGACCCGTTTCCCCGCATGTGGAGGTACTGTCATGTCCCTGCGTCCCCCGCTCACCCGCCGTCTGCCCATAGCTCTCGCCGCCGGAGCCCTCGCGGTCGCGACCGCCGTCACCCCCGCCGTCGCCGCCGACGACCCGAACCAGGGCGGCGGCCAGGGGAACTGGAGCCAGCAGGGTGGCAACGGAAACCAGCAAGGCAACGGCAACGGAAACCAGCAGGGCGGCGGCAACCAGCAAGGCGGCAACGGAAACGGCCACCAGCAGGGCGGCAACGGAAACCAGCAAGGCAACGGCAACGGAAACCAGCAGGGCGGCGGCAACCAGCAAGGCGGCAACGGAAACGGCCACCAGCAAGGCAACGCCAACCAGCAAGGCGGCAACGGCAACGGCAACGGACATCAGCAGGGCGGCAACGGCGACTTCGACAACCAGGCCGGCGGCAACCAGCAGGGCGGCAACGGCCACCAGCAGGGCGGCAACGGCAACGCCGACCAGCAGGGCGGCGGCAACCAGCAAGGCGGCAACGGCGACTTCAACAACCAGGCCGGCGGCAACCACGGCGACCAGGGCGAGTACAAGGGTGTCGTCACGGCGCCGTCCCTGGCCCTGCGCAGCGCCCCGAACCGGGGTTCGCAGGTCATCCGGTACGCCCACAAGGGCGACGTCGTCTCGATCTTCTGCAAGGTCCCGGGCGACAAGGTGGAGGGCAACCCCCTCTGGTACCTCCTCACGGACGGCACCTGGGCGTGGGGCCCCGCCGCCCACATCGACAACATCGGTCCCGCGCCACGCTGGTGCTGACGAGCGAAGCACACAAGGTGCCCCGTATGGGTAAGTTCCGGACATGAGCAAGGCCGGTATCACCCTGGCGACGGCGGATCCGCCCACGCCCACCGTCCGCGTCACCGGGCGCCGTGGCGTCGAACTCGCCCTGATCGTCCTGGCCGTCCTGCTGTCGGTGTACGGCTACTGCGCCGTCGGCCTCGCCAGGAACGGCACCGTCCCGCCCGGCGCCGCCGGTTACGGCGCCGGGCTCGGCGTGCTCGCGCTGGTCGCCCATCTGGCGGTGCGCTGGCGCGCCCCGCTCGCCGACCCGGTGCTGCTCCCCATCGGAGTGCTGCTCAACGGCCTCGGCCTGGTGCTGATCTACCGGCTCGACCTGGAGACGCCGGGCGATCCGGCGGCCCCGACCCAGCTGGTCTGGTCGACGCTGGGCGTGGCACTGTTCATCACGGTCGTCCTGGTGCTGCGCGACCACCGGGTGCTCCAGGACTACACCTACGTCTGTGTCACCACCGCACTGGTCCTGCTGACGGTCCCGATCCTCTTCCCGGCGGTGAACGGGGCCCGGATCTGGATCCGGGTCGCCGGGTTCTCCATCCAGCCGGGCGAGTTCGCGAAGGTGCTGCTGGCGGTCTTCTTCGCCGCGTACCTCGCCGCGAACCGGGGTGCCCTCACCTACGCCGGCTGCCGCGTGCGGTGGCTGCGGCTGCCCACCGGGCGGGTGCTCGGCCCGATCGTCGCCGTCTGGCTGGTCAGTGTGGGCGTGCTGGTGCTGGAGCGGGATCTCGGTACCTCGCTGCTGTTCTTCGGCCTGTTCGTGGTCCTGCTGTACGTCGCCACCGGCCGCACGGGCTGGATCGCGGTGGGGCTCCTGCTGGCCTCGCTGGGGGCGGTGGCGGTGGGCCGGCTGGAGCCGCACGTGCACCACAGGATCGAGACCTGGCTGCATCCGTTCGGCTCCATCGAGGCGGGCGAGGGCCCGAACCAGATCGCCCAGTCCCTGTTCGCCTTCGCGGAGGGCGGGACGCTCGGCACCGGGCTCGGGCTCGGGCACTCGGTGCTCATCGGCTTCGCGGTCAAGTCCGACTTCATCCTGGCGACGGCCGGTGAGGAGCTGGGGCTGGCCGGACTGTCCGCGATCTTCCTGCTCTACGGGCTGCTGGTGGAGCGCGGCTACCGGGCGGGGCTGGCCCTGCGCGACCCCTTCGGACGGCTGCTCGCGGTGGGCCTCGCCTCGCTCGTGGCGCTCCAGGTGTTCGTGATCGCGGGCGGGGTGACCGGGCTGATCCCGCTGACCGGGATGGCGATGCCCTTCCTGGCGCAGGGCGGCTCGTCGGTGGTGACCAACTGGGCGATCGTGGCGTTGCTGGTCCGGCTGAGCGACTCCGCGCGGCGGCAGGGCGGCGGGGGTGCCGTCCGGTGAGCCGTCGTATCCGGCGCGGCGGCGGGGGTGTGCTCCGGTGACCCGGCACATCCGGCACGCCGCGATGTTCTGCGCCCTGCTGCTGGTGGCGCTGCTGGTGAACGCCGCCCGCGTGCAGGTCCTGCGGGCCGACGCCTACGAGAGCAACCCGGCCAACCGCCGGGCCGCCATCGCCCGCTACCAGCAGCCGCGCGGCGACATCCTGGTCGACGGGCGGCCGGTCACCGGCTCGCGGGACACCGGGGAGCATCTGCGCTACGAACGGACGTACCGCGACGGTCCGTTGTACGCCCCGGTGACCGGCTTCGCCTCGCAGGAGTACGGCACGACGCTGCTGGAGCACACGGAGGACGGGCTGCTGTCCGGGGCCACCCCGGCACTCGCGCCGCTGCCGCTGTGGAACGAGTTCACGCGCTCCCGCAACGCGGGCGGCCATGTGGTGACGACGATCGATCCGGCGGCGCAGCGGGCGGCGTACGAGGGGCTGCGCTCACGGAAGGGCGCGGTGGCGGCGGTGGAGCCGTCGACCGGCCGGATCCTGGCGCTGGTGTCGGTCCCGTCGTACGATCCCGCGCTGCTGTCCGGGAACGGCGCGGCGGCGCGGGACGCCTGGGCGCGGCTGAACGCCGATCCGGACCGGCCGATGCTGAACCGGGCGGTGCAGCGGACGTATCCGCCGGGTTCGACGTTCAAGGTGGTCACCGCGGCGGCGGCGCTGGACGCGGGCGTGGTCAAGAACCTGGACAAGCCGACCGACTCCCCCGACCCGTACACCCTGCCGGGGACGAGGACCCGGCTGACCAACGGGTCCGAGGGCTGCGAGGACGCCTCGGTGCGGGAGGCGTTCGTCCGGTCCTGCAACACGGTGTTCGCCAGGCTGGGGGTGACCACGGGGGTGGACAGGATGAAGACCTCGGCGGAGAGCTTCGGTTTCAACGCCCCGGACGTGCGGGTCCCGTTCCGGGTGGCGCGCAGCACCTTCGACACCACGGTGGACCGGGCGCAGCTCGCGCTGTCGTCGATCGGGCAGTACAACACCCGGGCGACACCGCTGCAGATGGCGACGGTCGCGGCGGCCGTGGCGGGCGGCGGGCAGGTACGGGAGCCGTATCTGGTGGAGCGGACCACGCGGGCGGGCGGCGGCACGATGTCGACGGCGGGTTCGCGTCCGGTGCGGTGGGCCATGCATCCGACGACGGCGACACGGATGCGGGAGCTGATGCGGGGCGTGGTGGAGGACGGCACCGGCACGAAGGCCGCGATCCCCGGCGCGATCGTCGGCGGCAAGACCGGCACCGCCCAGCACGGGCTGGGCAACTCCGGTACGCCGTACGCCTGGTTCATCTCCTGGGCGCAGGGCGGTGCGGACATGGAGGCGAAGGTGGCGGTCGCGGTGGTGGTCGAGGACGCGGCGGCGAACCGGCGGGAGATCAGCGGCGGCGGGACGGCGGCGCCGATCGCGCGGGCGGTGATGGAGGCGGTGCTGAAGTCGTAGGCGGGGCAGCCTGTTCGATCAGCGGCGGCGGTCGACGGCGGTGAGGTCGATGTCGATCGGGAACGGGACGGTGAGCTTGAGCCGGTTGTGGAAGATGCCCATCGGTACGTACGACTTGGTCATGGGGTCCAGTTCGTAGACGTAGACCACGGGGAGTCCGTCGTTCTGCTCGACGCGCCAGTAGTGCGGGATGCCCGCGGTCGCGTACTTCCGCGGCTTCGCTTCACGGTCTCGCTCCTCCGAGTCCTTGGAAACGACCTCGACGGCGAGCACGACGTCCTCCGGCCGGTACCAGGTCTGGCCCGGGCCGGTATCGGCGTCCGCCTTGAAGACCAGAATGTCGGGTTCCGGGCGGTTGCGCTGGTTGAGCTTGATGGTCATCTCACGCTGGACATCAAGCTCGTCCGGCGCTTGAGCCAGCAGAGCGTTGTCCAGGAGGCGGATGACGCGCGAGTGGAAGTTGGTCTGCGGACTCACGAAGACGAGGCTCCCGTCGATCAGCTCCGTGTGCGGAGGCAGGTTGGGAAGCTCGTCGAGGTCGTCCGCCGTCCAGCCACCCACCGGCGGACGAGGCCACTCGTAGTCGTCGTCCAGCCCGTAGTCGCGTGCGGCGCTCATGATCGCTCCCATGTGCTGCAGTCTGACCGGTACCGTCAGCGTACCCAGGACGAACGCCGAGACGACGCTCCAAGAGGTGATCCGGGGCGCGCCATTGACGCGTCCACCCGGTGGACCGGTCGTCGACAAGTCGTGCCCGAGGGATTGACGACCTTGCTGACAGGCAGTCTCATAAATGGGTGACCCGCCGGTAACCCGAGACGCCCCGAGGTGGAACCGCCATGACGACCCTGTCGGAAGCCGACGCCCTCGATGGCCTGCGGGACGCGCTCGGGCTGCTCAAGGACCGGGAGCAGGTGGCCCAGCGGCTGCTCGACGCCTCCGCCAGGCACTCCTTCGACCCGGACGAGGAGCTGGACTGGGACGCGCCCTTCGAAGAGGGCAAGTGGTTCTGGCCACCGGAGCTGGTGTCGCTGTACGGCACCCCGATGTGGAAGCGGATGAGCGAGGAGCAGCGCCTCCTGCTCTCGCGGCACGAGGCCGCCGCGCTCGCCTCGCTGGGCATCTGGTTCGAGCTGATCCTGATGCAGTTGCTGGTCCGGCACGTCTACGACAAGGCCGCCACGAGCGCGCACGTGCGCTACGCCCTCACCGAGATCGAGGACGAGTGCCGGCACTCGAAGATGTTCGCCCGGCTGGTCACCCGCGGCGGCACCCCCTGGTACCCGGTGAGCCGCGTCCACCAGAACCTCGGCCGCCTCTTCAAGACGATCTCCACCACTCCCGGCTCCTTCACCGCGACCCTGCTCGGCGAGGAGGTCCTGGACTGGATGCAGCGGCTGACCTTCCCGGACGAGCGGGTCCAGCCGCTGATCCGGGGCGTCACGCGCATCCACGTCGTCGAGGAGGCGCGGCACGTGCGCTACGCCCGTGAGGAGCTGCGCCGCCAGATGGTGACCGCCCCGAAGTGGTCTCAGGAGTTCACCCGGGTCACCTCCGGAGAGTTCGCCCGGGTGTTCTCCGGGGCCTTCGTGAACCCCGAGGTGTACACGAACGTCGGTCTCGACAGGCGTGCGGCCGTCGCCCAGGTCAGGGCGAGCGGACACCGGCGGGACGTGATGCGGCAGGGGGCGAGGAAGCTCACCGACTTCCTCGACGACATCGGCGTGCTGCGCGGGGCCGGACGACGGCTGTGGAAGTCGTCGGGACTGCTCGCGTAGACGGGCGGGCGGATACCCTGCGGGCATGACCCCGCAGGCCTCCACCCCCGCCTACCGGCGGCTCAGCGTCGAGGAACGCCGCAGCCAACTGCTCGAAGCCGCGCTCTCCCTCTTCGCCCACCGCGTCCCGGAGGACGTCTCCCTGGACGACGTGGCGGAGGCGGCCGGCGTGTCACGTCCCCTGGTGTACCGGTACTTCCCGGGCGGCAAGCAGCAGCTGTACGAGGCCGCCCTGATGTCCGCCGCCGACGAGCTGCGGCACTGCTTCGACGAGCCGCACGAGGGCCCGCTGCTGCTCCGGCTGTCCCGGGCCCTCGACCGCTACCTCGCCTTCGTCGGCCGGCACGACGCCGGGTTCAGCGCGCTGCTCCAGGGCGGGAGCGTCGTGGAGACCTCCCGTACGACCGCGATCGTGGACGGCGTGCGGCGGGCCGCCGCCGAGCACATCCTCAGCCACCTCGGGGTCGCCGGGCCCGGACCCCGGCTGCGGATGACGATCCGGATGTGGATCACCGCCGTGGAGGCGGCCTCCCTGATCTGGCTCGACGAGGACAAGCAGCCGCCCGTGGACGAACTGCGGGACTGGCTCGTGGAGCAGTTCGTGGCGGTGCTCACGGTGACCGCGCGGCGCGACGCGCAGACCGATGAGCTGGTACAGGCGCTGGCCGCGGACCTCTGACGGCCCGCGCATCGCCGACACTGAGGGTGTGAAGAGCGAAGACACCCCGTTCGAGGGCGGACCCATGGACGGGCGCGTCCTGCCCGTGCTGCTGGGCATCACCGGGCACCCGCCGAAGACGTACCGCATCCCCGTCCCGGCCCCGGACGGCGGCCCGCCCACCGTGCTGGTCTACCGGCGGGTGCCCCGGGCGCAGAGCGCACGGACCGGGCTGACCCGGGGCTGGAAGTACCTGTACGACCCCACGGGGCGGGCCGGCGACCGCCGGAGGTGGCCGTGGTCGAAGGCCGCGCCCGGTCCGGACGCCACGCCGAAGGGCAAGCCGGACGACGCCGACGGGTGACCGGGTTGCGCCGAACCGCGCACACTCGGCGAGCGGACCGCGCGTACCCGCCCGATGCTCGCGATGCGGAGCGGACGAGCCGCCCCGCGTCGGAGGTGATGGTGTGTCAGGAAAGCTTCTGCGCCTGGTGTGCACGGCGGCGCTGGCGGCCGGGGCCGCCCTCGCGCCCGCGCCCGCGGCGGCCGTCCCGGAACCGGGCGGCGGCACCGGCGAGCGTTCCGTCGCCGAGCTGCTGACGGAGCTTCGGACCCTGTACCGGGAGGCCGGGAAGGCCACCGAGACCTACAACGCCACCGAGGAACGGCTGCGGAGGCAGCGCGCCGAGGCCGGGCGGCTGGACCGGGCCCTCGCCCGCACCCGGCTCTCCCTGCACGACAGCCGGGGCGCCGCCGGACGGCTGGCCCGCCAGCAGTACCAGAGCGTCACCGGTCTCTCCCCGTACGTACGGCTGCTGCTCGCGCGCGATCCGCAGCGCGCGCTCGACCAGGGACACGTGATCGGGCAGCTGGCGCGGGAGCGGGCGGAGACGGTGGGTCGGCTGACCGGCGCCGAGAAGGAGGCCGACGCGCTGGCCCGCCGGGCACGCAAGGCCCTCGACGCCCGGCTCGCCCTCACCGAGCGGCGCAAGGAGGAGCGGGACGAGGTCCTCGAACGGCTCCGCGCGGTCGAGGAACTCCTCGCCTCGCTCACCGCCGAGCAGCTCACCGCGCTGGCCGAGCTGGAACGGGACACGGTGGCCGAGGCACAGGAGGAGCTGGTGACCTCCGGCGCGCTGGGCGGCGGCGGCGCTCCTCCCTCGGCTGCCGGTGAACGGGCCGTGCGCCACGCCGTGGCGCAGCTCGGGAAGCCGTACCAGTGGGGCGCGGAGGGGCCCGCCGCGTACGACTGCTCGGGGCTGACGTCGAAGGCGTGGGGCGCCGCCGGGACGCCGATCCCCCGGACCAGCCAGGAGCAGTGGGTCCGGCTGGAGCGGGTGCCGCTGGCGGAGCTGCGGCCGGGGGACCTCGTCGTGTACTTCCCGGAGGCCACGCACGTCGCCCTCTACCTCGGCGACGGCATGGTGGTGCAGGCGCCCCGGCCCGGCGCGCGGATCAAGGTCTCCCCGATCGCGGCCAACCCGGTGCTGGGCGCCGTACGCCCCGACCCGGCCGGGGAGCCGCTGCGGCGGTACGTGCCGCCGGAGCTCCCCGAGGGGACGACGGAGGGGTCCGACGAGGGGTACGGCTCCGCTCACGCGCCGGACGCGCCCGAGACCTCCATCAGGTAGCCCTCGGTCTTCTTCGGGTCGTAGAAGAAGTTCTCGAAGTCGGCGGGGTCGTCGAAGCCGTTGGCGAAGCGGTCGGCGACCGGCTGGAGCTGCCCGGCCGCGCCGATCAGGTTCAGGACGTGCTCCGGCGGCGGGGCGAGCATGGCGTTCGTCCACTTGGTGACGTGCCGGGCCGTCTCCCAGTAGCGGTCGAAGGTGCCCTGCATCCAGGTCTCGTCGAACTCCTTCTCCCCGTGCTCCAGGATCGAGGCGAGGTAGGAGGCGGCGCACTTGGAGGCGGAGTTGGAGCCCTGTCCTGTGATCGGGTCGTTGGCGACGACCACGTCGGCGACGCCGAGGACGAGGCCGCCGGAGGGCAGCCGGCCGATCGGGGTGCGGACGGTGGGGGCGTAGCGGCCGGCGAGGGTGGCGCCGGCGTCGGTCAGTTCGACCTTGGTGGCCCGCGCGTACTCCCAGGGGAGGAACCTCTCCATGAGTTCCAGGGTCAGGGAGAGGTGCTCCGCCGGGTCCTTGACGTCCTTGAAGGCGTCCAGCGGGCCGCCGGGTATGCCCTCCCAGAACAGGATGTCGGCGCGGCCCGAGGTGGTGAGGGTCGGCATGACGAACATCTCGCCGACCCCGGGGACCAGGTTGCAGCGGACCGCCTCCGTGTCCGGGTGCTCCGGACGCGGGCCGAGGCCGTGGACGTAGGCCACGGCGAGGGCGCGCTGCGGCTCGCTGTACGGGGAGCGCTCCGGGTCGCGGGCGAACATCTGGACGAGCTCGCCCTTGCCCGCCGAGACGAGCACGAGGTCGTACGTGCGGGAGAAGTAGTCGAGGTCGCCGACCGCCGCGCCGTGGATGACCAATTGGCCGCCGCGCTGGGCGAAGGTCTCCATCCAGCCGGCCATCTTCACGCGCTGGTCCACCGACTGCGCGAACCCGTCGAGCCGGCCCAGCCAGTCGATCGCGCGCTGCGACGGGCCCGGGTCGAAGGAGCCGGGAGCCGCGACCGAGACGCCGAGTCCCTCGATCTTCGGGGCCTGGGACTCCCAGAAGTTCAGCTGGAGGTCGCGTTCGTGCTGCAGGGCGGTGTGGAACATGCACTGCGTCGACATCACCCGTCCGCTGCGGATCTCGTCCGCGGTCCGGTTGGACATCAGGGTGACCTCGTACCCGTGCGACTGGAGGCCGAGGGCCAACTGGAGACCGGACTGGCCGGCTCCGACGACGAGTATCTTCCGCATACGGGGGACGCTCCTAAGAGGGCTGCTCGGGGACTGCTCGGGGGACTACTCGGGGGTTTCGTCGAGCGCGTGGCCCACGAGGGACAGGAGGGTCTCGATGACCGAGATCCGGCGGCGCGCATCCATGATCATGACAGGTATGTGCGCGGGGATCGTCAACGCCTCCCGCACGTCCTCGGGGGCGAACCGCTCGCTGCCGTCGAAGTGGTTGACCGCGACGACGTACGGCAGTCCGCAGCTCTCGAAGTAGTCCAGGGCCGGCCAGCAGTCCTTCAGACGGCGGGTGTCGGCCAGCACGACGGCGCCGATCGCGCCGCGCACCAGGTCGTCCCACATGAACCAGAACCGCTGCTGACCGGGGGTGCCGAAGACGTAGAGCACCAGGTCGTCGTCGAGCGTGATGCGGCCGAAGTCCATGGCCACGGTGGTGGTGAGCTTGTCCGGCGTGGCGGTGAGGTCGTCGTGCTCCACGCTCGCCTCGGTCATCAGCGCCTCGGTCTCCAGGGGCGTGATCTCCGAGACCGTGGTGACCAGCGTGGTCTTGCCGACGCCGAAACCGCCCGCCACCACTATCTTCGTGGCGACGGGTGCGCGGGTGCGGTCCTTCTGCCAGGGCAGCAGGGGCTCGTCGTCCTCGACGAGCGGGGAGACACCGCGAGCGGCGTCAGAGACGGCGGAGTCCACTCAGCACCCTTTCCAGCAGCGCGCGGTCCGGGCGGCCCGTGCCGTGGCCGGTTCCCGTTCCGTAGACACGGATCTTTCCCTGGTCCGCGAGGTCGCTCAGGAGGACGCGGACCACGCCGAGCGGCATCCTCAGCAGCGCGGCGATCTCGGCCACCGTTCGCATGCGGCGGCACAGTTCGACGATGGCCCGCATCTCCGGCATCACGCGGGAGGTGAGGTTGCCGTTCGTCAGCTCCTTGCGCTCCTCGGCGGCTTCGAGCGCGGCGGTGGCGCCGACGAACGTCTCGACGAGCAGGACGTGGCCGAAGCGGGTGCGGCCGCCGGTGAGCGAGTAGGGGCGGACCCGGGCGGGTTTGCGGTCGCCGCCGCGGACCGGGAGGTGTTTCCTGGGCTTGCTCATCGGCGACTCCCGGTGGACTCGTTCTCCAGGGACTGGCGCAGCTCGCTGCGGAGTTCCGGCGTCAGGACATGGCCGGCGCGGCCGACGAACAGGGCCATGTGGTAGGCCACCACGCTCATGTCGCAGTCCGCGGAGCCGTGCACGCCGAGCAGGGAGCCGTCGCTGATGGCCATCACGAACAGGCTGCCCTCGTCCATCGCCACCATCGTGTGCTTGACCGGACCGAAGTCCATCAGCTTCGAGGCGCCGACGGTGAGGCTGCCGATGCCGGAGACGACGGTGGCCAGGTCGGCGGCGGAGCCGCGGGGACCGGTGCGCCTCGTGCTCCGCGCGTCACGGGCGGAGGTGTTCCTGGAGTCGTCGGAGGAGAGCAGGAGCAGACCGTCGGAGGAGACCACCGCGACGGAGAGGATGCCGGGCACCTCCTCGACGAGGTTGCTCAACAGCCAGTGCAGGTTGCGGGCCTCACTGCTCAGTCCGACAGTACCGGTCGCGGTCAACTGCTTGCCTCCTCGACTGTGCCCCCCGTGGTCTCTTCGGATGTGGCGGCCGGGCCGGACGGCGCCTGGTGGCCACCGGCCCGTTCGGCGAGTTCCGCCTCGACGTCCCGGCGCCCGGCGTCCGCCCCCCGGCGGAAACCGCCGAGCCGGCGGCGCAGGGCCTCGGCGTCCACGGCTCCGGCACGCGGGCGCGGGGCCGCGGTGGGCGCGGTGATCCTCGGCGTGCGCTTGGGCAGCCCCTTGGCCGTGACCGGTTCCCCGGCCCCGTCCTCGTCCCCGTCGGCGACGCGCGTGTGCTCCGCGCCGGTGCCGCCCTCGGACGCGGCGTCCGGCCGTCGCGGGAGCCCTGCCGGGTTCCCGGCTTCGGCTGCGGGGCCGCCCCCGGGGGCGGTGGCCGCTGTGGGCCGGCTCTCGGGCCCGGCATCCGTTCCGGCGTTCTCCTCGGACCCGGCGTCCGCTCCGGGTACGTCCCTGTGGGCCGCGGCCGGGTGGGCGGCGCCCTCCGTGTCCTCGCCGACCGGCCCGCTCGCGGCACCGGAAGGGGCCTCCTCGTCTCCGGCCGCGTGACCGGCGCCCGGGCGGACGGCGTCGTCCGCACCCACGCCGAACGGCTGCGGAGTGGTGCCCGCGCCCCCGGACGAGGCGTCGTTTCCGCCCGCGTGACCCGCTCCCGGGCGAACGCTCTCGCCCTCCGGCCGGCCGGAGGCGTCGGTACCGGGCTCGGCAGGGGGTACGGCGTCGGAACCGGCGGTGTCGCCGGTCCCGGCTCCCCGGGCGCCGGGAACGGCCGTGCGTTCGGTGTGGTCGGCGTCGGTCCCGTGGTCCCGGGCGGTTTCCGGCTCGTCGGCCGCCTCCGGCTGGGCCGGGATCAGCAGCTCCATCGTGATCTCGGCGGGCCGCTCGGACGGCGCGTCGGCGCCCTCCGCGTCCTCGTGCCCCGCGCGCTCCCGCGCGGAATCCCTCACCTCTCCGGCAGGGGTCTCCGCCTCCACCGGCCGGCCGGCACCACTCGCCGCCGACTCGCCGGCGTCCTCGGCACGGATCTCCCCGGCACGGGTCTCCCCAGGCCGCCCGACGGGGCTCTCCGCCGGTTCCTCCGCGAGGGCAGTCGAGGACTCGTCCGCGTCACCGGGCGCGGGATCCTCCACCTCTCCGGCAGAACCCTCCGTCCCGGTCGGTTCGCCCGGTGTCTCCCCACCGTCCGTCTCCTGCCGGCGTACCGCCTTCTCCGCCAGGGCGACCAGCGGGTCGTCCGACTCCTCGCGGCCGTGGAGGACGTTGGAGTTGGCCTCGGCGTCGGCGCCCGGCAGGGAGTACGTGGGGGCGCCGCCGGCGACGGAGGCGGGCACCGCGCCGGGGGCGGCGGGCGCCAGGAGGGGATCGGGGAGGACGACGACCGCGGCGATGCCGCCCTGCTTCTGCTCGCGCAGCCGGACCCGCACCCCGTGCCGGTGGGCGAGCCGGGCCACGACGTACAGGCCGAGACCGAGGCCGTCCTCGGCCTCCGCGTCGTACGTGGCCTCCGGGTCGAAGTCGGACAGCCGGGAGTTGAGCCGCTCCAGCCGCTCCCCGGTCATGCCGATGCCCTCGTCCTGGACGGAGAGCATGACCTCGCCGTTCTCCAGCAGCCAGCCGGAGACCTCGACGGGCAGGTCGGGCGGGGAGAACGAGGTGGCGTTCTCCATGAGCTCGGCCAGCAGGTGGGACAGGTCGTCCGCGGCGAACCCGGCGATGTGCGCGTGCGGCGGCAGCGCGGCGATACGGACCCGCTCGTACCGCTCGATCTCGCTGACCGCGGCCCGTACGACGTCCACCAGCGGAACCGGGCCCGCCGTGTGCTGCACGTGCTCGGTGCCGGCGAGGACCAGGAGGTTCTCGCTGTGCCGGCGCATCACCGTGGCGAAGTGGTCGAGCTTGAACAGGGTGGCCAGCCGGTCCGGGTCGTCCTCCCGCTCCTCCAGCCCCTCGATGACGCCGAGCTGGCGCTCGACCAGTCCGAGGGTGCGCAGGGCCAGGCTGACGAACGTACCGCCGATGCCGGTGCGCAGCCGTTCCAGATGGGCGGCGGTCTCGGCGAGCTCGGTGCGCAGCTCCTCGCGGGCGTCGGCCATCTTCTGGCGCTGGCCGACGAGATGCTTGCGGTCGGCCTCCAGCGTGGCGATCCGCCCGGCGAGGGCGGCGGCGTGCGCGTGCAGGGCGTTGACGGAGCGGACGACCTGGGCGAACTCGTCGTTGCGGCCGGTGAAGGCGACCGGCTCCTGGCCGGTGGGGTCCTCCGCCTCGGCGAGACGGGCGGAGCCCCGGCGCAGCACCGACAGCGGACGCGTCAGGGTGCGGGCCATCGCCGTGGCGATGCCGATCGCGAGCAGCATCAGGGCGCCGAGGAGCGCGATCCGGATCTCCAGCGCGGTGACGTCGTCGTTGCGCAGCTGGGCGAGGTCCTTGGTGCGCTTGTCGAAGAGGGCGGACTCCACCCCGCGCATCGTCTCGATCCGCGCGGTGAGCGCGGCCTGCAGCTTCTTGACACCGGTGTCGAGGTCGTCGTCGGAGAGCGTCGGCTCGTCGGTGAGGCGTGCCAGGTACTTCTCCGCGGTCTCGACCTCGGCGCCGGTGACCGTGGAGTCGTAGGAGGTGCGGGCGGTCTTGGGCGCGGTCTCGCGGAAGTCGGCGAGGGCCGCGTCGGAGCGGAGCCGGGCCTGGAGCGCGGCGGCGGTCAGCGCGTCGCGCCGCTCGGTGTCGGCGTCCGAGGAGCTGGTGGTGGTGGACGGCAGGCCGGTGACCGGGTCGATCACGGTCCGGGTGGTGCTCGGCACGTTCAGCGCGGCGAGCAGCAGTCCGCGGGTGGCGGCGGCCTGCTGGACGGCGGAGTCCAGCTCGGTGAGCGCGTGGGCGCCGGAGCCGGCGCGGGGCGGGGTCCGCTCCGCCAGCTGTTCGGCGAGCCGGTGCAGTCGCGTGATGGCGGTGGAGTACGCCTGATGCGCTTCGAGAGCGCTGCTCTTGCCCGTGAGCGCCGCTCTGCGCACGGCGGCGACGGCGTCGAGGCCCTCGTGCAGCTCCTGCGTGATGTCCGTGTCGGCCCGCAGTTCCTCGACCTGCCGGTCGACGCGGGCGCTGTGCTCCTCGGAGGGCGCCTTGGACTTGGGGCGGCCGGCCGCGATGTAGGGGACGACTTCGTCGCGCTCGTCAGCGAGGGAGTGCGCCAGGGTGAGGGCGTCCTGGGTCTGCTCGGCGAGCGTCACCAGGTCCTGCGCGTCCTTGAGCTGCCCGGAGGCCGTGAGTACGGAGGGCGCCCCGGCCGCGGCGATCGCGGCGGCCACCACGGCCACGGCGACGATGAGCCGGTTGCGTACGTGGGTGGGGCGACCCCTGCCGACGGTGGGCGTCTGCTCAGCGTCCCCCGTGGGGGTCGTCTGCTTGCCTTTGCGACGAGGCCGCGACTTCTGCACCGGTGCTCGCATTCCTGACTCGTGTACCCGTGGATCCGGGTGACGCTCCGTCAACGGGTGCGGGCGTTCACCCCGAGCTCTTGACCGTGCTCGGACAGCGAGGCGCCCCCATCGCTCCCCGACCCTCCCAGTGACCGTGGACAGTGGATGCGCATCGCCTGACCCGCCACTCGAAGGAGTGAACCCCGGAGGTGAGTTGGGGGGCAAGTTCCGTCGCCTCGCGCAGCGGCCCCGCGCGGCACGCCGGTTGGACGTCTGCGGCGGGCGGTGGCAATATTCGCCGCCACGTCTTCCCGGAGCACTGCATTCCCTCCCAAAACAGGCGTCTGACCTGCGCGGCTGCGGGGATCCGGTGATCGGCGAAGGCCTTTCGCGGCCCTCGTGGAGAGCTCGTGCAGACTGGCGGGATGCGTACGGAGCTTGTTTCGGAGCCCGGTGATCCCGGCCGCCCCAACGAGGACTTCGCGGGCGTCGGGCTTCCGGCCTCCGGGCAGGGTGGTTCGCTCGTGGTGCTGGACGGGGTCACGCCGCCGGGGGACGGCGGCGGATGCCTTCATTCCGTGCCCTGGTTCACCGCGCGGCTGGGCGGGGCGCTGACCGAACTGACCGTTTCCCTCCCGGATGTTCCCCTGGTCGAGCTGCTGTCCCGGGCCCTCGCGCGTACCGCCGCGAGCCACGCGGCGACCTGTGACCTTTCTCACCCCCGCACGCCTCAGGCAACGGTGGCGCTGGCCCGCTGGTCACCGGCCTCGGTGGACTACCTGGTGCTGTCCGACTCGGCCCTGCTCGTCGAGTCCCCCGGCGGCACGGTCACCCCGCTGCTGGACGACCGGCTGGACCGGCTGCCCCGCTCGGCCCTGGCCAGTCACGTCCTGGTGGACACCACGCTGCGCAACAAGGAGGGCGGCTTCTTCACGGCGGCGGCGGATCCCTCGGTGGCCTCCCGCGCGGTCACCGGTTCACTGCCGCGCGGCGAGGTGCGCGCCCTGGCCGCCCTGACGGACGGTGCGGCGCGCTGGGTGGAGAGGTTCCACGAGGGCGACTGGGCGGACTGCCTCACGCTGGTCCGCGAGGAGGGCGCCCGGTCCCTGGTGGACCGGGTGCGGTCCCTGGAACGGGCGGACACGGACCGGGTACCGCCGCGTCGCGGCAAGACGCACGACGACGCGACGGTGGTGTACGCCGAGCTGTCACCCCGTTAGCGGTACTCCGTACGGGGTCACTTCTCCGCGCTCCGGTTCAGCTGGTTCAGCAGCCGGGCGAGTTCCGTGACCTCGGCGGGGTCCCAGTCGGCGAGCCGGCCGGCGTAGCGCGCGCGGCGGGCCTCGCGGACCCGGCGGACCCGTGCGTGGCCCTCCTGCGTGAGGGCGATCAGCCAGGCGCGGCCGTCGGCCGGGTCCGGCTCACGGGCGACGAGGCCGAGCTCCTCCAGCGCGCGCAGCTGGCGCGACATCGTGGCCTTGCCGACGCCGATGTAGGCGGCGAGCTCGGTGGCCCGCTGCCGGCCGCACTCATCCAGACGGACCAGCAGCCCGTACGCGGACGGCTCCAGGTCGGGATGGACCGCGCGGGCCATCTCCCCCTGGCTGGCCCGGGCGCGCCGCAGCAGCACCGTCAACTCGCGTTCCAGCGCGAGGAATCCGGGCTGGTCCACACCCGGCGCGGGTTCTGGGGAGGCGGCGTGCTCTTCGCCGCCGGGTCCGTCTTCGTGCACGTCTGCCCCTGCTTCGGTTTTCCGGTCCGGCACGTTTCCCGCCAAGTGGCGACGTCGCCGCAGCTCCACCAGTATTTCGCAGGCGTAGACCAACGGCGGCCGGGGACACCTCCCACGTCTTTCGGACAGTGGGGAGGACGTCCCGCCCCCGCCGTGGTCCACGTGCGCAATTTCCTTACCGGGCGATTGCGTGGCATGCCCACCACATGGGACGTGGGTCACGTTCCGGGTTCGCCCCACACCGACCTTTCGGAGATGCGTCATGCCTGTGCACAGATCCGGCCTCCCCCGCATACGCGCGCTCGCGACCGCCGGCGCGGTCCTGCTCGCGGTGCTCTCCCTCCCCCGCCCGGCCGTCGCGGCCGAATCCGCTCCCAGTGCCCCTCCGCGCGGCTCCGCCCACATGGGCATGGGCGTGCTCGCCCACGACGGCCGCGGCGGACTCCCCACCGTCCGCACCACCCGGACGGAGGGCGTGGACGTCTCCAGCCACCAGGGTGACGTCGCCTGGACGACCCTGTGGAACAGCGGCGTCCGCTGGGCCTACGCCAAGGCCACGGAGGGGACGTACTACACCAACCCGTACCACCCCCAGCAGTACGACGGCTCCTACGACGTCGGCATGGTCCGCGGCGCCTACCACTTCGGCACGCCCGACACGGCGAGCGGCGCCGCCCAGGCCGACTACTTCGTCGACCGCGGCGGCGGCTGGTCCGCGGACGGACGGACCCTGCCGGGCGTGCTCGACATCGAGTGGAACCCGTACGGCGACGCCTGCTACGGCAAGTCGCAGAGCGCGATGGTGAGCTGGATCCGCGACTTCCTGGACCAGTACCGGTACCGCACCGGCCGGAACGCCGTCCTCTACACGGCCACCAGCTGGTGGAAGCAGTGCACCGGCAACTACGCCGGTTTCGCCGCCACCACTCCGCTGTGGATCGCCCGGTACGCCTCCACCGTGGGCGAACTGCCCGCCGGCTGGGGCACGTACACGATGTGGCAGTACACCTCGACCGGGCCGACCGTCGGCGACCACGACCTCTTCAACGGCACCCTGGACCGGGTGCGGACCTTCGCGCTGGGCTGACCGGCCCCGAACGAGGTGAAGGCCCGGGCCCTCACGGGACCCGGGCCCTCCCTCATCCGATCACCTCCGTCACGCGGCGACCGGAACCTCGGACGCCGCGCCGTGGGTGGCCGGCGACAGCGCCAGTTCCAGGACCTGGCGGACGTCGGTGACGGCGTGGACGTCGAGCTTGTCCAGCACCTCCGCCGGGACGTCGTCCAGGTCGGGCTCGTTGCGCTTGGGGATGATCACGGTGGTGATCCCCGCGCGGTGCGCGGCGAGCAGCTTCTGCTTCACCCCGCCGATCGGCAGCACCCGCCCGGTCAGCGAGACCTCACCGGTCATCGCCACGTCCGTGCGGACCAGCCGGCCGGAGAGCAGCGAGGCCAGCGCGGTGGTCATCGTGACGCCCGCGCTCGGGCCGTCCTTGGGCACCGCGCCCGCCGGGAAGTGGATGTGCGCGCCCCGGTCCTTCAGGTCGCCCACCGGCAGCTCCAGCTCGGCCCCGTGGCTGCGCAGGAAGCTCAGCGCGATCTGCGCGGACTCCTTCATCACGTCGCCCAGCTGGCCGGTCAGGGTCAGCCCCGCCGCGCCCGTCTCCGGGTCGGCCAGGGACGCCTCCACGTAGAGGACGTCCCCGCCGGCGCCGGTCACCGCGAGCCCGGTGGCGACACCGGGGACGGCGGTGCGGCGCTCGGCCGGGTCCTGGGCGGACTCGGGCACGTGGTGCGGCCGGCCGATCAGGTCCCGCAGGTCGGCATCCGTCACGGTGAGCGGAAGCTCCCGCTCCCCCAGTTCGTGCTGGGCCGCGATCTTGCGCAGCAGCCGCGCGACGGACCGCTCCAGGGTGCGCACGCCGGCCTCGCGCGTGTACTCGCCGGCCAGCTTGCGCAGGGCGCCCTCGTCGATCGTGACCTCGTCCTTGTCCAGCCCGGCGCGCTCGAGCTGGCGCGGGAGCAGGTGGTCGCGGGCGATGACGACCTTCTCGTCCTCGGTGTAGCCGTCGAGACGGACCAGCTCCATGCGGTCGAGCAGGGCCTCCGGGATGGCTTCGAGGACGTTGGCCGTGGCGAGGAACACGACGTCGGACAGGTCGAGCTCGACCTCCAGGTAGTGGTCCCGGAAGGTGTGGTTCTGCGCCGGGTCGAGGACTTCGAGCAGGGCCGCGGCCGGGTCGCCGCGGAAGTCCGACCCCACCTTGTCGATCTCGTCGAGGAGCACGACCGGGTTCATCGACCCGGCCTCCTTGATCGCCCGCACGATCCGGCCGGGCAGCGCGCCGACGTACGTACGGCGGTGGCCGCGGATCTCGGCCTCGTCGCGGACGCCACCGAGGGCGACGCGGACGAACTTCCGGCCCATCGCGTGGGCGACGGACTCACCGAGGCTGGTCTTGCCGACGCCGGGCGGGCCCACGAGGGCCAGTACGGCACCCCCGCGTCGTCCGCCGACGACGCCCAGACCCCGGTCGCTGCGCCGCTTGCGCACCGCCAGGTACTCGGTGATCCGCTCCTTCACGTCCGCCAGGCCCGCGTGCTCGGCGTCCAGCACGGCCTGGGCGCCCTGGATGTCGTAGGCGTCCTCGGTGCGCTCGTTCCACGGCATCTCCAGGACCGTGTCGAGCCAGGTGCGGATCCAGGAGCCCTCGGGCGACTGGTCGGAGGAGCGCTCCAGCTTGTCGACCTCCTTGAGCGCGGCCTCGCGGACCTTCTCCGGCAGGTCGGCGCCCTCGACGCGGGCCCGGTAGTCGTCGGACTCCTCACCCCCCTGCTCGCCGTTGAGTTCCCGCAGTTCCTTGCGGACGGCTTCGAGCTGGCGGCGCAGCAGGAACTCGCGCTGCTGCTTGTCGACGCCCTCCTGGACGTCCTTGGCGATGGTCTCGGCGACGTCCTGCTCGGCGAGGTGGTCGCGCAGCTGCTGGGTGGCGAGCTTCAGCCGGGCCACCGGGTCGGTGGTCTCCAGCAGGGCGACCTTCTGCTCGGTGGTCAGGAACGGCG
Source organism: Streptomyces sp. NPDC059454 (assembly GCF_042749965.1). Lineage (NCBI taxonomy): Bacteria > Bacillati > Actinomycetota > Actinomycetes > Kitasatosporales > Streptomycetaceae > Streptomyces > Streptomyces sp. NPDC059454. The sequence goes on along the minus strand of NZ_JBHYVC010000009.1, from coordinate 34,122 downwards.
AGTAGCCGGAGTTGTCGGCGAGCGCGGAGACGTCGTCGATGGCCTGGACCCGGTCGACGACCTGCCAGGCGCCGCGCTTGCGCAGCCAGGCGGTGGCGAGCGCCTTGTACTCCTTGACCAGTTCGGTGACCTGCCCCGGCAGCGGTTCCGGCACCGTCTCGTCGATGCGGGTGCCCTCCACCCACAGCGCCGCGCCCGGCCCGGTGGTCCCGGCGCCGATCCGCACGCGGCCCCGGCCGCGGATCAGGGCGCCCGGATCGCCGTCGGCCAGCCTGCCGACCTGCTCGATCGTGCCCAGCACGCCGGTGGCGGCGTAGGTCCCGTCGACGCGTGGCACCAGCAGCACCTTGGGCTTTCCCGACGCCGTTCCGGCGGCGGCCTGGGCGGCCTCCACCGCGGCGCGCACCTCGGAATCGCTCAGGTCCAGCGGAACCACCATCCCGGGCAGCACGACCTCGTCGTCGAGCGGCAGCACGGGCAGGGCGAGCGGTGTGGACTCAGCAGCCATGATCTCCCCTTCGGCAGTCAAGTTGAGTTATGCCGACTCAATGCTTGTGAGCCACCGAATGTTCCCGAAGCCGCGTTCGCTCTGAGCGATCACCGCCCCGGGGCCCCGAAGCCCCTGACCGCCGCGAAAACGAAGCTGCCAGGATGAACGCATGTCCACCCCGTACGACATTCCCGAACCCCCCGAAGTCCTGGACCGCCGCGAGGGCCCGTACGGCGAGGTCGTGCTGCGCAGGCACGGTGACCTGCTGCAGATCATCGCCAACGGCTGCTTCCTGATGGACACCTCCGACGGCCGTTCGGAGCGGCGCCTCGTCGACGCCGCCCTGACCGCCCTCGACGCGCGCACGGCGGACCCGCACGTCCTGATCGGCGGCCTCGGGGTCGGCTTCTCGCTCGCACACGCCGCCGGGCAGCCCCGCTGGGGCCGGATCGCCGTGGTGGAACGCGAACCGGCGATCATCGAGTGGCACCGCGCGGGGCCGCTGTCCCGGCTCTCCGTAAAGGCCCTCGCCGACCCGCGCACGGAGATCGTCGAGACGGACCTCGTCCGTTACGTCAATGAGACATCGGACACGTTCGACGCGCTCTGCCTCGACATCGACAACGGCCCCGGCTGGACCGTCACCGAGGACAACGACGGGCTCTACTCGGCGGCCGGACTGGCTGCCTGCGCAAGGGTGTTGAGGGCGGGCGGGGTACTCGCCGTGTGGTCGGCGAAGCCGTCCCCGGAATTCGAGGGAACCTTGCGGAATGCCGGGTTCCGACAGGTGCGTACCGAAGAGATCCCCGTTGCCCGGGGCGTTCCGGACGTCGTGCACATCGGCGTCCGCCCTGGATAGCAAAGGCACGGTGACTCCCCGTACGCTGCTGCCCTGACGCGGATCATTCAAGCGTCAATCGCAGTGATGCGCAGACGACGGATCACCCCACGGATTCCGGAAAAAGCACACCTCAGGGGCGGGCGATGGAGCAGACACACACCTCCCACAACGGCACGGCCACGACCACCCCCGGCGCCCAGCGCCGGGTCCTGGTGGTCGAGGACGACGCGACGATCGTGGACGCCATCGCGACGCGCCTGCGCGCCGAGGGATTCCTGGTGCAAACGGCGGGCGACGGCCCGTCCGCGGTGGACACGGCGGAGGCCTGGCAGCCCGACCTGCTGATCCTCGACATCATGCTGCCGGGCTTCGACGGTCTGGAGGTCTGCCGGCGCGTGCAGGCCCAGCGGCCGGTGCCGGTGATGATGCTCACCGCGCGTGACGACGAGACCGACATGCTGGTCGGGCTGGGCGTCGGCGCCGACGACTACATGACGAAGCCCTTCTCCATGCGGGAGCTGGCGGCGCGCGTGCACGTACTGCTGCGCCGCATGGAGCGGGCGGCCCTCGCGGCGACGACCCCGCGCAGCGGCATCCTGCGCCTGGGCGAACTGGAGATCGACCACGCGCAGCGCAGGGTGCGGGTGCGCAGCGAGGACGTCCACCTGACGCCCACCGAGTTCGACCTCCTGGTGTGCCTGGCGAACACCCCCCGCGCGGTGCTCTCCCGTGAGCAGCTGCTGGCCGAGGTGTGGGACTGGGCGGACGCCTCCGGCACCCGCACGGTCGACAGCCACATCAAGGCGCTGCGCCGGAAGATCGGCGCCGAGCGCATCCGCACCGTGCACGGCGTGGGCTACGCCCTGGAGACGCCGACGCCATGAGCGACGGTCCGGCCGGACGCAGAAACCCCGGGGCGCGGCAGCCCTGGGGCGGTGTACGCCCGTTCTCGATCAAGACCAAGCTGGGTGCGCTGGTCGTCGTGTCGGTCCTGATCACCACCGGTCTGTCGGTGATCGCCGTGCACACCAAGACGGAGCTGCGCTTCATCACGGTCTTCTCGATGATCGCCACGCTGCTGATCACGCAGTTCGTGGCGCACTCGCTCACCGCGCCGCTGGACGACATGAACGCCGTGGCCCGTTCCATCTCGCACGGCGACTACACCCGCCGGGTGCGCGAGAACCGCTGGGACGAGCTGGGCGACCTGGCCCGGACGATCAACGTCATGGCCGACGAGCTGGAGGCCCAGGACCGCCAGCGCAAGGAACTGGTCGCCAACGTCTCGCACGAGCTGCGCACGCCCATCGCGGGCCTGCGCGCGGTGCTGGAGAACATCGTCGACGGCGTCACGCAGGCCGATCCCGAGACGATGCGCACGGCCCTGAAGCAGACCGAGCGGCTGGGACGCCTCGTGGAGACGCTCCTCGACCTGTCCCGCCTGGACAACGGCGTGGTGCCGCTGAAGAAGCGGCGGTTCGAGGTGTGGCCGTACCTGTCCGGCGTGCTGAAGGAGGCCAACATGGTCGCCTCGGCCCGCGCGGGCATGGCCTCCGGATCGGGCAGCCACACCCGTACGGACGTCCATCTGCACCTCGACGTGTCGCCGCCGGAGCTCGTCGCGCACGCCGACCCCGAGCGCATCCACCAGGTCGTCGCCAACCTCATCGACAACGCGGTCAAGCACAGCCCGCCGCACGGCCGGGTGACGGTCCGGGCGCGGCGCGGGGACCGGCCGGACTCGCTGGAGCTGGAGGTACTGGACGAGGGGCCCGGCATTCCGCGCACCGAGTGGCACCGCGTCTTCGAGCGGTTCAACCGGGGCAACGTCAACCGGCCGCACGGTCCGGGCAGCGACGGCGGCACCGGTCTCGGCCTGGCGATCGCCCGCTGGGCCGTCGATCTGCACGGCGGCCGGATCGGAGTGGCCGAATCCGAGCGGGGCTGCCGGATTCTCATCACTCTTCCGGGAGCGTCATCCGTACCAAGTTGACGTAAAGTTCGAAGCGGAGCCGCAAGATCCATCCATGTTCGCGCTGACGGACACGCGTGATCAGGCAGAGGCCCGCGCGAGCTGCGCGTCCGGGCCCGTCCGAGCGATCTCCGAAGCGGCCCGAAGAATCAAAACCAGGGTTGTTTCCCGCCATTTCCCGCGTCGAAACACCTGCCGCGATGTGACTTACGCGACGATGGACGGGCCCGGCCTGACCTTCTCGCTCTTAGGGGCGTAGCCTTTATTTCCGCTGTCCATCATCTTGCGAAGCGGAAGAGGGCGGTTGACGCCGTGTCGCCACAGTCCCCCAGTAACTCGAGCATCTCGACCGACACCGACCAAGCGGGTAAGAACCCCGCTGCGGCCTTCGGTGCCAACGAATGGCTCGTCGACGAGATCTACCAGCAGTACCTCCAGGACCCGAACTCGGTGGACCGAGCCTGGTGGGACTTCTTCGCCGACTACAAGCCGGGCGCGCCTGCGACCTCGGCTCCGGCGGGTACCGCGGCCGCGGGGGCCGCGGGAACCTCCACCAGTACGGCGCAGCCGGCCGCCCCGGCCCAGGCTCCCGCTCCTGCGAAGGCCGCCGCGCCCGCGCAGGCCGCTGCCGCCGCTCAGCCGGCCGCCCAGGCTCCCGCCGCTCCGGCGCAGGCCGCCGCGCCCGCCGCCAAGCCGGCCGCCGCGAAGCCGAAGGCGGAGCCCGCGAGCGGGGCCGGGACCGGCCCCGAGCAGGTCACCCTGCGCGGTCCGTCCGCCGCCGTGGCGAAGAACATGGACGCCTCGCTGGAGCTGCCCACGGCCACGTCCGTGCGCGCGGTCCCGGTGAAGCTGCTGTTCGACAACCGCATCGTCATCAACAACCACCTCAAGCGGGCCCGGGGCGGGAAGATCTCCTTCACGCACCTCATCGGCTACGCGATGGTGCAGGCCATCAAGGCCATGCCGGCGATGAACCACTCGTTCGCGCGGGTGGACGGCAAGCCGACCCTGGTGAAGCCGGAACACGTCAACCTCGGTCTGGCCATCGACCTGGTGAAGCCCAACGGCGACCGCCAGCTGGTCGTCGCAGCCATCAAGAAGGCCGAGACGCTGAACTTCTTCGAGTTCTGGCAGGCCTACGAGGACATCGTCCGTCGCGCCCGCGACAACAAGCTGACGATGGACGACTTCACCGGTGTCACGGTCTCCCTGACCAACCCCGGCGGCCTCGGCACCGTCCACTCCGTGCCGCGCCTGATGCCCGGCCAGTCGGTGATCCTGGGCGTCGGCTCGATGGACTACCCGGCGGAGTTCCAGGGCACCAGCCAGGACACCCTGAACAAGCTCGGCATCTCCAAGGTCATGACGCTCACGTCGACCTACGACCACCGGGTGATCCAGGGCGCCGCCTCCGGCGAGTTCCTCCGCTCGGTCGCGAACCTCCTCCTCGGCGAGAACAACTTCTACGACGAGATCTTCGAGGCGCTGCGCATCCCCTACGAGCCGGTCCGCTGGCTCAAGGACATCGACACCTCCCACGACGACGACGTCACCAAGGCCGCCCGGGTCTTCGAGCTGATCCACTCCTACCGGGTCCGCGGCCACGTCATGGCCGACACCGACCCGCTGGAGTACCGCCAGCGCAAGCACCCCGACCTGGACATCGTCGAGCACGGCCTCACCCTGTGGGACCTGGAGCGCGAGTTCGCCGTCGGCGGCTTCGCCGGCAAGTCCCTGATGAAGCTGCGCGACATCCTCGGCGTGCTGCGCGACTCGTACTGCCGCACCACCGGCGTCGAGTTCATGCACATCCAGGACCCCAAGCAGCGCAAGTGGATCCAGGACCGCATCGAGCGCTCGCACACCAAGCCGGAGCGCGAGGAGCAGCTGCGCATCCTGCGCCGGCTGAACGCGGCGGAGGCCTTCGAGACCTTCCTGCAGACGAAGTACGTCGGCCAGAAGCGCTTCTCCCTGGAGGGCGGCGAGTCCGTCATCCCGCTGCTCGACGCGGTGCTGGACTCGGCCGCCGAGTCCCGCCTGGACGAGGTCGTCATCGGCATGGCCCACCGCGGCCGGCTGAACGTGCTCGCGAACATCGTCGGCAAGTCGTACGCGCAGATCTTCCGCGAGTTCGAGGGCAACCTCGACCCGAAGTCGATGCACGGCTCCGGCGACGTGAAGTACCACCTGGGCGCCGAGGGCACCTTCACCGGCCTGGACGGCGAGCAGATCAAGGTCTCCCTGGTCGCCAACCCCTCGCACCTGGAGGCGGTGGACCCGGTCCTGGAGGGCGTCGCCCGCGCCAAGCAGGACATCATCAACAAGGGCGGCACGGACTTCACCGTCCTGCCGGTGGCGATCCACGGCGACGCGGCCTTCGCGGGCCAGGGCGTGGTGGCCGAGACCCTGAACATGTCGCAGCTGCGCGGCTACCGCACCGGCGGCACGGTCCACGTCGTCATCAACAACCAGGTCGGCTTCACCGCGGCCCCCGAGTCCTCGCGTTCCTCCATGTACGCCACGGACGTGGCCCGCATGATCGAGGCCCCGATCTTCCACGTGAACGGCGACGACCCGGAGGCCGTGGTCCGCGTCGCGCGCCTGGCCTTCGAGTTCCGCCAGGCGTTCAACAAGGACGTGGTGATCGACCTCATCTGCTACCGCCGCCGCGGTCACAACGAGTCGGACAACCCGGCCTTCACCCAGCCGCTGATGTACGACCTGATCGACAAGAAGCGCTCGGTGCGCAAGCTGTACACCGAGTCCCTCATCGGTCGCGGCGACATCACCCTGGAAGAGGCCGAGCAGGCGCTGCAGGACTACCAGGGCCAGCTGGAGAAGGTCTTCACGGAGGTCCGCGAGGCCACCTCGCAGCCGACGACGGCCGAGCCCTCGGACCCGCAGGCCGAGTTCCCGGTCGCCGTGAACACCGCGGTGACCACGGAGGTCGTCAAGCGGATCGCCGAGTCCCAGGTCAACATCCCCGACCACATCACCGTCCACCCGCGCCTGCTGCCGCAGCTGCAGCGCCGGGCGGCGATGGTCGAGGACGGCACCATCGACTGGGGCATGGGCGAGACCCTCGCCCTCGGCTCGCTGCTCCTGGAAGGCGTCCCGGTCCGGCTCGCCGGCCAGGACTCCCAGCGCGGCACCTTCGGCCAGCGCCACGCGGTCATCATCGACCGCAGCACGGGCGAGGAGTACACGCCGCTGCAGTACCTCTCCGAGGACCAGTCGCGGCTGAACGTCTACAACTCCCTGCTGTCCGAGTACGCGGCGATGGGCTTCGAGTACGGCTACTCGCTGGCCCGCCCCGACGCGCTCGTGCTGTGGGAGGCGCAGTTCGGCGACTTCGTCAACGGCGCGCAGACGGTCGTGGACGAGTTCATCTCGTCGGCCGAGCAGAAGTGGGCCCAGACCTCCGGTGTGGTCCTGCTCCTCCCGCACGGCTACGAGGGCCAGGGCCCGGACCACTCCTCGGCCCGCCCGGAGCGGTTCCTGCAGCTCTGCGCCCAGAACAACATGACGGTCGCGATGCCGACCTCGCCGTCGAACTACTTCCACCTCCTGCGGTGGCAGGCGCACAACCCGCACCACAAGCCGCTGGTCGTCTTCACCCCGAAGTCGATGCTGCGCCTGAAGGCCGCGGCCTCGAAGGCGGAGGAGTTCACCACGGGCCAGTTCCGCCCGGTCATCGGCGACGCCTCGGTCGACCCGGCCGCGGTGAAGAAGGTCGTCTTCACGACCGGCAAGGTCTACTACGACCTGGAGGCCGAGCGGCAGAAGCGCGGCGCGACGGACACGGCGATCATCCGCATCGAGCGCCTGTACCCGCTGCCGGGTGCGGAGCTCCAGGCGGAGATCAAGAAGTACCCGAACGCCGAGAAGTACCTGTGGGCCCAGGAGGAGCCGGCGAACCAGGGTGCCTGGCCGTTCATCGCGCTCAACCTGATCGACCACCTCGACCTGGCGGTCGGCGCCGACCTCCCGCACGACGAGCGTCTGCGCCGCATCTCGCGGCCGCACGGCTCGTCCCCGGCGGTCGGTTCCGCGAAGCGCCACCAGGCCGAGCAGGAGCAGCTGGTGCGCGAGGTCTTCGAGGCGTAACCGGAGGCCGTACGCGGGCGGGCCGCATCCCTTCCGAAGGGGTGCGGCCCGCCCGTTTTCCTGCACATATCCTTGTCCTCATGTACTTCACGGACCGTGGCATCGAGGAACTGGAGAAGCGGCGCGGGGAGGAGGAGGTCACCTTCGAGTGGCTGGCCGAGCAGCTGCGCGCCTTCGTCGACCTCAACCCCGACTTCGAGGTCCCGGTGGAACGCCTGGCCACCTGGCTGGCCCGCCTGGACGACGAGGACGAGGAGTAACCGCGGTACTCGCGATACCGGCGGTACTCGCGATACCCGCGGCACCCACGTACCTGCACGCCCACGCACCCGCGGGCAGTCGTGCCGCAGGGCGGCACGGGTGGGCGCGACGGCACCCCGCAAACGCCGGGCTGCGCGAACGCCCCCGCCCCGCACCGGCACCGGCGCACATCACCCTCGGCACGGTCACACCTCATAAGCCGACGGATCACCAGAACGAGTGTCTTGACTTTCCCCTGCCGCGATATATCGTGAATCACGTAAGACGCGATATGCCGCGTAGTCGTCGACCGCTTCGTTCCCAGGAGGTCCACCCATGCCCGAATGGTCCGTCGCGGAACCCACGAAACTCACCTTCGACACCCCCGTGAGCGACCTGCACGTCCGCGTCGTCAACGGCACCGTGAACATCGTGGGCACCGACGAAGGCCCCGCCCACCTCCAGGTCTCCGAGATCAAGGGCCCGCCCCTGGTGGTCACCCAGAAGGGCGGCACCCTCACGGTGGCCTACGACGACCTCCCCTGGAAGGGCTTCCTCAAGTGGCTGGACCGCAAGGGCTGGCACCGCAGCGCGGTGGTCTCCCTGGCCGTCCCGGCCGGGGCCCGGGTCGAGGTGGGTGTGGTCGGCGCCGGCGCCGTGGTCTCCGGCATCCGGGGCCCCGCCGTGATGAAGGGCGTCGCCGGCGACACCACTCTGGTCGCCCTGTCCGGCCCGGTCCGCGCGGAGACCGTGTCCGGGAGCGTGGAGGCCCAGTCCGTCACCGGTGACCTCCGCTTCGCCTCCGTCTCCGGAGACCTCACCGTCGTCGAGGGCTCCGGCTCCTCCGTGCGGGCGGACACGGTCAGCGGATCCATGATCGTGGACCTTGACCCCGACGGCCCCACCGACGTCGGACTGACCAGCGTCTCGGGCGAGATCGCCATCCGGCTGCCGTATCCGGCGGACGCCGAGGTGGAGGCCAACACCGCGAGCGGCGCGATCTCCAACGCCTTCGACGACCTCCGGGTACAGGGCATGTGGGGCGCCCACAAGCTCACCGGCCGTCTGGGCGCCGGCAGCGGCAAACTGCGCGCCACCACAGTCTCCGGCTCCATCGCCCTGCTGCGCCGCCCGGCCGGGGAGGGCGAGCACGGACCGCGGGACGACTCGGGGGACAATGCCGGCACGACCGACAAGAAGGTGCTCTGACATGCCTCCCGTCTTCGCCCACGGACGCCTCCGCCTCTACCTGCTGAAGCTGCTGGACGAGGCCCCGCGTCACGGCTACGAGGTGATCCGCCTCCTCGAGGAGCGCTTCCAGGGGCTGTACGCACCGTCGGCGGGCACGGTCTACCCGCGCCTGGCCAAGCTGGAGGCGGAGGGTCTGGTCACCCACACCACCGAGGGCGGCCGCAAGGTGTACTCCATCACGGACGCCGGCCGCGCCGAACTGGCCGACCGCAGCGGCGAGCTGGCCGACCTGGAGCTGGAGATCCGGGAGTCGGTCGCCGAGCTGGCCGCCGAGATCCGGGCCGACGTCAGCGGCGCGGCGGGCGATCTGCGCCGCGAGATGCGGGCCGCGGCCGGCAAGGCCCGCCAGAGCCGTACCGGCGGGGCGTCCACCGAGGAGGAAGGCGTTTTCGGCGACTTCGGGGTCTTCGGCAACAAGGACGCCTGGCACGCCGCCAAGGAGGAGATGCGTCGCGCCAAGCAGGAGTGGAAGGAACAGGCCCGCCGCGCCAAGGACGAGAGCCGACGCTCTCGCGAGGAGGCGCAGCGCGCCCGCCGTCAGGCCAAGGAGGCCCAGGACAGGGCACAGGAGGAGGTGCAGCGCATCGCACGCCAGGTCCAGGATCGGGTGCAGGACCACTTCGCCCGGGGCGACTGGCCGACGGGGCTGCGTGAGGGCCTCGGTGAACTGGCCAAGGAGATGAGCGAGTTCGGCAAGGACTTCGCCTTCGGCCGCACCGCCGCGGGGACCTCGGGCAAGGCCTCGGAGCCGTCGTACTCCCGGACTCCCGAGGACTTCCCCGCCGACTGCACCCCGGCCTGGGCGCACGAGGACGCCTCGGACTCCACCGGTGACCCGGCCCGCGACCTGGACCGCCTGCTGGACCGCTTCCGGGACGACATCCGTGACGCGGCCCGCGACCACGGAGTCACGGAGGACCAGCTCCGCGACGCCCGCCGCCATCTGTCCACGGCGGCGGCCCACATCGGGGCGATACTGCGCACCCCGGAGCGGTAGGCCTCCCGGCCCGGCCGGACACACCGGACACGATCGGGCCCGCACCGACCCGACCCACCCGAACCGGCCGGTGCCCTCGGGCTCACCCACCCCGACGAGCATCTGACGAGCCCGACAGGGACGCGCCGGCCCTGACCGGCCCCCCACAACCGACCTGCCCGCCCGGACCGGGCCGAAGCCCTCCGAGCCACTCACCCCGACGAGCCCGGCCCGACAGGGACACACGAGGCCCGACGGGGACTCGCCAGGCCCGGCCGGACCGGGTTCGGGCCACCTCACCCCGGACCGGGCCTGTCCCGGCGTCAGCCCGCCTTGGCTTCGCCGCCCCCGTGGAGGACCCGGGTCACGGACTCGTACGTCACGCCGTGGTCGGCGAGGACCTCGGCGGGGACGCCGGGGCGGGCGGTCAGGGCGAGCAGAAGGTGCTCATCGCCGATGCGGCGGTCACGCAGGGCGGTGGCGGTGCGCAGGGCGCCCGTGAGGACGTCCTTGGCCGCGCGGTCGAAGGGGCGGTGTCCCGACCACCGGCTCCCGGCCTTCCGGGCGCCGGACATCGCCCCGGCCCCGTGCACCTCCTCCACCCGGGCCACGACCTGCGACACGTCGATGCCGAGCCCGGCGAGGGCGTCGGTCTCGGCCTGCGTCAGCCCGGCCCGCCGCCGGGCCTCCCCCAGTGCCGCCCGCACCGACTCCCGTCGCTCGCCGGCACCGAGGGCGGCCAGCGCGAACGAGGCCCGGCTCCCTTCCTGGTCGAGCAGGGCCAGCAGCAGATGCTCGGCACCGACCCGCTCGGCCCCCGTCCCCTCCGCGTGCCCGACCGCCCCCTTCACCACATCACGGGCGTCCTTCGTGAACCGCTCGAACATCAATGCCTCCCGTACTTCTTGTGCACGGCCTGCCTGCTGACCCCGAGCTCGGTGGCGATCTCCTGCCACGACCAGCCCTGCTGGCGCGCGTTGCGCACCTGCACGGTCTCCAGTTGCTCCAGCAGCCGGCGCAGGGCGGCGACGGCCCGCAGGCCGACCCGTGGGTCGCGATCGCCCGCGCGCTCGGCGAGGTCGGTTGCCTCAGTCATGATGTCAACGTACATTGACACTCCCCCGCCGTCAACCTCAGTTGACACACCGACGGCCGGCCCGGAGACCCGGACCGGCCGTCGGGGCGAGCCTCGCCCTCAGGGATTCGTGAGCACGATCTTGCCGAACTGCCCGCCGGACTCCATCCGTTCGAAGCCCTCCCGCGCCCGGTCCATGGGCAGCGCCTCGTCGATGACGGGCCGTACACCGGTGGCGGCGCAGAAGGAGAGCAGGTCCTCCAGCTCGTCCTTGGTGCCCATCGTCGACCCGACGACCTTGAGCTCCAGGAAGAAGATCCGGGTCAGCTCGGCGTGCGAGGGCCGGTCACCGCTGGTGGCACCGGAGATCACCAGCGTGCCGCCGGGGCGCAGCGACTTCACCGAGTGGGACCAGGTGGCGGCCCCCACGGTCTCGATCACGGCGTCGACCCGCTGCGGCAGCCGCGCCCCCGGCTCCACCGCCTCCACGGCCCCGAGCTCCAGCGCCCGCTTCCGCTTGGCCTCGTCCCGGCTGGTGGCGAAGACCCGCAGCCCCGCGGCCCTGCCGAGCACGATCGCGGCGGTGGCGACGCCGCCCCCGGCCCCCTGCACCAGGACGGAATCCCCGGGCCGTACCCCGGCGTTGGTGAACAGCATCCGGTACGCGGTCAGCCAGGCGGTCGGCAGACAGGCGGCCTCCTCGAAGGAGAGCTCCTTCGGCTTGGGCAGGACGTTCCAGGTGGGCACGGCGACCTGCTCGGCGAACGTGCCCTGGTAGCGCTCGGTCAGGATGGACCGGGGCTCCTCGGGGCCGACCCCGTGACCGCTCTGGCCGATCACGGAGTGCAGGACGACCTCGTTGCCGTCCTCGTCGACGCCGGCGGCGTCGCAGCCGAGGATCATCGGCAGCTTGTCCTCCGCGAGGCCCACGCCCCGCAGGGACCAGAGGTCATGGTGGTTGAGGGAGGCGGCCTTGACCGTGACGGTGCTCCAGCCGGGCCGGGACCCGGGAGCGGGACGCTCTCCCAGTTCCAGACCCGCGAGCGGCTGGTCGCGGTCGATTCGGGCGGCGTAGACGGCGAACATGACCTTGACGATAGGTTCCCCGCCCCGCCGAAGGAACCGGGCCCCGCTGTGAGACACGCCCTCTTGCCACCCGGCGGGACCCGCCACCCGGGCGGCCCAAGCCCCCGGAAAAGAAACCGGAAAAGAAAGTTGGCCCCGTCCACCCGGGGACGGGGCCAAGCGGCGATCCGCGCGCCTCAGCGGCGGGCGACGCCCTCCGCCCGGGCGGCCGCGGCCACCGCCGCCGTCACCGCGGGGGCGACCCGCTCGTCGAACGGGGACGGGATGACGTAGTCGGCGGCGAGATCGTCACCGACCACCGCGGCCAGCGCCTCGGCCGCCGCCAGCTTCATCCCCTCGGTGATCCGGGAGGCCCGCACCTGCAGCGCCCCCGCGAAGATCCCGGGGAACGCCAGCACGTTGTTGATCTGGTTCGGGAAGTCCGACCGCCCGGTGGCCACGACCGCCGCGTACTTGTGCGCGACCTCCGGATGCACCTCCGGGTCGGGGTTGGCCATGGCGAAGACGAACGCGCCCTCGGCCATCGACGCCACCGCCGGCTCCGGCACCGTGCCGCCGGAGACACCGATGAAGACGTCGGCGCCGGCCAGCGCCGACTCCAGCGATCCGGAGAGGCCGGCCTTGTTGGTGAAGGACGCCAGCTCCGCCTTGACCGGCGTGAGGTCCTCGCGGTCCCGCGACACGACGCCCTTGCGGTCGGCCACGGCGACATCGCCGATACCGGCCTCGATCAGCATCCTGGCGATCGCGACACCCGCGGCGCCCGCGCCCGAGATCACGGCCCGCAGATCACCGAGGGCCCGTCCGCTCAGCCGCGCGGCGTTGCGCAGCGCGGCCAGCGTCACGACCGCCGTGCCGTGCTGGTCGTCGTGGAAGACCGGGATGTCCAGCCGCTCCTGCAGCCGCTTCTCGATCTCGAAGCAGCGGGGCGCGGAGATGTCCTCCAGGTTCACCCCGCCGAAGGACGGGGCGAGCCGGACCACGGTCTCGACGATCTCGTCCACGTCGGTGCAGTTCAGGGCGATCGGGACCGCGTCCACGCCACCGAACTGCTTGAAGAGGATGGCCTTGCCCTCCATCACCGGGAGGGAGGCCTCGGGCCCGATGTCACCGAGCCCCAGCACGGCCGTACCGTCCGTCACGACGGCGACGACCTGCGACTTCCACGTGTAGTCGTGGACGAGGTCCGGCTGCTCGGCGATCGCGCTGCACACCTTCGCGACGCCGGGCGTGTAAGCCAGGGACAGATCGTCCTTGTCGCGGATCGGCACGGTGGCCTGCACGGCCATCTTGCCGCCGCGGTGCAGCGCGAACGCCGGGTCGAAGGAGTCAAGGGGCTCGGCCCCGTTGCCCTGCTCCGTACGACCGTTCCGGCTTTCGCTGTCGCTGCGAGGATTGACAATCTCCGCTGCCACTTGGTTTTACCCCTTAAGAGTTCACGGTTTGAGGGTTGCCACTCCTGGTGAGGGGTGGGCGGGACCGCGCAAGGCCCGGAGGGTTGATGCGTACGGGCCGAACACGACGGGCGCGCCGCACACGCGCCCTGAGCCCCGGATGAGGGGTGTAAAGAACCTTCTTACCGGACGGACGCCGTCGGCGACGAGTCCATAACGCGAAGGTCACATACCGGAGCCTCGCATTGTCGCTCGATATCAGGACAAGGCCGAGATGAAGTAGGAGCAAACCCACAACCACGGCAAAAACTGCGACGGACGGGTCCACATCCTGGGATACGCCGGAGATCTTCCGGCCGGAACGAATGATTCCCGCAGACCGTCCGGTCAGATGTCCCGGAGTGGTGCGGTTCGGGTGTCACCCGTTATCCGATTTTGACATCGCGGTCCCCCTGAATGGCTCCGTCCAAATGGCAAGATGCCGTAATCGCACGAGGTCGCGACACTCGAAGACGAGTGTTCTCGTCGACCTGCGGCGCTGTCGATACCCGTCGGCAGTGGCCCACCCATCGGCATCTCCACCCATCCGCCGGAGGAACCCACCATGACCGCAAGCACCACCCGTCGTACCACCGCCGCGCGCTCCCGTCTTGCGGCGGTCGGCGCGATCGCGGTCGCAGGCGCACTGCTTCTCACCGGCTGCGGTGACCAGACGGAGGAGGGCAACGACAGCGGCACCTCCGAGACGTCCGCCGCCCCCCTCGCCGACAAGCTCCCGGCCGACATCCGCAAGGCGGGCGTCATCAAGGTGGGCTCGGACATCGCGTACGCCCCGGTCGAGTTCAAGGACGGTTCCGGCAAGACGGTCGGCATCGACCCGGACCTCGCGGACGCCATGGGCAAGCAGCTCGGCGTGAAGTTCGAGTTCGAGAACGGCACCTTCGACACCCTGCTCGGTGGCCTGCGCTCGGACCGGTACGACATCGCCATGTCCGCCATGACCGACACCAAGGCCCGCCAGGAGGGTATCGACTCCGACACCGGCAAGAAGGTCGGCGAGGGCGTCGACTTCGTCGACTACTTCACCGCCGGTGTCTCGATCTACACCAAGAAGGGCGACGACCAGGGCATCAAGACCTGGGCGGACCTGTGCGGCAAGAAGCTGGTCGTCCAGCGCGGCACGGTCTCGCACGACCTGGCCAAGGCCGAGGCGGAGAAGTGCCCGGCGGGCAAGACCATCACCATCGAGGCCTTCGACAACGACCAGCAGGCCCAGACCCGCCTGCGCGCGGGCGGCGCCGACGCCGGATCCTCCGACTTCCCGGTCGCCGCGTACGCCGTGAAGACCTCCGGCGGCGGCAAGGACTTCCAGCTGGTCGGTGAGCAGGTCGACGCCGCCCCGTACGGCATCGCGGTCGCCAAGGGCGACACCGATCTGCGGGACGCCCTCAAGGCCGCGCTCGACGCGGTCATCGAGAACGGCGAGTACCAGAAGGTCCTGGAGAAGTGGGGCGTCACGGAGGGCGCCGTCGAGGAAGCCGCCGTCAACGGTGGCAAGTGACCGCGCACCGGCGGCGCTGAAAGGCAACACCCGTGACTGCTGACATCAACAAGACGGACGGGCCGGCGGACACCCCGCCGGCCGGCCCGGAGGCCATCAAGGCCGTTCCGGTCCGGCACTACGGCCGTTACGTCTCAGCCGTGCTCGCCCTGGGCATCTTCTTCGCGCTCGTCTGGGCCTTCGCGAACGGCGACATCAACTGGGGCGCGATCCCCGACTACTTCTTCAACGACCGCATCCTCACCGGCGTCCGCGAGACGCTCTGGCTGACCTTCCTGTCGATGGTCATCGGCATCGTCGGCGGTCTCCTGCTCGCCGTGATGCGGCTGTCCAAGAACCCGGTGACCTCGTCGATCGCCTGGTTCTACATCTGGTTCTTCCGCGGCACCCCGGTGCTGGTCCAGCTGTTCGTCTGGTTCAACCTGGGCTTCGTCTTCGAGTACGTGAATCTCGGACCGGTCTACAAGGACGAGTGGTCCCAGTTCATGACGCCGTTCCTGACGGCGCTGCTCGGCCTCGGACTGAACGAGGCCGCGTACATGGCGGAAATCTGCCGCGCCGGTCTGCTGGCCGTCGACGAGGGCCAGACCGAGGCGGCCCACGCGCTCGGCATGAGCCACTCCAAGACGCTGCGCCGGATCGTGGTCCCGCAGGCGATGCGCGTGATCGTGCCGCCCACGGGCAACGAGGTCATCAACATGTTGAAGACCACCTCGCTCGTCGCGGCGGTCCAGTACTACGAGCTCCTGCGCTACGCCCAGGACATCGGTACGACCTCGGGCGCCACGGTCGAGATGCTGTTCCTCGCCGCGGCCTGGTACCTGATCCTCACCTCCGTGCTCAGCGTCGGCCAGTACTACGTCGAGCGGTACTACGCCCGCGGATCGAGCCGCCAGTTGCCGCCCACCCCCTGGCAGAAGGTCCGCGCCCACCTGACGTCCTTCTCCAGCCGCAAGGGGGTCACAGCATGACGAACGCGATGGTCAAGGCGGAGGGCGTCCACAAGTCCTTCGGCTCCGTGGAAGTCCTCAAGGGCATCGACCTGGAGGTGAAGTCCGGCGAGGTGTTCTGCCTCATCGGTCCCTCCGGCTCCGGCAAGTCCACCTTCCTCAGGTGTATCAACCACCTCGAGAAGGTCAACGCCGGACGTCTGTACGTCGACGGCGAGCTGGTCGGCTACCGCCAGAAGGGCGACAAGCTCTACGAGCTCAAGGACAACGAGGTCGCCCTGAAGCGCCGGGACATCGGCATGGTCTTCCAGCGCTTCAACCTGTTCCCGCACATGACGGCCGTAGAGAACGTCATGGAGGCACCGGTCCAGGTCAAGGGCGTGAGCAGGGCGCAGGCCAGGGAGCGCGCGACGCAGCTCCTGGAGCGCGTGGGCCTCGGCGACAAGGCCGGGAACTACCCCTCGCAGCTCTCCGGCGGCCAGCAGCAGCGCGTGGCGATCGCCCGCGCGCTCGCCATGGACCCCAAGCTGATGCTCTTCGACGAGCCGACCTCGGCGCTCGACCCGGAGCTGGTCGGTGACGTCCTCGACGTCATGCGCGACCTCGCCGAGTCCGGTATGACGATGATCGTCGTCACCCACGAGATGGGCTTCGCCCGCGAGGTGGGCGACAGCCTGGTCTTCATGGACGGCGGCGTGGTGGTCGAGTCGGGCAACCCGCGCGACGTCCTGACCGACCCGCAGCACGAGCGCACGAAGGCGTTCCTGTCCAAGGTGCTCTGAGCGGACACGCGAAGGGGCGGTACGGATCCCGTACCGCCCCTTCGCGTTCCCCTCCGGCTACTTCAGCGCCAGCAGCAGGGTGTCCGACGGCGAGCACCACACCGGCCGCGCCTCGCCGAACCCCTTCTCGCGCAGCACGCGCGCGTGCCAGGCGGCCGGCGGCATGTCACCGTCGGCGTGCTCGCCGTAGATCTCGAACCGACGGGCCGTCGGTCCGGCGAGGACCGGGTCCTTCGCGGCGAGCTGCCACCACTCGGCCCAGTCGAGGGCACCGTCCGCCTTGGCCTGATCCATGCGGGCGTGCCGCTGGGCGCGCTCGGCCGCGTTGATCCGGGGCGTGGTGTCGTCGATCATGTGGTCCGCGTTCATGAAGACACCGCCGTCGCGGACGAGCCCCGCGATGTGCCCGTAGAGGTCCGCGAGGGGTTCCCGGTGCAGCCAGTGGAGGGCGGTCGCGGTCAGTACGGCGTCGTAGGAGTCGTACGGCAGCTTCGCCGGCCACTCGGGGTCCTTGAGGTCGGCCGTCACGAAGGAGACCCGCCCGTCCCCCTCGAACGTGCCCTCCGCGATGGCGAGCAGCGCCGGGTCGAGGTCGACGCCGGTGCTGGTGGCGTCCGGGAACCGGTCGAACAGCCGGGCGGTGATGCTGCCCGTGCCGCAGGCGAGGTCCAGCACCCGCGGGGCGGTGCCGACGAGGGCCTCCACCATGTCGAGCATGACCCTGAAGCGTTCCTCCCGGTCCGGCATGTACCACTCCTGCTGCCGGTCCCAGCTCTCCTGCCAGGCCCGCCAGTCGGCGGCGGCCGTGGTGGTGTCCGCGTCCGTCATCGAGCGCCTCCCTCACATACGTCCCGTAATACCCTGGGTGCGGAATCGTCTGTTACAAGACCGCGCTCCTGACGATAGATCTCCTGCGTAAGGACTACAAGTGGAACTGGCCTATTACTCGGATTACGCCGTGCGCCTCGTCAACACCGAGGAACCGGTCCGGGGCAAGGACACGCTCACCTCCGTCGAGGCCGTCCGCGATCTGTTCGGCGGGAACCACTCGGCCGCCCGGCGCGCCACCGACGCCGACGTGACGCGGTTCCGCTCGGTCCGGGCCAGGCTCCGCTCGGTCTTCGAGGCGGCCGACGGCGGCGACGAGACCCTCGCCGTCGACCTGCTGAACTCACTGCTGCTGGAGTTCCCGGTCAGCCCGCAGATCTCCGGCCACGACTTCCGCGACGACGACGGCCGCCCGCTGTGGCACATGCACCTGGCCGACCACCCGTCCAACGCCACCGCCGGCTACGCCGCCACCGCCGCGATGGGCCTGGCCTTCCACCTCACCGAGTACGGCGTGGACCGCCTCGGCCTGTGCGAGGCGTCGCCCTGCCGCAACGCCTATCTGGACACCTCCACCAACCGTTCCCGCCGCTACTGCTCCGACCGCTGCGCCACCCGCGCCAACGTGGCCGCCTACCGCGCCCGCAAACGCCTGGAGGCCGACCGGCCGGAGAACACGGGCCGGGCCGACGACAGCGCCCAGCCCACCACGGCCAGCGGCGAACGCCGTTCGGAGCCGCGCGGCCGGTAACGGAACCGGACCCGGCCGAGTACCAGTTCGTCGGGGACGACGCCGTAGTCGGTGCTGTCACCACCGGCGTACGCGTTGTCCCCGAGCACCCACCAGCCGCCCTCCCGTCGCTCGGCGGCCCGCTTGACGACGAGCAGGTCCTGCTGGAACGGGTGGCGCAGCACGATCACGTCCCCGCGTTTGACCCGGGCACCGTAGTGCACCAGAAGCCGGTCCCCGTGGTGCAGCGTGGGCACCATGGACGGCCCGGTCACCTCGGCCACCCCGAAGGGCAGCGGCGCCCTCGCCCGCTCGGTGTCCTGCGACAACTCCGGCATCACCCGGCACCTCCCCGGTTCGTCCTCCACCAGTCCCAGTCTCACCCCGGACTTTTGTCCTAAGCCCGCGGGGGCACCCGCGAAAAGCCGTCCGCCACGGAGTAATGTCCAGTGTGAGAAGACGATCACGAGGAAGGAAACGCTCCATGCTTTCCCGCCTGTTTGCCCCCAAGGTCAAGGTCAGCGCCCACTGCGACCTGCCCTGCGGCGTGTACGACCCGGCCCAGGCCCGCATCGAGGCGGAGTCGGTGAAGGCCGTCCAGGAGAAGATGGCCGGCAACGACGACCCGCACTTCCAGGCCCGCGCCACGGTCATCAAGGAGCAGCGCGCCGAGCTGGCGAAGCACCACGTCTCCGTGCTGTGGAGCGACTACTTCAAGCCTCCGCACTTCGAGAAGTACCCGGAGCTGCACCAGCTGGTCAACGACACCCTGAAGGCCCTGTCGGCCGCCAAGGCGTCGACGGACCCGGCGACCGGCCAGAAGGCCCTGGACTACATCGCCCAGATCGACAAGATCTTCTGGGAGACCAAGAAGGCCTGACCCGGCCTCCTTCCCGTGACGGCGATCGGTGCACCATCGCGGGTCGCGGGTGTCGCCAAGGGCCCTGCCGCTGCGTGCGGCAGGGCCCTTCGGCGTCTGCGGAACCGCTGTCATGGTCCCGCGGCGCGTGACATGCTGAGCGGATGGAGCTGGAGGATCTGGTGCGGCTGCGACGGGCCCGGGACCGGATGGACCGGGAGTACGCCGAGCCGCTCGACGTCACGCAGCTGGCGCGGACCGCGCTGATGTCGCCCGGTCACTTCCAGCGCAGCTTCCGCGCGGCGTACGGGCAGACGCCGTACGCCTATCTCATGACCCGGCGCATCGAGCGTGCCAAGGCGCTGCTGCGGCGGGGCGACCTCACGGTGACGGAGGTGTGTCTCGCGGTCGGCTGCACCTCGCTCGGTTCGTTCAGCTCCCGGTTCACCGAGCTGGTCGGGGAGACGCCGAGCGCGTACCGGGCCCGGTCGCACGAGGAGAGCGCGGTGATTCCGCCGTGCGTGGCCCGGATGTACACCCGGCCGGTCCGGGGCCGGACCCGGGTCGACCCGAGCGGAACCTTCTAACGTGGGCGCATGGACACAGGAAACGACGTACGGCTCGCCCAGTGCTTCATCGCCGTCGACGACCACGACAAGGCGCTGGCCTTCTACCGTGACGTGCTGGGGCTCGAGGTCCGCAACGACGTGGGGTTCGAGGGGATGCGCTGGGTGACGGTCGCCTCGCCGGAGCAGCCGGACGTGGAGATCGTGCTGGAGCCGCCCGCCGCGAACCCGGACGCCTCCCCCGGTGACAAGCAGGCGATGGCCGAGCTGTTGGCCAAGGGCATGCTGCGCGGGGTCAACTTCACCACCACCGACTGCGACGCCCTCTTCGCGCGCGTCCGCGCCGCCGGCGTGGACGTGCTCCAGGAGCCGGTGGACCAGCCGTACGGGGTGCGTGACTGCGCGTTCCGTGACCCGGCGGGGAACATGCTGCGCTTCATGGAACGTCCCGAGCGGTGAGCGTCCGCTGGACGTACGCCTTCATCGACCGGCCCGCCTCCGGGGCCGGCCGGACCGGTGGGTTCTGGACGGCCGTCACCGGGACGCGGCTGTCCGGACCCAGCGGCGACAACGGGGAGTTCGTGACCCTGTCGGCGGACGGTGCCGATGCCTGCGTGGGGTTGCAGAGGATCGTTTCGGGCCGGGGTGGCGCTCATCTCGACTTCTCCGTGGATGACCTGCCCGGGTTCGTCGCGGACGCACTGCGGCTGGGCGCGGAGACGGTCGGTGAGCACGAGGGGTGGGCCGTACTGCGGTCGCCCGCGGGACAGTTGTTCTGCGCGGTGCCCTGGCACGGGGAGTCGGTGCGGCCGCCCGTCGTGCACGGCAGCCGTCTGGACCAGGTGTGCCTCGATCTCCCGCCGTCTCGCTATGACGCGGAGGTCGCCTTCTGGAGCGGGCTGTTGCCCGACTGGGACGCGGTGCCCGGTTCGCTCCCGGAGTTCCACGTGGTCAGGCCGCCGGACGGACTGCCCGTGCGCATCCTGCTCCAGCGGCTGGAGGAGGAACGGCCGGTCTCCGCCCATCTGGACCTCGCCTGCGCCGACATCGACGCGACCCGGGTGCGGCACGAGGAGCTCGGTGCCGTGCGCGTGGCCACATTCGGCCACTGGACGGTGATGCGGGACCCGGCGGGCGGTACGTACTGCCTGACCGGCCGTGATCCGGAGACGGGCGGACTGGCTCGCCGGTCCGCCTAGTCGGTGGTGACGAGGCAGGCGGTGGCCACCACGCCGTCCTCGACGCCGGGCGGCGGCTCGGGAGCCGGGCACTCCGCGAGACGGGGGGTCGGGCTCGGTTCTGCCCTTTCCCAGCCGGCCGGGGGCGGCGGTTCCGCCTCGCCCCGCAACCACAGGGTCAGTCCGCCCCCGACGATCACGACGGCCGTCCAGATGCCCACGCCCCACCGCCACACCGCGCCCATGCCGTAACGCTAGTGCCGGGTGGAGGCCTGGCGCACGGCGTCCTTCCGCGCCGGTCCCGCCTCGGCGTCACCGGGTTGTTCGGCTTGTCCGGGTTGTTCAGTTTGTCCGGGTTCCCCGGCCTCGTGGGATTCCTTGCATCTCGGGTTGCGGCACGGGCCGTGCACCCACACCGGAACCCACGCGCCCAGCGTCTTGTGGCGCCGGACCACCGTCTCCACAGGCTGTCCGCAGGCGGGACAGACGGGTTGTTCGCTGTCCATGCCCCCAGAGTAGGCCCGCAGCGGGTTCAGCGCTTCCTGCCGTACGTCCGGACCAGCACACCGTTGCCGAACGAGCGCACCGACTCCAGCGTGAACTCCGTGATCGAGAAGCCGGAGCCGAACATCGGCATGCCGGAGCCCTGCACGATGGGGTACGTCTTGATGATCAGCTCGTCGATCTCGTCGACCAGTTCACCGGCGATCCCGGCCCCGCCGCACAGGTAGATGTCGTACGCGCTGTCCTCCGCCTTCAGCGTGCGCACCCGGCCGACCAGGTCGTCCGCGATGATCTCGACGTTGGGGTCGGGCGACTCCCCCAGCGTGCGGGAGGCGACGAATTCGCGCAGGTGGGCGTAGGGGCTGGTGATGCCCTCCTTCAGGGCCAGGTCGTAGCTGGCCCTGCCCTGGACGATCGTGTCGAACCGCTTGTTCGGCAGGTGGTCGATGTTCGTCTGCCTGCGGCCGTGGGTCGGAATGGTCTCCGGGTACTCCGCCGCGAGGAATCCGAAGAACTCCTCGTCCACGAAGGCGAACATCGCCGACGCGTCACCCTCCGGATCCCCGATGAAGCCGTCGATGGAACAGGCGATGTAGTACGTGAGCTTGCGCAACGCGGCCTCTTTCCGTGGACTGCCCTCGTCTGAACAACTCCAGTTGTAGTACTTCAACTGTAGTGGTGCAAGAAGGCAGGTGAAACCCGGGGCAAGTGAGGACGGGGATTCCGCATGTGCCGGTGCCTGGAGCCCCCGGGCGACCGCCCGCTGTCCCGGGCGGTGGCCGCGGCTCCCCGCCGTGCGGCGGACCATGCGGGTGTGCCGTACGGCGATCACGAGGAACAGGCCCACGACCAGCGCGGGCACCGGACCGGCCGTCGGGGGACGACGGCCGTCCCTCCCGGCCGGTCCGTCAGCCGACGGTCCGGGGTTCGCGCCACATGGGCCACATGCGCGGACCGTCCGGGAGCGTCAAGGGCTCACCGGACGCCTCGAAGCCGAGGCGCCGGTACAACCGGGCGCTGCGCTCGCTGCTCGCCTCCAGGTACGCCGCCAGCCCTTCCCGGTCGCAGCGGTCGAGGACGGACCCGATCAGCGCGGTGCCGAGCCCTTCGCCCTGGCGGCCGGGTGCCACGCCGATCATCCACAGGTACTCGTGGGCCCGCCCCGAGGGGTGGATGTCCGCGGTGAGCCGGCCGATCAGTTCCACGCGCTCGTTGTCCGGGTCGACGGCCTGGCGCATCCGCGCGAAACCGTCGTCGTCCGACTGCTCCTCGCCGCGCCCGGGCTCGTCCGCCGGTACGGACATCCACAGCGCGCACGCCGAGCCGTCCTCGGTGAGGTCGACGCGCCCCTCGGCGAGCACGGCATCGGTGAAGGCGGCCATGAGCCTGTGGTGCGTCGTACGGCGGTACTCGTCGCCGGGGAAGACCCAGCCACTGACCGGGTCGTCCTGGAACGCCTCGTCCAGGAGCCGGACGACCAGTTCCCGGTCCCCGTCCCCAGCCGTCCGGATCGCCACGCCCATGTCCGTCCCTTCCTCTCAACCGACGCTGCGCATACGGACGTTGAGCGTAGTGGGACCACCGGCGCGGGGAGGGCGGGCCCCGCACATCGTGGGGAAGTGCGGGACCCGCCGGACCGGAGCCACGGTGCCGTGCGGGGTCAGGAGCCGCACGGCATCCTGTGGCTCCGGGGCCGGGGAGACGGCCGGCGGGCCGTCAGGTGGTGCGCCGTGTCACGAACTCGGCCAGAGCCAGCAACCCGCCCGCCGCCTCCGGGTCGGGCACCGCACGGGCCACCTCCTGCATCGCCCGGGCCATCCGGTCGGCCGCCTGGGTCTGCGCCCAGTCCCGGCCGCCCGCCCGTTCCACGGCCAGCGCGATCTCCTCCAGGTCGTCCTCCTTGTGATGCGGGGTCGCGTACACGGCGGCGAGTCGCGCTGCCTCCGGGGTGCCGGAGGTGAGCGCGGCGACCACCGGCAGCGACTTCTTGCGGGCGGCCAGATCCGCGCCGGCCGGCTTGCCGGTGCGACGTGGATCGCCCCATATGCCGATGACGTCGTCGATGAGCTGGAAGGCCAGCCCCGCCTCCCGGCCGAACCCGTCCAGTGCCGCCACGTCCGCGTCCCCGACGTCCGCGTACAGCGCCCCGATCGCGCAGGCACAGCCGAGCAGCGCGCCGGTCTTGGACTCGGCCATGGCGAGCGTCTCGGCGAGGGTGACCTCGTCGGGGGCCCGCTGCTCCATGGCCGTGTCGGCGTGCTGCCCCGCACACAGCTCGATCACGCAGTCCGCGAGCCGGGCCGCCGCCGCCGAGGCCGCCGGATGGGGGTCCTCGGCGAGCAGCCGCAGGGCGAGCGCCTGGAGGGCGTCCCCGGCGAGGATCGCGTCGGCGTCCCCGAACACCGTCCAGGCGGTGGGCCGGTGGCGGCGGGTGGTGTCCCGGTCCATCACGTCGTCGTGCAGCAGCGTGAAGTTGTGGACCAGTTCCACGGCGGCCGCCGCCCGTACGGCAGCCGCCCGGGCCGCGGGCCCGCCCAGGGCGGAGGCCGCGGCGAGCACCAGGGCGGGGCGGATCGCCTTGCCCGAACCGCCCCCGGCCGGGGCGCCGTCCGCCTGCTCCCAGCCGAAGTGGTGGAGCGCGATGCGGCGCATCGGGCCGGGCAGCGATCCGATGGCGGCCCGCAGCACCGGGTCGACCGCGGCCCGCGCCCGCTCCAGCAGCATCGTCGCCTCGTGCCCGTCACCGGGCCGCTGCTCCGGCACGGCCGGCATCCTGGTCGTGCTCTCCGCCGCAAGCCCCGTCTTCGGCTCCGTGATGGACTCCGTCATCGACTTCCCCCTGGGACCGACTCGGTGAAGGAGCGGAAGGATGGCGCTTCCGCGCCCGTCGAGCGCATACCTCCGAGGTGTACCCGCCCGGACGGGCGGGGACACGGTGTGCGGGGCGGGAGCAGGCCGCAGGTCATCGCCAACGGCCGATCTCGACGTTCTCCAGGATCCCGAGCGCGTCCGGTACCAGGACCGCGGCCGAATAGTAGGCCGTGACCAGGTACTTGATGATGGCCTGTTCGTTGATGCCCATGAACCGCACGGACAGACTCGGCTCGATCTCGTCGGGGATGCCGGCGGCCCGCAGTCCGATGACGCCCTGGTCCTCCTCACCGGTGCGCAGGGCGATGACGGAGGTCGTCCGGGCCTCGGTCACCGGGATCTTGTTGCACGGGAAGATCGGCACTCCCCGCCAGGTGGGGATGCGGTTGCCGCCCATGTCGATGGTCTCGGGGACGAGTCCCCGCTTGTTGAGCTCGCGGCCGAACGCGGCGATCGCGCGCGGGTGGGCGAGGAGCAGCCTGGTTCCGCGCCGCCTGCTGAGCAGTTCGTCCATGTCGTCGGGGCTCGGCACGCCGTTGTGGGGCTGGATCCGCTGGTCGTACTCGCAGTTGTGGAGCAGGCCGAAGTCGCGGTTGTTGACGAGTTCGTGCTCCTGGCGCTCCTTCAGCGCCTCGACGGTCAGCCGGAGCTGCTGTTCCGTCTGGTTCATGGGCTGGTTGTAGAGGTCGGCCACGCGGGTGTGGATGCGCAGCACGGTCTGGGCGACGCTGAGTTCGTACTCGCGAGGCCTGGCCTCGTAGTCGACGAAGGTGTGCGGGATGTCCGGCTCTCCGCTGTGACCGGCCGCGAGGTCGATCTCCTTCTCGCCGTATGTGTTGGTGCGCTGCCCCGGGACCGTGAGCCGCCGACGGAGGTGTTCGCGCAGGGTGTCCGACCGCTCGGCGACCTGTTCGACCGCCTCGCGCGGCAGCACGAGCACGGTGCAGGCGGTGAGGGTGCGGGCGGTGTACTCCCAGACGGCGTCCTCGCCCAGCAGCGCCTGTTCGCCGAAGTAGGCGCCGTCGGCGAGGACTCCGAGGGACTCGTCCTCGCCGTAGGGGCCGGTGCCGACCCGCTCCACCCTGCCGTGCGCCAGCAGGTACACCTCGTCGGCCGGGCTGCCGAAGGAGGCGATGACCTGACCGGCCCCGATCTCCCGCTGCCGGCAGCGGGCGGCCAGCTCGGTCAGCACCTCCTCGTCCTCGTACGACCGCAGCACCGGGAGCTCGCCCAGTTCCGCGGGGATGATCTCGACGCGGTCGCCGGTCTTCACGAACGTCATCCGGCCATCACCCACGGCGTATGTCAGCCGCCTGTTGACACGGTATGTACCGCCCTGCACATCGACCCAGGGCAGCATGCGCGGCAGCCAGCGTGAGCTGATCTCCTGCATCTGCGGCACGGACTTGGTCGTGGTGGCCAGGTTCCGCGCGGCCGCCGTACCGAGGCTCTGCTGCTGCCCGGCCTGCTCCGGACGGACCTCTTCGCCTACCGACATAGAGAATTGCCCTCCCCAATGGTGATACCGCACCCGGCCGTGCCGGGCATGGCATTGCGCGATCAAGCCTTCCTCACGCAGCGTGCGCACGCCATTACCCGATCGAGCGGGGTTGGATCTTGGGAGGGCTGGGCACACATGGGCACCCGTCCGATGGTGTCGTACCGGAGGGAAATTGTCCGGATCGGCTCGTACAGGAGGCGAACGAGTAGTTGAACTCGCTCCTTTCAGGTATAGGCCCGGTAGCGAGCGGTTGCGAAGGGCGGCCGTCGCCCGGCACGAAGGAGGGCGGTCATGGCCCCACCCATGTCCGCGAGCGCGTTCCTGCGCGCTCTGAAGGCGGAAGGACTCACGGTCGTCGAGGTCGGTGACTGGCGCGACCACAACCGCAACCACAAGGGCCCCTGGGGCCCGGTCCACGGCGTGATGATCCACCACACGGTGACCAAGGGCAGCGCCCGTACGGTCGACATCTGCCGCAAGGGTTACGCGGGTCTGCCCGGGCCCCTGTGCCACGGCGTCATCACCAAGGACGGCCGGGTCCACCTCGTCGGCTACGGCAGGGCCAACCACGCCGGGCTCGGCGACGACGACGTGCTCCGCGCGGTGATCGCCGAGAGAGGGCTGCCGAAGGACAACGAGGCGAACACCGACGGCAACCGGCACTTCTACGGCTTCGAGTGCGAGAACCTCGGCGACGGCGAGGACCCCTGGCCGTCGGCCCAGCTGGAGGCCATCGAGAGAGCCGCGGCGGCCGTGTGCCGCCACCACGGCTGGAACGAGCGGTCGGTGATCGGGCACAAGGAGTGGCAGCCGGGGAAGGTGGACCCGCGCGGGTTCACGATGAGCTCGATGAGGAAACGGATCGGCGACCGGCTGAACTGACGAGCGGGCGCGATGGCGCACGGCCTGCCTGGCGACAACCCGTCGGAACGTGTCGCTCGCTCTCCTGGGGCCCGCGACGGCCCGCTCCTAGCGTGGTGAACCGTCCCTGACGGTCCCAGGAAAAGGTCTCGCCATGCAGTACGTCGCCCCGGTCGGCATCGGTGTCCTCTACGCCCTGCTGATGTCCCTCGTCCGTGAACCGCACCGGCGGCGCCTGAACGCCCTCATGGTCGCCGGTGCGGGCGCCGCCTACCTCAGCGGCGGCGGGCTGGGCGGCTGGGAGTTCGCCTTCACGGCGCTGGTCACCTGTGTGGCGTTCCGCGGCCTGGACTCCTGGACGTTCATCGGCGTCGGCTGGCTGCTGCACACCGCGTGGGACGTCGTCCACCATCTCAAGGGCAACCCCATCATCCCGTTCGCCCACACGTCGTCCCTGGGCTGCGCCATCTGCGACCCGGTGATCGCGCTGTGGTGTCTGCGGGGCGGTCCCTCCCTGATCGACCTGTTCCGCGACCGCCGCCGAAGCCGTGAGAAGCCGCGGGCGACAATGGCCCTGTGACCGGTTCCGACACCTCCGGCCCCCGCGACTCCCTCGCGGGCCTGCGCCCACGGCTGCCCTCCCCGCTGCGTGAGGTCGCGGACGGGCGGTTCGAGCGGCACGGGGTGCGGCTGCTGCTGAAGCGGGACGACCTGATCCACCCCGAACTGGTCGGCAACAAGTGGCGCAAGCTCGCGCCGAACCTCGACGAGGCGGCCGGGCGGACCGTGCTCACCTTCGGCGGCGCGTACTCCAACCATCTGCGGGCCACGGCCGCCGCCGGCCGGCTGCTCGGCCTGCGCACGGTGGGCGTGGTGCGCGGGCAGGAACTCGCCGACCGCCCGCTCAATCCCTCGCTGGCCCGGTGCGCGGCCGACGGGATGCGACTGCACTTCGTCGACCGGTCGACGTACCGCCGCAAGGCCGAGCCGCGAACCCTGGCGGCCGTGCTGCGCGCGGCGGGCGCCGGGGACGCGTACGTCGTGCCCGAGGGCGGCAGCAACCCCGTCGCCGTGCGCGGCTGCCGGGCGCTCGGAGAGGAGCTGGCCGGCCGGGCGGACGTGGTGGCGGTGGCCTGCGGCACCGGTGGCACGCTGGCCGGACTGGCCGCCGGGCTCGGCGGCGGGACGCGCGCGCTGGGCATACCCGTACTCAAGGGCGGCTTCCTGGCCGAGGACATACGGGTCCTGCAGAGCGAGGCGTTCGGCGGCCCGCGCGGCGACTGGAGCCTCGACGACCGCTTCCACTTCGGTGGCTACGCCCGCGCCACCCCGGAACTCGAAGCGTTCGCCGAGGACTTCGAGCACCGCCACGGCATCCCGGTCGAACGTCTCTATGTCGCCAAGTTGCTTTACGCCCTTGTCTCCCTGGCGGAGGAGAACGCGTTCCCGCGCGGGAGCGAGGTCGCCGCGGTGATCACCGGCCGGCCCTTCCCGTGAGCGGTCAGGTCGCCTCCCGGAACGCCGCCGCCTCCTCCAGGTCCAGCCGGCGCAGCAGCGTGCGCAGCATCTCGTCGTCGATGTAGCGGCCGTCGCGCAGCCGGACGAACATCTCGCGCTCCGCGCCGATCATCTCCCGTGACAGCCGCCGGTAGGTGTCGTCCACCGACTCCCCGGTGACCGGGTTGGCCTGCCCGAGCCGTTCCCAGACGGCGTTGCGGCGGCGCTCCAGGACGGTGCGCAGACGCTCGGCGAGCGGCGCGGGCAGGGTGTTGCGCTCGTCGGCCAGCAGCTCGTCCAGGCGCTGCTCGGCGACCCGGGAGGCCTGCGCCTGGGCGTTGGCCTCGGCCAGGGTCTCGGCCTGTACGTCGCGTCCGGGGAGCTTGAGCACCCGGATCAGCGGGGGCAGCGTCAGCCCTTGCACGACCAGGGTGCCGATGACGGTGGTGAAGGTCAGGAAGAGCAGCAGGTTGCGCTGCGGGAAGTCCTCGCCCTCGGCGGTGACCGGGATCGAGAAGGCGATGGCCAGCGAGACCACGCCTCGCATCCCGGCCCACGCGATGACGAACGGCGCCTTCCAGCCGGGTCTGCCCTCGCGTTCCCTGATCTTGGCCGACAGCATCGGCGGCAGCCAGGTCGCCGGGTACACCCAGACGAACCGCATGACGACGACCACCGCGAAGACGGCGACCGCGTACCAGGCGGCGTCGATGCCCTCGTACTCGCCGAGTTCTCTCAGGACGACGGGCAGCTGCAGTCCGATCAGCGCGAACACCGCGGACTCCAGGACGAACGCGACCATCTTCCACACCGCGTCCTCCTGGAGGCGGGTGGCGAAATCGACCTCCCACGCGCGGTGCCCCAGGTAGAGGGCGACGACCACCACGGCGATGACGCCGGAGGCGTGCACCTGCTCTGCGGCGGCGTACGCGACGAACGGGATCAGCAGGGAGAGCGTGTTCTGCGGCAGCGCCTCCTTCACATGGGTGCGCAGCCAGTGCAGCGGCGCCATCAGCACCAGGCCGACCACCAGGCCGCCGACCGCCGCGAGCAGGAACTCGCCGACTCCCCCGGCCCAGGTCGCGCCCTCGCCGACCGCGGCCGCCACGGCCACCCGGAACGCGGTGATCGCGGTGGCGTCGTTCAGCAGGGACTCGCCCTGGAGGATGGTGGTGATCCGGGACGGCAGCCCCACCCGGCGTGCCACCGCCGTCGCCGCGACCGCGTCCGGCGGGGCCACCACGGCGCCGAACACCAGCGCCGCGGTCAACGGCAGGCCCGGCACGATCAGGTACAGGACCCAGCCGACGGCGAACGTCGCGAACAGTACGTACCCCACCGACAGCAGCGCCACCGGACGCAGTTGCGCCCGGAGGTCGAGGTAGGAGCTGTCGGTGGCCGCCGTGTGCAGCAGCGGGGGCAGGATGAGCGGCAGGACGATGTGCGGGTCGAGCGTGTACTCGGGCACGCCGGGGACGTAGCTGACCGCCAGCCCGGCGGCGACCAGCAGCAGCGGCGGCGGCACCGACGTACGCCGGGCGGCCGCGGCGATCGCGGCACTGCCCGCCACCAGCAACAGCAGCGGCATCACATCCATGTCCGGCCCACCCTCGTTTTTCCGCGCGGTCTTCCGCGCGGGCGTCGTAATCTGGCAATCATGAAACAGTGCACGCACGCCGACGCGCTGCCGCACCCGGAACCCGTCCCGCTCGGTGAGACGTGTCCGGAGTGTCTGCGGGACGGCACCGATCCGGTGCAGCTGCGCCTCTGCCTCACCTGCGGTCACGTCGGGTGCTGCGACTCCTCGCCGAAACGGCACGCCACGGAGCACCACAACGAGACCGGCCACCCCGTGATGCGGACCCACGAGCCCGGCGAGGACTGGCGCTGGTGCTTCGTCGACCACGTACTCGTGTGACCCGGCGTGACCCCGGTGCCGGACGGTTCGACCGTCTGACGTCTGGGTACGTCAATGCGGCGCACGCTCTTCCCATTTGGGAGCCGCAGACCCCTAGCCACGGAGCGTATTCATAGTTTTACTATGAGTGACGGCATGCGGGTCGGGGTCCCGGGGACAGGACCGTCGAGAGCGCGATAGCGTCACCGCTGAACCACGTAGCGCGTTACCCGGGGGCGAACCAGGCCCTGAAACGCTTGTACCACCTTGGAGGTGAGGGTGTCCCAGATCGCAGGCGAGCCCGCGACCCAGGACTTCGTGGAAGTCCGGCTGCCGGCCGCGGGGGCCTACCTGTCGGTGCTGCGTACGGCCACGGCCGGCCTCGCGGCCCGTTTGGACTTCACCCTCGACGAGATCGAGGACCTGCGCATCGCGGTCGACGAGGCCTGCGCGATCCTGCTCCAGCAGGCCGTGCCGGGTTCGGTGCTCAGCTGTGTCTTCCGGCTCGTCGACGACTCACTCGAGGTGACCGTCTCGGCGCCGACCACGGACGGTCACGCCCCTTCGCGGGACACCTTCGCCTGGACCGTGCTGTCCGCGCTCGCGGGCAAGGTCTCCTCCGCCGTGGACGAGGACAAGACCGTGTCGATCAGCCTCTACAAACAGCGCGGCGCGGGACCCGGGCCGGCGTGAGGAGCGAGGACGGGCCGGTGCGGGACGAAGAACGCGGCACACGGGAGCTGCCGGACGAGCGCGTGCCGGAGGGCATCGACGGCATCCCCGAGCAGGCCCGGCCGCACCCGGAGGACGACTCCACAAAGGCCGTCACCCCGGGCGGCGGGCAGCCCGGCGGTGCCGCGCGACCCGCGCCCGCGGCCGGGCCGGCCGGGGCCGCTCCGGGCCGAGGGGGCGCCCCCGCCAGGGCCAACCCGGCGGCGGGGGAAGAGGCGAGCGCTCGGGGAAGGGCGACGGGCGGGACGATGAGCGAGCACGAGCGACACTCCGAGGACGAGGCGCCCCGGGCGCCCGCCGCCCGGGGCGCGCGGAGCACCCCCGGTGCTCCGGGCACCCAGGGCGGGCACGCGCACCACGATCCGCGGGACCGCAGCGGGGCGCGCGCCATGTTCCTCGAGCTCCGCACGCTGCAGGACGGCACTCCCGAGTACGCGGAGCTGCGCAACCGCCTGGTGCGCATGCATCTGCCGCTCGTCGAGCACCTCGCGCGCCGCTTCCGCAACCGCGGGGAGCCGCTGGACGACCTCACCCAGGTCGCCACCATCGGGCTGATCAAGTCGGTCGACCGCTTCGACCCCGACCGGGGCGTGGAGTTCTCGACGTACGCGACCCCGACGGTCGTCGGCGAGATCAAGCGGCACTTCCGCGACAAGGGCTGGGCGGTGCGGGTGCCGCGCCGGCTGCAGGAGCTGCGGCTGGCCCTCACCACGGCCACGGCGGAGCTGTCCCAGCTGCACGGCCGCTCCCCCACGGTGCACGAGCTGGCCGAGAAGCTGGCCATCTCCGAGGAGGAGGTCCTGGAGGGTCTGGAGTCCGCGAACGCGTACTCCACGCTGTCCCTGGACGTCCCCGACACCGACGACGAGTCCCCGGCGGTCGCCGACACCCTCGGCGCCGAGGACGAGGCGCTGGAGGGCGTGGAGTACCGGGAGTCGCTCAAGCCGCTGCTGGAGGACCTGCCACCGCGCGAGAAGCGGATCCTGCTGCTGCGCTTCTTCGGCAACATGACCCAGTCGCAGATCGCCCAGGAGGTCGGCATCTCGCAGATGCACGTCTCCCGGCTGCTGGCCCGCACCCTGGCTCAGCTGCGGGAGAAGCTGCTCGTGGAGGAGTGACCCGGCGTGGCCGCCGGGACGCTGCTACTCGGCGTTCCCGGGCCCCCGGATGCCGAGGGCCCGGGTCGTCTCGGGGTTGATCAGCAGGACGAGCGCGGTGACGGCCACGACGGCGAGCGCGATCCCGGCGGGGATGGCCACACCGTCGGACACCAGCAGGTTGTAGGCCACCGGCAGCGCGATGATCTGTGTGATGACGGCGGGGCCGCGGCTCCAGCTCCGCCGGGCGAACAGTCCCCGCGCGGCGAGCAGCGGGAGCAGCGCGAGCACGATCAGTGTCGCCCCGCCGGTGACGGCCTGGCGGCGGTCGTCCGGTTCGCCGGTGAGGGCGAGGACCGACATCCACACTCCGCCGGCCACCAGCGCGAGTCCTTCCAGGGCGGCCAGCGCCGCGGCGTACGTCAGACGGCGCGGGCGGGGGCCGGTGGCGTCCGGGGCGGTGGTGGGGGTCTGCTCACTGCTCACCCCTGAAGGGTAGCCCTCGCCGTGCGCGCCCCGTGCCGAGGTTCACGCCCCGTCTCTCCTTCCGCCCCCGCCTCGGTCTGGGCCCGGTACCACTCAGTAGGTACCCTGCACGTCATGCGTGCACTTCTCGTGGTCAACCCGGCGGCAACCACCACCAGTGCGCGCACGCGCGATGTGCTGATCCACGCGCTCGCCAGCGAGATGAAGCTGGAGGCGGTCACCACCGAGTACCGCGGACACGCGCGCGACCTGGGCCGGCAGGCCGCGGAGAGCGACGACATCGACATGGTGGTGGCCCTCGGTGGGGACGGCACGGTCAACGAGGTCGTCAACGGTCTGCTGCACGCGGGGCCCGACCCGGAGCACCTGCCCGGTCTCGCCGTGGTCCCCGGCGGCTCCACCAATGTCTTCGCCCGTGCCCTGGGCCTGCCCAACCAGCCCGTGGAGGCCACCGGCGTCCTGCTGGACGCACTGCGCGAGGGCCGCGAGCGCACCGTCGGCCTGGGTCTGACCTCGGGCACGCCGGGCTCGGAGGACGAGGCCGTGCCGGCCCGCTGGTTCACCTTCAACGCGGGGCTGGGCTTCGACGCCGGTGTGGTCGGCCGGGTGGAGCAGCAGCGGGAACGCGGCAGGAAGTCGACCCACGCGCTGTACATGCGCCAGGTGGTCCGTCAACTGCTCGGCGACCCGCACCGGCGGCACGGTGTGATCACCCTGGAGCATCCGGGCGAGGAGCCGGTCACCGATCTGGTGCTCTCCATAGTCTCGAACACCTCGCCGTGGACGTTTCTCGGCAATCGCCCGATCTACGCGTCACCTAAGGCCTCGTTCGATACGGGCCTCGATCTCTTCGGTCTGAGCCGGATGTCCACCGCCGCGGTTGCCCGGTATGGCACCCAGTTGCTCACTTCGTCCCCGGAGCGCGGACCCCGTGGCAGGCATGCGGTCTCCCGGCACGATCTGACACGCTTCACCTTGCATTCGAAGGTGCCACTGCCCCTCCAGATGGACGGTGACCACCTGGGGCTGCGAACCAGCGTGACGTTCACAGGCGTACGCCGTGCACTGCGTGTGATTGTGTGAGCAGAAAGGGCCAAAGTCCTTTCAGTCGAACGTTTAGACCAGGATCCACCCCATGGAAGTACGGCTGTGACCTAGTCGACACCGAAGAATCAAAAAAAACTTTTCGGAAGGGGTTGTATCCGCCGCCGAGGTTTGCGAGTCTCTACATGGCGATCGGGACGGCCCGCAACACCGGCCTCCACAGATCACCGGAACCCCTCTTCAAACCCAAGGACCACGCCAGCGAACCTGGCGCTCGGCCCTTCCCTTGTTGAGGGATTCGTGAAAGCGTTCACATTCACAAGCAATCGCATTTACATACCATGAGAGGTAGCAGCCATGGACTGGCGTCACAACGCCGTTTGCCGCGAGGAAGACCCCGAGCTCTTCTTCCCCATCGGCAACACCGGTCCTGCGCTGCTGCAGATCGAGGAAGCCAAGGCCGTCTGCCGTCGTTGCCCGGTGATCGAGAGCTGCCTGCAGTGGGCGCTCGAGTCCGGTCAGGACAGCGGCGTCTGGGGTGGTCTCAGCGAGGACGAGCGTCGCGCGATGAAGCGCCGTGCCGCCCGCAACCGGGCCCGTCAGGCCTCCGCCTGACAACCCACCCCTGCTGACAGCCTGAGCTTGGCGGCGCGTACGGCGCGTACGCATCTCCCGCCCCCGAGCCGCAGCGCGCAGTACCCCGATGCTCCCCCGCATCGCATGAGCACTGGCCTCGGACCTTCACC
>NZ_JBHYVC010000008.1:0-191587 GCF_042749965.1 Streptomyces sp. NPDC059454 | reverse complement strand
GGCCGAGGCTCAGTCGGCCGAACCGGCGTCCTGCCGCATTCTGCCAAACCGGGCGCGGACGCGGTGCGGCTACGCGCCCTTCCCCAGCGGGTCCGGTGAAGTCCGCCGCGGTTCGGCAGCGCCCCGAAGAAGCGCGGGACCGTACCGGCGTGCGGCTGCCGCCGCGTGGGCGCGACCGGCCACGACGGCGCAGCGGACGACCGACGACACACCGCCGTACCTCCAGCGGAGCGCCTACGCGCTCTTCGCCCGGTACCGGCGCATCTTCGCGCGGGCCCCGCACACCTGCATGGAGCACCAGCGGCCGCGTCCGGCGGGGCTGCGGTCGTAGTACGCCCAGTGGCAGTCCGCGGCCTCGCAGGCCTTCAGCCGGCTCCAGGTGCCCGCCGTGACCGCTTCGGCGACGGCGGCGGCCGTGCGGGCGAGCAGGGGCCC
Source organism: Streptomyces sp. NPDC059454 (assembly GCF_042749965.1). Lineage (NCBI taxonomy): Bacteria > Bacillati > Actinomycetota > Actinomycetes > Kitasatosporales > Streptomycetaceae > Streptomyces > Streptomyces sp. NPDC059454. The sequence goes on along the minus strand of NZ_JBHYVC010000008.1, from coordinate 191,152 downwards.
GTCGTCGACGGGGGCGAGGGCGGCGGAGCCGTCCGCCGGGTCGACCGTGACCACCAGGGGCGCCCGGGCCAGCAGCTCGCCGAGCGGGGTGACCGCGCGGTGGGGCGGGTGTCCGGCGTGGGCGAGCAGGGTGGCGCGCAGGGACTCGCGCAGTTCGCGGGCGGGGACGGCGGTGGCCTCGGTGAGCCCGAAGGGCGCGCGGCCGTCCGCCGTGTCCAGCGCGTCGGCGCCCGACTCGATGTCCAGCGTGTTGACCAGGGCCTGGACCAGGGCCAGTTTCCCGGGCGGGGCCGCTCTCTCACTCATGCCTGGACCGTACCTCCCGTTATTCCCTTGCGACGTTACCCCCAATAGGGCAGCATGCAGTAACGAATACCGGTTGACCGGCTCTGCCGGTAACGACGAGGAGGAAGTCATGTCCGTTGCCAAGGTGGGCTCCGTCGTCCTGGACTGTGCGGATCCGCGCGCGCTGGCCGATTTCTACGCCGGGATCGTGGGCGGCGCGGTGGTGGACGAGGGCGAGTGGGTGGACCTCAAGGTGCCCGGCGGCCCGGTCCTCGCCTTCCAGGCGTCCCCGGGGCACGTACCACCGCGGTGGCCGTCGGCCGACGGCTCGCAGCAGTTCCACCTGGACCTGACGGTCGAGGACCTGGACGCGGCCGAGAAGGAGGTGCTGGCGCTGGGCGCGAGGCCGCTGGACGCGGACGACCGGGCGCGGACCTTCCGGGTTTACGCGGATCCGGCCGGGCACCCGTTCTGCCTGTGCGCCTGCTGACCCGCTGATTCCCGGAGGATGATCCATGGCCCCCGTGGCCCGTTTCCGTTCCGTCGTTCTCGACTGCCCCGACCCGCGTGAACTGGCCGTCTTCTACGCGGCCGTCGGCGGCGGCACGCCCGTGGAGGAGGACCCGGACTGGGTGGTGCTGCAGATTCCCGCGGGACCCCGGCTCGCCTTCCAGCGGGCGCCGGGGCACACCCCGCCGAAGTGGCCGAGCGCCGACCACGACTCCCAGCAGTTCCACCTCGACTTCGACGCCGGCGGGACCTGGGAGGAGGTCGACGCGGCCGAGGAGAAGGTGCTGGCCCTGGGGGCGCGGGTGCTGGACCGGGAGGACTACGAGCGCAAGGACTTCCGGGTGTACGCCGATCCGGCGGGGCATCCGTTCTGCCTCTGCCGGATCGAACAGCCCTGACCACCCCGTCGCTCAGCCGTCCAGGTCGGTGATGGTCGCCGTCGACGGGGGGCGGCGCTGCTGGGCCACGTGCGCGGTGAAGTGGGCCTCGCGCAGCACCCGCTGGGCGTTGCCCCAGGTCAGCAGGGCCACCTCGGACTCGTCCCAGCCGCGCCGCAGCAGTTCGGCGATCAGTCTCGGGTAGCAGGAGGTGTCGGCGAGCTCCTGCGGATGGGCGCCGCCGGTGTCGTAGGTGCCGGACAGGCCGACGCACTCCGGTCCGGCGACCGTGCGGACGTGGCCGAGGTGGTCGGCGACGTCACGGACGGTCGGACCGGACTGCTCGGCGTTCAGCGGCACCATGCACAGGCCCTTGGCCCTCCCCACGTCGGCGAGCAGTTCGTCGGAGAGATTGGCCGGGTGGGGGCGCAGGGCGCGGGCGGCGGAGCGGCTGAACAGCACGGGCGCCCTGGAGACGGTCAGGACACGGCGGATCGTCGGGGTGGAAGCGTACGAGAGGTCGGCGATCACGCCGACCCGGTTCATCTCGCGGACGACCTCCTCGCCGAACCGGGTCAGTCCCGCGGCGCCCGCCCAGGAGGCGCCGGTCAGGGTGAGCACGCGCAGACCGAGGGTGTGCAGCGAGCGCAGGACGCCGAGGGAGTCGCCGAGGGCGGCGGCGCCGGCGGGGCCGAACAGGACGGCGATCCGGCCGCAGTTACGGGCGTCGGCGACCTCTCCGGCGGTGCGGGCCGGGCGCAGGCCCCCGTCGTGGGCGGCGACCACCGTCTTCGCCAGGTCCAGCTGCTCCAGGGTGGCGCCGACGGCCCGGTCGCCGTCGTCGGCCCCGGGCAGGTCCAGCGACCAGAACACCGCGCCTACCTGCCCCTCGCGCAGCCGGGGCAGGTCCGCGTCGACGGCGCTCTCCCCCAGGTCGAGGTCGTACCAGGGCAGCCGGCGCAGTGCCCGCGGCAGTCCGCTGCAGCCGTCGGCGACGGGGTGGGCGGCGAGGACGGCGCGGGCGCGGGCCAGGGGCTCGGCGTCCGGATCGGAGACGGGCTCGTACGTCTCCGGCGCGACGACGACCGCCTCCGGGGGGTGCGGCTCATCGATACGGCCGACCTCGGCGGCGGGGTACAGGTCGTCCTGGAGATCGGCCATCACGGGCTCCGTACGTCGTGACCTCGGCAGTACGGTCACCGTCGCACGGAGCACCCACCGGCTTCCTGGTGAACGCGGCGTTCGGGGGTACGGCCGTCCCGGGCCGTCCTTCAGCCGTCCAGCGACTCGAGCGTGGCGTTGGACGGTCCCCGGGTCTCCCGCAGCCCTCGCGCCACGTCCTCCGCCGCGCCCAGGACCCGTACCGCGTTCTTCCACGTGAGCTTGGCCAGGTCGGCCTTCGACCAGCCGCGGTCGAGGAGCTCGGCGATCAGGTTCGGGTAGCCGGAGACGTCCTTCAGGCCGTCGGGGGTGAAGGCGGTGCCGTCGTAGTCGCCGCCGATGCCGAGGTGGTCGACGCCGGCGACCTCGCGCATGTGGTCGAGGTGGTCGGCCACGGTGGCCACGGTGGCGACCGGGCGCGGGTGGGCCTCCTCGAAGGCGCGGTGCACCTTCATCCCCTCTGCGGTGGTGTCGAGGTGGTGGAAGCCGTGCGCGCGCATGTTCTCGTCGGCCGCGGCCGTCCAGTCGACGGCCGCCTGGAGCACGAACTTCGGCACGAACGTCACCATCGCGACACCGCCGTTGGCGGGCAGCCGCTCCAGCACGTCGTCGGGGATGTTGCGCGGGTGGTCGCAGACCGCGCGGGCGGAGGAGTGCGAGAAGATCACCGGCGCGGAGGTGGCGTCCAGCGCGTCCCGCATGGTCGTGGCGGCGACGTGGGAGAGGTCGACCAGCATGCCGAGCCGGTTCATCTCCCGCACCACCTCGCGGCCGAAGGCCGACAGGCCGCCCACGCCGGGCTCGTCGGTCGCCGAGTCCGCCCACGCCACGTTGAAGTTGTGGGTGAGGGTCAGGTAGCGGACGCCGAGGTCGTACAACCCCCGCAGCGTGCCGAGGGAGTTGGCGATGGAGTGGCCGCCCTCCGCCCCCATGAGGGAGGCGATGCGGCCCTGGTCGCGCGCGGCCTCCATGTCGGCGGCGGTCAGCGCGGGCGCCAGCTCCTGAGGATGGCGGTCCAGCAACTGCCGTACGCAGTCGATCTGTTCCAGGGTGGACGGCACCGCGTCGGGCAGGTCCGCGCGGACGTACACCGACCAGAACTGCGCGCCGACCCCGCCCGCGCGCAGCCGGGGTATGTCGGTGTGCAGGTGGGCGGACTGGTCGCCGGCGATGTCGCGGGCGCCGAGGTCGTAGCGGACCTGTTCGCGCAGCGCCCACGGCAGGTCGTTGTGCCCGTCGACGACGGGGAACTCGCGCAGCAGCTCCCGGGCCTGGTCCAGCGAGGTCATCCGCGTCACTTCCCGAAGCCGAAGCCGCCGCCGGAACCCTCGGCCTTGGCGCGCAGCCGCTTGCCCTTCTCGGTGGCCTGGTCGTTCAGCTCCTGCTGGAACTCCCGCATCCGGCCGAGGAGTTCCTCGTCGTGGGCGGCGAGGATCCGGACCGCGAGCAGGCCCGCGTTGCGCGCGCCGGCCACGGAGACGGTGGCGACCGGGACACCGGCCGGCATCTGCACGATGGACAGCAGGGAGTCCATGCCGTCGAGGTGCTTCAGCGGCACGGGCACGCCGATGACCGGCAGCGGGGTCACGGAGGCGAGCATGCCGGGCAGGTGGGCGGCGCCGCCCGCGCCCGCGATGATCACCTTCAGCCCCCGGTCCGCGGCCTGCTCGCCGTAGGCGATCATCTCGCGGGGCATGCGGTGCGCGGAGACGACGTCGACCTCGTAGGCGACCTCGAACTCGTCGAGGGCCTTGGCCGCCGCCTCCATGACGGGCCAGTCGGAGTCCGACCCCATGACGATGCCGACAACAGGGCTCATTCGGTGATCGTGCCTCTCAGGTAGCCGGCTGCGTGACGGGCGCGCTCCAGCACGTCGTCCAGGTCGTCGCCGTAGGTGTTGACGTGGCCCACCTTGCGGCCGGGCTTCACGTCCTTGCCGTACATGTGGATCTTCAGCCGGGGGTCGCGGGCCATGCAGTGCAGGTACGCGGAGTACATGTCCGGGTAGTCCCCGCCGAGGACGTTGACCATGACCGTCCACTTCGCGCGCGGGCGGGGGTCGCCGAGCGGGAGGTCGAGGACGGCGCGGACGTGGTTGGCGAACTGCGAGGTGATCGCGCCGTCCATGGACCAGTGTCCGGAGTTGTGCGGGCGCATCGCGAGCTCGTTGACGAGGATGCGGCCGTCGCGGGTCTGGAACAGCTCGACCGCGAGGTGGCCGACGACGCCGAGTTCCCCCGCGATGTTCAGCGCCATCTCCTCGGCCTTCAGCGCGAGGGCCTCGTCGAGGCCGGGAGCGGGCGCGATCACCGTGTCGCAGACGCCGTCGACCTGCCGCGACTCGACGACGGGGTAGGCGACGGCCTGCCCGTGCGGGGAGCGGACCACGTTGGCGGCCAGCTCGCGCACGAAGTCGACCTTCTCCTCGGCGAGGACGGCGACACCGGCCTTGAACGGCTCGGCGGCCTCCTCGACGGAGCGGACGACCCACACGCCCTTGCCGTCGTAGCCGCCGCGGACCGTCTTGAGGACCACGGGGAAGCCCTCGCCCTCGGCCGCGAACGCCGCCACGTCCTCGGGATCGGCGACGATGCGGTGCCGCGGGCACGGCACGCCGATCGCGTCGAGCTTCGCGCGCATCACCCCCTTGTCCTGGGCGTGCACCAGCGCGTCGGGGCCCGGGCGGACGGGGATGCCGTCCGCCTCCAGGGCCCTGAGGTGCTCGGTGGGCACGTGCTCGTGGTCGAAGGTGATCACGTCGCAGCCGCGCGCGAAGGCGCGCAGCGTCTCCAGGTCGCGGTAGTCGCCGACGACGACATCGCCGGCGACCTGCGCCGCGGAATCCTGCGGAGTGTCACTGAGGAGCTTGAACCTGATGCCGAGCGGGATGCCCGCCTCGTGTGTCATACGAGCGAGCTGGCCACCGCCGACCATGCCGACTACCGGGAACGTCACGCCCCCAGGGTATCGGCCGAGCCACCGTGGCCTGTTTACCGGCCTCTCCCCGGACGATCCGCGGTCGGGTCCTTCGTCCGCAGGAAGATCGCGAGGACGGGTGGTTAGCATGGTCTGGTTGACGCCACACGATGGACGGGGGCCGGCACGACCATGGGACACGGTTCCTCCGGGCCTCCGACCACGGCCCCGGCTTCCCCCCCGCGCGGCACCGTGCGGGAGCGGATCGACCGGCTCGTCCGTGAGGTCGTGAAGTTCGGCGCGGTCGGCGGAGTCGGTCTGCTGGTCAATCTCCTCGTGTTCAACCTGGTCCGGCAGGTCACGGACCTCCAGGTGGTACGGGCGAGCGTCATCGCGACCGTCGTCGCGATCGTCTGCAACTACATCGGCTTCCGCTACTTCGCCTACCGGGACCGCGACAAGTCCGGGCGCACCCGGGAGATGACGCTGTTCCTGCTGTTCAGCGCGGTCGGCCTGGTGATCGAGAACGGCGTGCTGTACACGGCGACGTACGGCTTCGGCTGGGACAGCCCGCTGCAGAGCAACATCTTCAAGTTCCTCGGCATCGGCGTGGCGACCCTGTTCCGCTTCTGGTCGTACCGCACCTGGGTGTTCCGCGCGCTGCCGGTCCGGGAGCCGGTGCCGAGGGGCGCGCCCTCCGACGGCTCCCGCGCGAAGCAGCGCGTGCCGTAGCCGTCAGCGCACCGTGCGGCGGGCCTCGTCGTCCGGGGACTTCTGCGGCGGCGTGCGGGAGAGGAACAGGCCGAAGACGGCCGGGGTGGCCTGGAGCATCTCCAGCCGGCCGCCGTCCGCCTCCGCCAGGTCGCGGGCGACGGCGAGGCCGATGCCGGTGGAGTTGTGGCCGCTGATCGCCCGTTCGAAGATCCGCGAGCCCAGGTCGGCGGGAACGCCCGGGCCCTCGTCGGTGACCTCGACGACGACCTGGTTGCCGGTGACCCTGGTGCGCAGGGCGACCGTGCCGCCGCCGTGCATCAGCGAGTTCTCGATCAGCGCCGCCAGCACCTGGGCGACCGCGCCCGGCGTGCCCACCGCCCGCAGGTGCCGCTTGCCCGAGGTGACGATCGCGCGGCCCGCGCTGCGGTAGGCGGGGCGCCACTCGGCGAGCTGCTGTTGGATCACCTCGTCGAGGTCGAAGGTGACCGCGGAGCCGGTGCGCGGGTCGCGGGAGTTGGTCAGCAGCCGCTCCACCACGTCCGTCAGCCGCTCCACCTGCGCCAGCGCGATCGTGGCCTCCTCCTTCACCGTGTCCGGGTCGTCGGTGAGGGTGATCTCCTCGAGGCGCATGGACAGGGCGGTGAGGGGCGTGCGCAGCTGGTGGGAGGCGTCGGCGGCCAGCCGCCGCTCCGCGGTCAGCATGCGGGCGATGCGCTCGGCGGAGCGGTCCAGCACGTCCGCGACCCGGTCCAGCTCGGGAACGCCGTAGCGGCGGTGGCGGGGGCGGGGGTCGCCGGAGCCGAGGCGTTCGGCGGTCTCCGCGAGGTCGGTCAGCGGGGAGGCGAGCCTGCTGGCCTGGCGGATCGCCAACAGCACCGCCGCGATCACCGCGAGGAGTGCCACCAGGCCGATGATCAGCAGCGTACGGCCGACCTCCCGGGTCACCGAGGAGCGCGGCTCCTGGACGGTGACCGTCTCGCCCTCCTCGCCGGGTGCCGAGGCGCTGATGACGTCGCCGTCCGGCTCGGTGCCGACCTCGATGGGCGGCTTGCCGGGGATCCGGATGACGGCGTACCGGTCCTCGGTGACCTGGTTGCTGAGGATCTCGGCGGTGACCTGGTCCTCGACGATCAGCCGGCTGTCGACGATGCTGGCCAGCCGTACCGCCTCGGACTCCACCCGCTCCCTGGCGCTCTCGCTGATGGTGCGGGTCTCGACGATCACCAGGGAGACGCCGAAGACGGCGATCACGACGAGCACCACGGCGAGCGTGGACTGGATCAGACGGCGGCGCATGTCCTCTTACCCACTGGTGAACCCCGGCGGGGGTTCAGCTCTTCTCGAAACGGAAGCCCACGCCGCGCACGGTCGCGATGTAGCGGGGGTTGGCCGCGTCGTCGCCCAGCTTCTTGCGCAGCCAGGAGATGTGCATGTCGAGGGTCTTGGTGGAGGACCACCAGGTGGTGTCCCAGACCTCGCGCATCAGCTGGTCGCGGGTGACGACCCGGCCCGCGTCCCGCACCAGGACCCGCAGCAGGTCGAACTCCTTCGCGGTGAGCTGGAGCTCCTCGTCGCCCATCCAGGCCCGGTGCGACTCGACGTCGATGCGCACCCCGTGGGTGGCGGGCGGCTGCTGGGGCTCGGCGGAACCGCGCCGCAGCAGGGCCCGGACCCGGGCCAGCAGCTCGGCGAGCCGGAACGGCTTGGTGACGTAGTCGTCGGCGCCCGCGTCCAGGCCGACGACCGTGTCCACCTCGTCGGCGCGCGCGGTCAGGATCAGCAGGGGGACCGTGTGCCCCTCGGAGCGGAGCCGGCGGGCGACCTCCAGGCCGTCCATGCCGGGCAGTCCGAGGTCCAGCACCACCAGGTCGACGCCGCCCCGCATGCCGGCCTCGAGCGCGGTGGGTCCGTCCTCACGCACCTCGACTTCGTAGCCCTCCCGGCGCAGGGCGCGGGCCAGCGGCTCCGAGATGGACGCGTCGTCCTCGGCGAGCAGTACACGGGTCATGCCAGTGATGGTAGTCCCGCCGCCACGGGGCCCGGGGTGTGATCGCGGGCGTTGATCCTTACCTCCGGCATACCCGTTTCTCACCTGGGGCGGTCCCGATTCGCGCCTGCGGGTGTGGGGTGCGAACCTGATGAGGACCTTCGAATGGGTGATCGCGGTTCCGATAAAACCTGTGATCCGTGTCTCAAGTCCTTCCATATCCGGCACTGCCCTGCCGTATGGTGAATCAACGCCTGTTGCACCACAGGGACCTTTGGCGCAGTTGACGCCGAGGGTCTCTTTTGTGTGCGGGCCGGCCTGTGCGCCGGCCCCGGAAGGAATGACCTGTGGCCGGGCCCCGTCGCGCGCAGACGCACGGTGGGGCGTGGATCCCGGTGGTCGCCGTCCGCCGTTCCGCGACCCGGAGCGGCCTCCCCCGGGCGTGGGGTGGACGGTACGGCCCCGCCGGTGCCGGCCGCCCCCCACCGGGCGCGTACACGCTCGCGCGACGCGTCCCGACCAGCAAGGATCGACCATGGCGTCCAGCCTGACGAAGGACTCGGTCACTCCGGGCACCCCCGGATCCGAGAAGACCTTCTTCGGCCACCCCCGCGGACTGGCCACTCTCTTCATGACGGAGATGTGGGAGCGTTTCTCCTACTACGGCATGAGGGCTCTGCTCCCGCTGTACCTCGTCGCGCCGGGCGGCCTGGGTCTGAGCGCGGGCACCGCGACCGCGATCTACTCGGTGTACCTCTCGCTGGTGTACCTGCTCACCATGCCGGGCGGCTGGTTCGGCGACCGCGTCTGGGGTCCCCGCAAGACCGTCGCCGTCGCCGGCGGAATCATCATGCTGGGCCACCTGACGCTGGCCCTGCCGTCCACCGGCACCTTCTACGCGGGGCTCGGCCTGGTCGCCATCGGCTCCGGCCTGCTGAAGGCCAACATCTCCACGATGGTCGGCCAGCTCTACCAGGGCCCGGACGACCCGCGCCGGGACGGCGGCTTCACCGTCTTCTACATGGGCATCAACCTGGGTGCCTTCGCCGCGCCGCTGATCATCGGCACCATCGGTGAGAGCGTCGACTGGCACCTGGGCTTCGCGCTCGCCGCGCTGGGCATGGGTCTGGGCGTCGCGCAGTTCCTGCTGGGCAGCCGCCACCTGGACGCGCGCTCCAGCGTCGTCCCGAAGCCGCTGTCGGCCGAGGAGAAGTCCTCGACGCTGCGCAAGGCCGCGTTCTGGGCGGGCATCGCCGTCGTCGCGTACGCCGTCGTCGGCTTCACCGGCAACTACACCCTGAACTGGATCCTGGTCCCGCTGACGCTGCTCGGTGTGATCGTCCCGGTGATGGTGATCGCCCGCATCAAGCGCGACAAGGACCTGGACCGCGCCGAGCAGTCGAAGATGTCCGCGTACATCTGGTTCTTCGTCGCCGCCGCGATCTTCTGGATGATCTACGACCAGGGCGGCTCGACCCTGTCGATCTTCGCCGACTCGTCGGCCGAGAACAGCGTCCTCGGCTGGGACTTCCCGGTCTCCTGGTACCAGTCGGTCAACCCGGTCCTGATCATGGCGCTGGCCCCGGTCTTCGCCTGGATCTGGCTGGCGCTGAACCGGCGCGGCAAGGAGCCGAGCACGATCGTCAAGTTCGCGTCCGGTCTGATGCTGGTCGGCGTGTCCTTCTTCCTCTTCCTCGCCCCGCTGTCGATCGCCGAGGGCGGTCACAAGGCCGCGGCGCTGTGGCTGGTGGCGATCTACTTCACGCAGACCCTCGGTGAGCTGCTGCTCTCCCCGGTCGGCCTGTCGGTCACCACGAAGATGGCGCCCGCGAAGTACGCCTCGCAGATGATGGGCGTCTGGTTCCTGGCCGTCACCGCCGGTGACGCCACGACCGGTCTGCTCTCCATCGCCGGCGTCGACCTGAACAAGACGGGCATCGTCGCGATGGAGGCCGGCCTCGCGGTGGCCGCCGGTGTCGCGGTGTGGATGTACCGCAACAAGGTCAAGGCCCTCATGGGCGACGTGCGCTGAGTCTTTCCCCCACGGCTCGGCCCGAAGGGTCCCGCATCCGGTGGATGCGGGACCCTTCGGGCGTTCGCGGGGTGGGACGCGGGGCGAGGCGCATACGGCCACTTGCTTCTTTCGCCCTCGCCGCCCCTTCCCCGGGGCGGAGCCCCAGGGTCGGGACGGGAAGGGGCGGCAGGGGCGAAAACCCTCGGGTCAGGAGCAGCCCGGGCCGACGCCGGGCGCGGCAGGCCGGAACTACGCGGGTGCTCCGAGTTCCGCCCAGACCGTCTTGCCCGCGACGTCCGGGGCCCGTACGACCCCCCAGTCCAGGCAGAGCCGCTGCACGATGAACATGCCGTGGCCTCCCGGGCGGCCCGCCCGGTGCGGGGTGCGCGGGGCCGGCTGGCCCGTGCCCCGGTCGGTGACCTCGATCCGGATCACCTTCTTGTCGCAGGTGATGGCCAGATGGTCCGGCCCCTCGGCGTGCAGGCAGGCGTTGGTGACCAGTTCGGAGACGACGAGCAGGACGTCCTCGGCGGCGGCCCGCTGGTCGGCGGTGGCGGCGGGCAGCCAGCCCCACGCGTACAGTGCCTGGCGGGTGAAGTCACGGGCGAGCGGTACGACGCCGCTCTCACCGTCGAAGCCCAGCCGACGGACCTGGCCGCCGCCCGACGATCCGGAAGCCCCCGATGGCGCGGTGGGCCCGGCGACGCCCCTGCCGGGGGCGCCCCCCGCCGGCGCGCCGCCCCCGGGCGCCCCGGAAGCGCCGCCGGGCTCCGGACCGCGGTCGCCCGGCGGGTAGGGCCGGGTGGTGCTCATCAGCGCTTCACCTCACCGTGTCACCAGTTCACGATTCAAAAGTTTCCGTACTCGGTCGATCACGCGCGGACGGCGCATCCGGTTCCCGGCACCCTCGCGACCACCGCGTCCGGCACGCCCAGGATGTCTCCTGCCCGGGCGGACCGGAGGGACACCCCCGTATTCGCACGAAAAGGCGCCACGGAAGCGGCCCTCCGCGCGACGGAGGCGGCCCTCCGCACCACGGGGGCAGCCCTCCGCACCACGGAAGCGGCCCTCCGGCGGTGAGGGCGGCGCGAGAGCCCGGCCGGGCCTGCCCGCGCGCGTCACGCGGAATCGTCGGCCAGCGCCGCCTCGAGCGTGTCGTGGACGGTGAACACCGCGTCCGCTCCCGTGATTTCGAAGACGCGCGCGACGACGGGCTGCATCCCCACGAGATGAACCCCACCCCCGGCCGCCTCGGCCTTCAACCGGGCACCGAGCAGCACATTCAGCCCCGTGGAGTCACAGAACTCCAGCCGGGAGCAGTCAATGACAAGCCGCTTGAATCCCTTGGCGAGGCAGTCCTCCAGTGGCTCCCGCAACAGATCGGCGGTGTGGTGATCCAACTCACCCGCCGGAGTCACGACGGCACTGGGGCCCTCTTCTCGCACCTCGACCAGAAGCCGGCCAGACTGTGCGCTGCCGACCGTCCCGCGGTCCATGCCGTCTCTCTCTCCCGACCTCGTGGCTGCCTGCTGACGTCCTCGAACATTACGCCTTATGGCCACACTCCGACAGCCGAACAATCGCACACAAACGGACATATATGAACGTAACGCACTTGCGGTCGGCTCGGGAAAGCGGGTAGGGCTAGTAAGAACACGCAACCGACACGGCCGGCTTTGGAGGCGCCGCACACCGCAGTGCACGTATCGGCTTCGGCAGCCATATGCCGAGAACGATGGAGGACATCATGTCACCCCGGCTCGACGCATCGCGTACCCCGAAAGCGACGTCGACACTCCCTCCGGAACATCTGGATCCCATCGAGCGGGACGACATGAGCGTCGTCCGGGACGACCTGCTCGCCGGACTTCCGGAGATCCCCCCGTACGACGAGGTGGGCCCGGTCGACGCGCGAGCCCTCTCCAAGACCCTCTTCGAGCGCCTGGAGTCGCTGGAGGAAGGCACCTACGAGTATTCGTACGTACGCAACACACTCGTCGAACTGAACCTCGCCCTGGTCAAGTTCGCCGCCTCCCGTTTCCGCTCGCGCAGCGAGCCGATGGAGGACATCATCCAGGTCGGCACCATCGGCCTGATCAAGGCGATCGACCGCTTCGAGCTGTCGCGCGGTGTGGAGTTCCCCACTTTCGCGATGCCCACCATCATCGGCGAGATCAAGCGCTTCTTCCGCGACACCTCGTGGTCCGTGCGCGTACCGCGCCGGCTGCAGGAGCTCCGGCTCGACCTGGCCAAGGCCGGTGACGAGCTGGCCCAGCAGCTGGACCGGGCGCCGACGGTGGCCGAACTGGCCGAGCGCCTGGGCATCGGCAACGACGAGGTCATCGAGGGCATGGCGGCGTCGAACGCCTACACCGCCTCCTCGCTGGACGCCCAGCCGGAGGAGGACGACGCCGAGGGCGCCCTGGCGGACCGGATCGGATACGAGGACCACGGGCTCGAAGGCATCGAGTACATCGAGTCGTTGAAGCCGCTGATCGCCGAACTGCCGCCGCGGGACCGGAAGATCCTCTCCCTGCGCTTCGTCGCGGGCATGACCCAGTCGGAGATCGGCGAGGAACTGGGCATCTCCCAGATGCATGTCTCCCGCCTGCTGTCGCGGACGCTGGTGAAGCTGCGCAAGGGGCTCACTGTCGAGGAATGACCCTCACCGGGTGACGCCTGCCCTCCAGGGGGGCGGTCCGAAGCCGGGCCGCCCCCTTCGGGACGCCCGGGAGTGTCCAGTCGTGCCCCGGTACGCCCAGGGGGCGTCGAGCCGCTCACGCCCTGCGTACGCCCCGTCGCCACACCCCCGCGACCAGCGGGACACCGGGCCGGTAGGCGAGGTGGACGTGGCTCGGGGCGTCGAGGAGGGTGAGGTCGGCGTACGCGCCCGGGGTCAGGCGGCCGATGTCGGTGCGGCGCAGGGCCGCCGCGCCGCCCGCCGTGGCCGACCAGACCGCCTCGTCCGGCGTCATCCCCATGTCCCGCACCGCGAGCGCGACGCAGAAGGGGACGGAGGACGTGAAGGACGAGCCGGGGTTGCAGTCGGTGGACAGCGCGACGGTGACGCCCGCGTCCAGCAGCCGGCGGGCGTCCGGCCACGCGGCGCGGGTGGAGAACTCGGCGCCGGGGAGCAGGGTGGCGACGGTGTTTCCGCCTGCGAGGGCGTCCACGTCCGCGTCGGTGAGGTGGGTGCAGTGGTCGGCGCTGGCCGCGTCGAGCTCGACGGCCAGCTGGACGCCGGGGCCGTACGAGAGCTGGTTGGCGTGGACGCGCGGGTGCAGGCCCCTCGCCTTTCCGGCGGTGAGGATCGCGCGGGCCTGGTCGCCGTCGAAGGCGCCCTCCTCGCAGAAGACGTCGATCCAGCGGGCGTGCGGCGCGCAGGCGTCCAGCATCTCGCCGGTGACCAGGGCGACGTATCCGGCCGGGTCCTCGGCGTACTCGGGCGCGACCACGTGGGCGCCGAGGTAGGTGACCTCGTCGGTGTGGCGGGCGGCCAGGCGCAGGGCGCGGGCCTCGTCCTCGACGGTCAGGCCGTAGCCGGACTTGGTCTCGAAGGTCGTGGTGCCCTGGCGGAGCGCCTCGTCGAGGAAGCGGGTGAGGTTCGCCTCCAGTTCCCCGTCGCCGGCGGCCCGGGTGGCGGCGACGGTGGTGCGGATGCCGCCCGCGCTGTACGGGCGGCCGGACATCCGGGCGTTGAACTCCTCGGTGCGGTCGCCCGCGAAGACCAGGTGGGAGTGCGAGTCGACGAAGCCCGGGAGGACCGCCCGGCCCTCGGCGTCGACCCGGTTGTCAGTGGCGGGTGCTTTGCTTGATTCACCGGTCCACACGACGCGGTCGCCCTCGATGACGACGGCCGCGTCCCGGACCAGACCGAGGGGGGAAGTGTCACCCAGGGAGGGGTCGTTGGTGACCAGCGTGGCGATGTTGCTGATGACGGTGCTGCTGCTCATGGCGTCCTCAGGGGTGGTCGTCGGGCTCGCAGGGCTTCGACCGCCCGCGCGAGGGCTCCGGGCACATCGGGTACGAGCGTGTGCGCCCCGTCGCGTACGACGTGCCGGCCTCCCACGACCGTGTGGCGTACGTCCGCAGCGGTCGCCGCGAATACGGCCGTCTCGGCTCCGAACCGGGGCAGGGGCCCCGCTGTTCTGACCGAGTCGAGGGCGATCGTGACGAGGTCGGCGCGCGCCCCGGCCTCGATGCTTCCGATGCCGTCCCAGCCGAGGGCGGTGTGTCCGTCGGCGGTGGCGGCCCGCAGCAGCGCGGCGGCCGTCCAGTGGCCGCGGGTGCGGGTGCGCAGGCGCTCGTCGAGCTCCATCGCGCGTGCCTCTTCGAACAGGTCGATCACGGCGTGGCTGTCGGAGCCGAGGGAGAGCGGGGAGCCCTCGTTCTGCAGGGCGGCGGCGGGACCGATGCCGTCGGCGAGGTCGCGTTCGGTCGTCGGGCACATGCAGGTGCCGGTGCCGCTGCCGCCGATGAGGGAGATGTCCTCGGCGGTGAGGTGGGTGTTGTGGACGCCGGTGGTGCGCGGTCCGAGGACGCCGTGCAGGGCCAGGAGCTGCGCCGGGGTGCAGCCGTGGATCTCCCGGCAGGCGTCGTTCTCGGCGGTCTGCTCGGACAGGTGCACATGGAGCGGGGCCCGCCGCTCCTCGGCCCACCGTGCCACGGTCGCCAACTGCTCCGCCGGTACGGCCCGGACGGAGTGGATCGCCGCCCCGATCCGGGCGTGCTCCCGTTCCTTGAGAACTGAACAGCGATCGGCCCAGGCGTCCGCGTCGCCGTCGGAGAAGCGGAGCTGGTCGGTGGTGGGGGGCTGTCCGAAGCCGGAGGAGAGGTAGGCGGTGTCGAGGAGGGTGATGCGGACACCGGCTTCGGCGGCGGCCTCGATGAGCGCCTCGCCCATGGCGTTGGGGTCGGCGTAGGGCGTGCCCCCGGGGGCGTGGTGGACGTAGTGGAACTCGCCGACCGTCGTGATGCCCGCCAGCGCCATCTCGGCGTACACGGCCCGGGCGAGGGCGTGGTAGGTGTCCGGGGTGAGCCGGTCGGCCGTGGCGTACATGATCTCGCGCCAGGTCCAGAAGGTGCCGGAGCCGACCTGGACGGTGGAGCGCAGGGCGCGGTGGAAGGCGTGGCTGTGGGCGTTCGCCAGTCCCGGGAGGGTCAGTCCGCGCAGGATCTCGGCGCCGGACGGCGGGGCGGGGGTGTCCGGGCGGACGGCGGTGATGCGGCCGGCACGGACCTCGACGGCCACACCCGGCTCGATGGGGGTCCCCCCGGCTCGAGCGGAGCCGAGAGCCTGGGGGAGGGCGCCGAGCCAGGCGTGCTCCAGCCAGTACGTTCGCGGGGTGGCAGTCACGCGCAGGCCAGTCCTTCCAGTACGTCGGCAAGGGCGAGGACCCCGGCCACGCAGTCGTCCTCGGTGGCGGACTCGGCCGGGGAGTGCGAGACGCCGGTGGGGTTGCGCACGAACAGCATGGCGGTCGGGACGCGTCCGGAGAGGATTCCGGCGTCGTGTCCGGCGCCGGTGCCGAGGACGGGCACCTCGAGGCCGGTGCCGGTGCCGAGGATGCGGGCGAGTTCGTCGCGCAGGGCGTGGTCGAACTCGACGACGGGGGTGAAGGACTCGCGTTCGACGTCGAGGGTGACGCCGTGCTCCTGCGCGTGGGCGCGGGCGGCCCTCCGCACGCCGTCCACGACGGCGTCCAGGCTCCGCTGGTCGGCGGCGCGGGAGTCGAGCCAGCCGCGCACCAGGGAGGGGACGGCGTTGACGCCGTTCGGCTCGACGGCGACCTTGCCGAAGGTGGCCACGGCACCGGCGAGTTCCGCCTCGCGGCGGGCGGCGAGGACGGTCTCGGCGTACGGCAGCATGGGGTCGCGCCGGTCGGCGAGCCGGGTGGTGCCGGCGTGGTTGGCCTCGCCCCGGAAGTCGAACCGCCAGCGGCCGTGCGGCCAGATGGCGGACGCGATGCCGATGCGGTCGCCGGACAGGTCGAGGGCGCGGCCCTGTTCGACGTGGAGCTCGACGAAGGCGCCGATGCGGTCGAGCCGTCCGGGATCGGGGCCGATGGCGTCGGGGTCGTACCCGGCGGCCTCCATGGCCTCCGGGAGCGTGATGCCGTCCCCGTCGGTGAGCCGGTGGGCCTGTTCGACGGTGAGCGCGCCCGCGGTGAGCCGGGAGCCGACGCAGGCGAGCCCGAAGCGGGCGCCCTCCTCGTCCCCGAAGTTGACGATGCCGAGGGGCTTGGCGAAGCGCACGCCCCGTCGGCGCAGTTCGTCGAGGGCGGCGAAGGCGGACACGACTCCGAGGGGTCCGTCGAAGGCCCCGCCGTCGGGCACGGAGTCCAGATGCGATCCGGTGACGACGGCGTCCCCCCGCGCGGGTTCACCCAGCCAGGCCCACTGATTCCCGTTCCGGTCGGTCTCATAGGTCAACTGCCGGCTACGGGCCTGCTCCTCGAACCAGCCCCGGCAGTCGGAGTCGGCCCCGGTCCAGGCGAACCGCCGGTAACCGCCGGAGGCGGCGTTGCGTCCGATGGGTGACAGCTGACGCCACATCTCATGGAAACCGTCGCCCAGGACAGGCTGTGGGCAGTCGTTCCGCAGGGCGACGGGGGCACCTCCCACGCCTTTCGGGCCATGGGGGAGGGGGTGCGCAGCCGGACCCGTGGGCGGCGACGCCCCCGCCGAGGAGTTGCCGTCGCTCATGCCGGGTCACCCTCCCGCATCGGCACGCGGACACCCCGCTCGCCGGCCACCGACTCCGCGATGTCGTACCCGGCGTCGACGTGCCGGATGACGCCCATGCCGGGGTCGTTGGTGAGCACCCGCCGGATCTTCTCCCCGGCCGACGCGGTCCCGTCGGCCACCGTCACCTGCCCGGCATGGATCGACCGCCCCATGCCGACACCTCCACCGTGGTGGATCGACACCCACGACGCCCCCGAAGCCACGTTCACCATCGCGTTCAGCAGCGGCCAGTCGGCGATGGCGTCGGACCCGTCCAGCATCGCCTCGGTCTCGCGGTAGGGGGAGGCGACGGAACCGCAGTCGAGGTGGTCCCGCCCGATCACGACCGGGGCGGCCAGCTCGCCGCTCGCGACCATGTCGTTGAAGCGTTCGCCGGCCTTGTCGCGCTCGCCGTAGCCGAGCCAGCAGATGCGTGCGGGCAGCCCCTGGAAGTGCACCCGCTCCCCCGCCATCCTGATCCACCGGGCCAGCGACTCGTTCTCCGGGAAGAGGTCGAGAACCGCCTTGTCGGTCTTGGCGATGTCGGCGGGGTCGCCCGACAGCGCGGCCCATCGGAAGGGCCCCTTGCCCTCGCAGAACAGCGGCCGGATGTACGCCGGAACGAATCCCGGGAAGGCGAACGCGCGGTCGTACCCGGCGAGCTGCGCCTCACCGCGGATGGAGTTGCCGTAGTCGAACACCTCCGCGCCGGAGTCCTGGAAGCCGACCATCGCCTCGACGTGCCGGGCCATGGACTCACGCGCGCGGGTGGTGAAGCCGGCCGGGTCCTTCGCGGCCGCGTCCGCCATGTCGTCGAAGGCGATCCCGGCGGGGAGGTACGCCAGCGGGTCGTGGGCGGAGGTCTGGTCGGTGACGATGTCGATGGGCGCGCCCATGGCGAGCAGCCGCGGCACCAGCTCGGCGGCGTTGCCGAGGACCCCGATGGACAGCGGGCGGCGGGCGTCGCGGGCCTCGACGGCCAACCGCAGGGCGTGGTCGAGCGAGTCGGCCTTCACATCGAGGTACCGGTGCTCGATGCGGCGTTCGATCGCGCGGGGGTCGCAGTCGACGCAGATCGCGACGCCGTCGTTCATGGTGACGGCGAGGGGCTGGGCGCCGCCCATCCCGCCGAGTCCCGCGGTGAGCGTGATGGTCCCGGCGAGGGTGCCGTCGACCCCTTTACCGATGGAATGCAGCTTCGCGGCGACGGCGGCGAAGGTCTCGTAGGTGCCCTGGAGGATGCCCTGGGTGCCGATGTAGATCCAGGAGCCGGCGGTCATCTGCCCGTACATGGTCAGACCGAGGGCCTCCAGGCGGCGGAACTCCTCCCAGTTGGCCCAGTCGCCGACGAGGTTGGAGTTGGCGATGAGGACGCGCGGCGCCCACTCGTGGGTCTGCATGACGCCGACCGGGCGGCCGGACTGGACGAGCATCGTCTCGTCCTGCTTGAGGGTCCTCAGCGTCCGCACCATGGCGTCGAAGGAGCGCCAGTCGCGGGCGGCCTTCCCCGTGCCGCCGTAGACGACGAGTTTGTCGGGGTGCTCGGCGACCTCCGGGTCGAGGTTGTTCTGCAGCATCCGCAGGGCGGCTTCCTGCTGCCACCCCAGGGCGCTCGGTTCGGTGCCGCGCGGCGCTCGGACGGTGCGGGGTCCGGACATGGGGGCCTCCTGTACTGCGGACGATTACTGCAGATATTCACATACTCATGTCCTGAATAGAACTAGTCAAGACGGGGGCGGGTCGGCGCGGCCGTGCGGGGGATGTTTGGCTGGACGCATGCGCTCGGACACGGAGAACGCGGACAGGACGGGGGACGCGGTGACCCACGACGACGGCCGGACGGACGAGGTGGACGTGTACGCCGACGGGCGGGCGGCCCGGCGGGACGAGGCGGTGCGGGCCGCCGTGGAACAGGGGCTGCTCGACGCCGGCACCCCCCTGGTGGCCCTGCTCGACGTCACCGGCATCCGGGAGTCGGCGGCCGAACTGCGGGCGGCGTTCGACGCGGTGACGGCGCCCGGCACGCCCGTGCTGCACGCCTTCGCGGTGAAGGCGAGCCCACTGGTGCCGGTACTGCGGCTGCTGCGCGCGGAGGGCATCGGCGCGGAGGTGGCCAGCCCGGGTGAGCTGGCGCTGGCGCGGGCGGCGGGGGTGGAGCCCGGGCGGACGGTCCTCGACTCACCGGCCAAGACACCCGCCGAACTGCGGGAGGCGCTCGCGCTGGGCATCGCCGTCAACGCGGACAACCCGCAGGAACTGGCCCGCCTCGACGCCCTGATGGCGGAATCCGGCTCCCGCTCCCCCGTCGGCATCCGGGTCAACCCGCAGGTCGGCGGCGGTTCCATCGAGGCACTGTCCACGGCCACGGCGACCTCGAAGTTCGGGGTGGCGCTGCGCGACGAGGGCGCGCGGGAGTGGGTCGTACGGGCGTATCTGGACCGGCCGTGGCTGACCCGGCTGCACGCGCACACCGGCTCCCAGGGCATCGCGCTGACGATGATGGCGCGGGGGGTCGCTCAGACGTACGAACTGGCGGAGGAGATCAACCGGCGCGCCGGACGGCACCAGGTCGACACCGTCGACATCGGCGGCGGACTGCCGGTGAACTTCGCCTCCGAGGCGAGCACACCGACGTACGGGCAGTACGCGCGCCTGCTGTCCGAGACGGCACCGGGACTGTTCGACGGGCGGTACGGGCTGGTCACCGAGTTCGGCCGGTCGTTGCTGGCCAAGCACGGCACGGTGGTCGCGCGCGTGGAGTACGCCAAGAGCGCGGGCGGGCGGTCGGTCGCGGTGACGCACGCGGGCGTGCAGGTGGCGACGCGGACGGTGTACGCGCCGACGTCGTGGCCGCTGCGGATCGCCGCGTACGACGCGAAGGGGCGGCCCAAGGAAGGTCCGGCGGTCGTGCAGGACGTGGCGGGACCGGCCTGTTTCGCGGGCGACCTGCTCGCCCGGGCGCAGTCACTGCCGCTGCTGGAACAGGGCGACTACGCGGCGGCACTGGACACGGGCGCGTACTACTTCGCCCACCACTACGCCTACAACTCGCTCCCCCGCCCCGGCATCCACGGCTTCACCCCGGACGGCGCGGGAGGCATCACCTTCGCGACGGTACGCACCGCCCAGACGATCGAGGAGATCGTGACCGAATCAGGCGCCGCCCACACCGACGCCCTGATCCCCTAGGAGCGCGGGGCTGTGCCGGCTCGCGGCTCCGTCGCGCGGGCGCGATCACCCACCACGCCCCCCGCAGGGAGCCGCGACCGTCTCAGACGAGGGCCGACGCCCGACGACGCGCGCCCCCGGGCGCCGCGTCACCCGCCGCGACACCGGTCGTCCGGTATCCCTTGACCGCCTTGCCGGCAGGCCGCCCCACCCCCGCGCGGAGCCAGTCGACGCGTACCCACAGCAGCACCTCGTCCGCCCGCTCCAGGCGCCCGATCCAGGCCGCCTTCAGCCACAGGCCCACTCCGCACCCGGCGAGCAACAGACCCCCTGCCGCGGGTACCGCGAACGCCGTGCCCAGTGCGGCGAGGAAGGCGAGCAGCAGCCACCAGCGGTGCCCGCGACGCCAGTTGCGGACCGTCACCGCCCGGTCCTGGAGCACGTCGTGCTTGCCCGCCCGGGCCGCCGAACGGGCCGGCGCACGGTACCGCCCCCGCCGCCCGTACGCCACGACGGCCGCCGCCACGAGGAACAGCGCCGCGCCCGCCAGTACCCCGATCCGGCGCCCGGTCAGTCCCGGCACCAGCACCCCGGTACCCGCCGCGACAACTCCCAGCCACCACAGTGGCGCGGCCCCGGCCCGTACGACGACGGCCACCCGGGCCAGCCCTTGTCCTCCGCGTGTCACGTCCAGCCTCCCGTCTCTCACGCCAGTGACCACGGGAGGTTAGCGGCGCAAGGTGAGACGAGTCTGAGAACACGGGCGAACCGCCCCGCCGTCACGTGTGCCGTCAGTCCACGAACAGCCCGCGTGCCGCCGCCCTCGCGTCGAACTCCTCCAGCCGCGCCTGCGCGTCGGGCAGTTCGTCGCACATAGCCTCCAGCAGCACCCGGCCCAGCAGCATCGGCGCGCACGCCGTGTCGAAGGCCAGCCCGGTACCGACGGCGGCGGGCAGCAGCAGGTCGGACGCCTTGGCGACCGGCGCGAACGGGGAGTCCGCGACGGTGACCACGGTCAGCCCCGTCTCCTTGGCACGGTCGAGGGCGTCGACGACCTCGCGGGGATGCCGGGGCAGCGCGAAGCACAGCAGGGCGCTCGCCCCGGCCCGCGCGG
This sequence comes from Streptomyces sp. NPDC059454, assembly GCF_042749965.1. Lineage (NCBI taxonomy): Bacteria > Bacillati > Actinomycetota > Actinomycetes > Kitasatosporales > Streptomycetaceae > Streptomyces > Streptomyces sp. NPDC059454. Next base: position 170,180 of record NZ_JBHYVC010000008.1, on the reverse strand, counting down.
CGGCGTCGATCCGGTCGTGGAGCATCGTGCCGCCCTCGTCGAGCAGCCGTACGTCCGGATGGACCTTGGCGGCGAAGTAGGCGAACCCGTGCGCCTGGGCCGCTGCGGCCCGCAGCCCCAGCACGGGCAGCGGCCGGCTCCCGGCCAGCAGCCGGCCCGCCTGCCGCACCGGCCGGGGGTCGGCCAGCACCTCCGCCAGATGCCGCAGGTTCGCGATCTCGGCCTCGACGGCCTGCTGGTACTCGTTGTACGAGCCGGTCTCCGGCGCCGGTTCGGCGGGCGCGATCTCGCGCAGATGCCGTCGCAGGGCGGGATAGCCGTCGAAGCCGAGGGCGACGGCGAACCGGGTCACGGACGGCTGGCTGACCCCGGCCAGTTCGGCCAGCTCCACGCTGGACAGGAACGGCACGTCGGCGGCGCGCCGCACCATGCTGTGCGCGATGCGCCGCTGGGTCGGCGTCAGCCGGTACCCCTCGAAGAGCGCCTGGAGGCGCGCGGCGGGGCTCTCGGTGGCGATCATGACCTGACTCCCTCGACGCCTCGACGCCTCGACTTATTCACCCATCGAAATTCCTGCATACCGTTATACAGGCGCACGCGGGGTCGTGCCGACCGCGCGTCGCCATGCTCGGGGATCGCACCCTGTGCCCGTTTCGGCGACAGATCCGGAACTCGACGATTTTGCTACGACGTCGCCACATCCCGAACGGGCCGGATAGCGTAACTCGTCGAACAACAGAGCGTCTTGAGGCGCAGGCGACCCATGTGGCACCCGACGGAGGACTGATACAGGCGTGGACGCGCAGAGTCGTGGGCAGGCGGACGGAACCGACCCTGCCGACCAGTGGGTACTCAACCCGGAGACCGGCGAATACGAACTGCGGCTGAACGATTCCGCAGAGCAACCGAAGGCGCCCAGCCCTCGCAGCGCCTCGCGCCCCGGTTCCACCGCGCCCGTCCGCGTACCCGGCCAGCGCGGTCGCCGCGCCGTACCCGCGCCTGCGCCCACGCCCGAGCCGGAGGACACGTCCGGTCACGGCCGCCGCAAGCGCAAGCCGAAGAAGAGCGGCAAGAAGAAGGCTCTGATGTGGACGGGAGGCGTCCTCGGCCTGGTCCTCGTGGGCGGTTCGGCGTTCGCGTACTACTGGTACGACCGCCTCTACGGCAACATCGACACCGTCGACATCGGCGACGTGGGCAGTGACAAGGCCGTGACGGACGGGCCGGTCAACCTCCTGGTCATCGGCAACGACGTCCGCACCGGCGAGGGCAACGAGGCCTACGGCAACCGGGACAACGTCACCGGCCACGCCGACACCACGCTCCTCTTCCACATGTCCGAGGACCGCACCAACGCGACCGTGATGAGCATCCCCCGCGACCTGATGATCAACATTCCGGACTGCGAGTCCAAACAGTCCGACGGTTCCGTCAAGAAGATCCCCGGCTCGACGGTCCCCACCAAGTTCAACGAGTCCTACGGTGTCAACGGCCGCGATCCGGGCTGCACCATGCTCACCGTCGAGGAGATCACCGGCCTCGAGCTCGACCACTTCATGATGTTCGACTTCAACGCGGTCAAGACGCTGTCCACCGCGGTCGGCGGCGTCAAGGTGTGCCTGGAGAAGCCCCTCAAGGACCTGGACGGCGGATCCGGGCTCGATCTGCCGGCCGGGGAGCGCACGATCCAGGGCGAGGACGCGCTCTCCTTCCTCCGCAACCGGCACGGTCTGAAGAACGAGAGCGACCTGGACCGGATCGAGATGCAGCAGAAGTTCGTCGCGTCGATGCTGCGCCAGCTGAAGGAGGACACGCTGGACAGCCCGTCGAAGCTGCTCGACGTCGCCGACGCGGCCACCAAGTCCCTCACCGTGGACAAGGGCATAGGCAGCCCCGGCAAGCTGCTCGCCCTCGCCAGGGAACTCGGCAAGATCGACCTGAAGAACATCACCATGATGACCATGCCGGTGAAGGACAACCCGGCCGAGCCCACGCCCGTCACCGTCGTACCGGACCCGGTCAAGGCCCCGAAGGTCTTCAGCATGCTGCGGAACGACGTCTCCTTCACCGAGGTGAAGAAGAAGGAGAAGGACGCCAAGGACAAGCAGGCCGAGCTGCTGGAGGGCGCACGGGCCGAGGCGTCCGAGATCCGCGTCGACGTCCTCAACGGCGGTGGCCCGGGGGGTGCCGCGCAGGACACCCTCACCTGGCTGCAGACCAGCGAGGGCGTGGCCGGGTCCACCAACGGGGGCAACGCCCCGGCCGACGTCGACAGGACCCGGCTCGAGTACGCGCCGAGCCAGGCCGACCAGGCCCGCAAGCTCGCCGATCTGATGGGCCTGCCCGCCTCGGCCATGAAGCCCGGCACGACGGACGCCGGCGAAACGACACCGATGACGCTCACCCTCGGCCCCGACTTCACGGAGGCCGGCGTCCCCGTCGCGCCGCCGAAGAAGGTCGACGTCGGCCAGTCCCACGCCGACGAGGAGATGTGCAAGAAGTAGCGGTGCGGCGAACCCGAGACCGAGCGGGGGGTTACCCCCAGTGCCACCGGCCTCCCGTCTCCCTACCGTGGGACGCATGACGGGAATGGACGCGCGGGACACCGAGCTGAAGAAGGAACTCGACGCCTCCCTGCAGGCCCGCAGGGAGCTGGGCGAGGAGTACGAGTCCGCGCTGGTCGACTCGTTCCTGGAGAAGGTCGACCAGCGCATCGACGGCGCGGTGGAGCGCCGGGTGCGCCGGCAGTTCGCCGAGCAGCAGATGACGGTGGCCCGGGACTCGCGGTCGCCGCAGGCCACGGACACCTGGGGCGAGCGCTTCGGCTTCGGCATCGTCTCGCTGGTCCTGGCGGTGCCGCTGTCCGCCATCGGCGGGGGCGTGGGCCATCTGCCCGGTCTGGTGGTTGCCTGGCTGGGCATCGTCGGCGTCAACGTCGTCCAGGCCGCCCGGACCAACCCGGGCCTGTTCGGCCGCCGTGAACCGACCCGGGACAGCGACTGGGACGACTGAGGCCGTGTTACGCGGGGACCGCCGCACCCCCGTCGCCGGGGGGCGGGACGACGGCGGTCCCCGCGGGGGACGCGCGCCCGTTGAGGCGGGCCGCGCGTCCGAGGCGTCCGTGGAGGTCCGGGAGCCGCTCCGGAGGTCCTTCGACGCCGTTCGGCGCCGGCCGGAACGGGGAGCCGCTCCCGTCCCTGCCGACACCCACCAATCTGCCGGACGCGTGTTAAGCGAGTGCTGCGCGGACGTGACACGCTCGTACCACTTCCGCGAAGTCCACGAAGATCATCACTGCGTCGGCACCCGGCCGTTCACGGCGGGCTCACCGGTGGTCGCTCCGACGCGTCGTCACTTCCCGGTCCCGGCGAGGAAGGACAGCAGGTCCTGGCGGCTGACCACACCGGTCGGCTTGCCCTCGACGAGGACGATCGCCGCGTCCGCCCTGCCCAGGACGGCCATCAGGTCCGCGACGGGCTCACCCGAGCCGACCTGCGGCAGCGGCGCGGACATGTGCTTCTCCAGCGGGTCGTCGAGCGAGGCGCTCTTGCTGAACAGCGCGTCCAGCAACTCCCGCTCCACCACCGAGCCGACGACCTCGGCGGCCATCACGTCCGGGTGACCGGCGCCCGGCTTGACCACCGGCATCTGCGAGACGCCGTACTCGCGCAGCACCTCGATGGCCTGGCCGATCGTCTCGTCGGGGTGCATGTGGACGAGGGAGGGGATGTGGCCACCCTCCTTGTCGTTCAGGACGTCGCCGACGCGGGCGCTGGGGCCGGCGTCCTCCAGGAAGCCGTAGTCGGCCATCCACTCGTCGTTGAAGATCTTGCTGAGGTAGCCGCGGCCGCTGTCCGGCAGCAGGACGACGACCACGTCGTCCTCACCGAGCCGCGAGGCCACCTCCAGCGCCGCCACGACCGCCATGCCGCAGGAGCCGCCGACCAGCAGGCCCTCCTCCTTGGCGAGCCGGCGGGTCATCTGGAAGGAGTCCTTGTCGGACACGGCGACGATCTCGTCCGCGACGTCACGGTCGTACGCGGTCGGCCAGAAGTCCTCACCGACGCCCTCCACCAGGTACGGCCGCCCGGAGCCGCCGGAGTACACGGAGCCCTCGGGGTCGGCGCCGATCACCCGCACGCCGCCGTCGCTGGCCTCCTTCAGGTAGCGCCCGGTCCCGGAGATGGTGCCGCCGGTGCCGACGCCGGCCACGAAGTGGGTGATCCTCCCCTCGGTCTGCTCCCACAGCTCGGGGCCGGTGGAGTGGTAGTGGGAGAGGGGGTTGTGGGGGTTGGAGTACTGGTCCGGCTTCCAGGCCCCCGGAGTCTCGCGCACCAGCCGGTCGGAGACGTTGTAGTAGGAGTCGGGGTGCTCGGGGTCCACGGCGGTCGGGCAGACGACGACCTCGGCCCCGTAGGCCCGCAGTACGTTGATCTTGTCCGTGGACACCTTGTCCGGGCAGACGAAGATGCACTTGTAGCCCTTCTGCTGGGCCACGATGGCGAGCCCGACCCCGGTGTTGCCGCTGGTCGGCTCGACGATGGTGCCGCCGGGCTTCAGTTCCCCGCTCTTCTCCGCCGCCTCGATCATGCGCAGGGCGATGCGGTCCTTCACGGAGCCGCCCGGGTTGAAGTACTCCACCTTGGCCAGGACGGTCGCCCTGATGCCCTTGGTCACGCTGTTGAGCCGCACCAGCGGGGTGTTGCCGACGAGGCTGATCATCGAGTCGTGGAATTGCACCGTTGTCTCCGGATGCTGCAAAAGAGGTGGTCGTAGTGGTGATGCCAGCCTAGGCCCTCACCGGTCCGAACCCGGCCGGGTCGTTCACTCGCCGTGGGGATTGGACCACGGTCCGTACGGGGCAAGCACTGGGTGTACGGGTTCGAGGAGGTGGCGGCGAGGCATGACGGGCTTGTCGAGGGCGAGGGTGGCCCGGCGGATCGCGGCCGGCGCGGCGTACGGCGGCGGGGGGATCGGTCTGGCCGGGGCGGCCACCGTGGGGCTCCTGATGGCCGAGGCCCAGCTGGCGCGGCGCCGCGTGGGCAACGGCACGACTCCTCACGTACCGAACGCGGACGGGCTGTACGGCGCGGCGTACACGGTGCCGGGCGAACCGGCGCTGCGGCTGACGATGCTGGGCGACTCCACGGCGGTCGGGCAGGGCGTGCACCGGGCCGGGCAGACGCCGGGCGCGCTGCTGGCGTCGGGCGTCGCGGCGGTCGCGGAACGTCCGGTGGGGCTGAGCACGGTCGCGGTGCCCGGGGCCTGTTCCGACGACCTGGACCGGCAGGTGACGAGGACGCTGGCGGATCCGTCCCGGGTGCCCGACATCTGCGTGATCATGATCGGCGCCAATGACGTCACCCATCGCATGCCGCCCACCCAGTCCGTACGCCATCTGTCCTCGGCGGTACGACGGCTGCGGACGGCCGGGGCGGAGGTGGTCGTCGGCACCTGCCCCGACCTCGGCACGCTCGAGCCGGTGCGGCAGCCGCTGCGCTGGCTGGCCCGCCGGGCCTCGCGGCAGCTGGCGGCGGCACAGACGATCGGGGCCGTCGAGCAGGGCGGGCGCACGGTGTCGCTGGGTGATCTGCTGGGGCCCGAGTTCGCCGCGCACCCGCGCGAGCTGTTCGGGCCGGACAGCTATCACCCCTCGGTGGAGGGGTACGCCACGGCCGCGATGGCGGTGCTGCCGACGGTGTGCGCGGCGCTGGGGCTGTGGCCGGCGGAGGAGGAGCGCCCGGACGCCGCCCGCCGCGAGGGGTTCCTGCCGGTGGCCCGGGCGGCGGCCGAGGCGGCGGCCGAGGCGGGCACGGAGGTCACCGCGGCGATGCCGGCGGGGCCGCGGGGGCCGTGGGCCCTCCTGAAGCGGCGTCGGCGCCGCAGGGTCACGGAGACGGAACCGGAGCCTTCGGCCCAGCCGTCGTAACGGGCGGCCGACGCGGCCGCGGGCACCGGTCGGCGGTGCCGGTGCGGGGCCGGGGTGTCGCGCGGTCCGGCGCTCACGGGGCGCCTTCCCGCTCCCGGCTCCGCCCGAGCGGGAGGCACCCCCACCGCCCCAGGGGGCACCTCCCGGACCGTCAAGGCACCGGAGGAGGCACGGCCGTCCGCGACCACCACCTAAGCAAGCGCTTGGACAATTGCGGCCCATGTCACATCGCGCCACCCGTGACCCCGTCCGTACGGCCGGGTAACTTCCCAGGAAGCCCCGCACCGACCATCTGGTACGCCCCCGTCTCCCGACCGCCACCCCTCGACGAGGCGCTACGCGCCGCCCCTCATCTCTGGAGCCGTGATGCCCGAAGCCGTGATCGTCTCTGCCGCCCGCTCCCCCATCGGCCGCGCCTTCAAGGGTTCCCTGAAGGACCTGCGCCCGGACGACCTGACCGCCACGATCATCCAGGCCGCCCTCGCCAAGGTCCCCGAGCTGGACCCGCGGGACATCGACGACCTGATGCTCGGCTGCGGCCTCCCCGGCGGCGAGCAGGGCAACAACCTCGGCCGCGTGGTCGCCGTACAGATGGGGATGGACCACCTCCCCAGCTGTACCGTCACCCGCTACTGCTCCTCCTCGCTGCAGACCTCCCGCATGGCCCTGCACGCCATCAAGGCCGGCGAGGGCGACGTGTTCATCTCGGCCGGCGTCGAGACGGTCTCCCGCTTCACCAAGGGCAACTCCGACAGCCTCCCGGACACCCGCAACCCGCTGTTCGCCGAGGCCGAGGCCCGTACCGCCGCCGTCGCCGGGTCGGAGGGCTCCACCTGGCACGACCCGCGCGAGGACGGCCTGGTGCCCGACCCGTACATCGCCATGGGACAGACCGCGGAGAACCTGGCCCGCCTCAAGGGCGTCACCCGCCAGGACATGGACGAGTTCGGCGTCCGCTCGCAGAACCTCGCCGAGGAGGCCATCAAGAACGGCTTCTGGGAGCGCGAGATCACCCCGGTGACGCTCCCCGACGGCACGGTCGTCAGCAAGGACGACGGCCCCCGCGCCGGCGTCACCATGGAGGGTGTGGCGGGCCTCAAGCCGGTCTTCCGCCCGGACGGGCTCGTCACCGCCGGCAACTGCTGCCCGCTCAACGACGGCGCCGCCGCGCTCGTCATCATGAGCGACACCAAGGCCCGCGAGCTCGGCCTCACCCCGCTCGCCCGGATCGTCTCCACCGGCGTCTCCGGCCTCTCCCCCGAGATCATGGGCCTCGGCCCGGTCGAGGCGAGCAAGCAGGCCCTGGGCCGCGCCGGCCTCACCGTCGACGACATCGACCTGGTCGAGATCAACGAGGCGTTCGCCGCCCAGGTGATCCCCTCCTACCGCGACCTCGGCATCCCGCTGGAGAAGCTGAACGTCAACGGCGGTGCCATCGCCGTCGGCCACCCCTTCGGCATGACCGGCGCCCGCATCACCGGCACGCTCATCAACTCCCTCCAGTTCCATGACAAGCAGTTCGGCCTGGAGACGATGTGCGTCGGCGGCGGCCAGGGCATGGCGATGGTCATCGAGCGCCTCAGCTGAACCCCGCACCGCGGGCGCACCGTAGCCGTCGCGGTACGGTCGGTGAGGTCGAGGCCCGGACCCCCGGAAGCTCCGGGGGTCCGGGTCGTTTCGTGATCCAATCTCCCCCAGGATGTGACCTATCTCCCTCGGCAGGGGGATTCACGCAGGTCAGAACCGGACCCCTTTCAGGCGCACCATCAAAGGCCTGTCCGTTTCGTGATGTTACGCACTGACAGATGGTTAGTCCGCCCTTCAAGCTGATGTAGGAAGTCGGGGGTCGACTTTGAACCGGGAGTACGTCAGTGAGCGCCATGCCGATCGCCCTGCTGATCACCACGGCCGCCACCGGCGCCGTGGGCGTCGCCGTCCTGCGCAGCATCATGGTGCTGCGCCGACAGGTCGCGGCCCTGCACACCGCGCTGGCCGAGGGCGGTGCCTCGACCACGCGCGCGCACATTCCGCCCGCCCGCACGGCCGGCGCCGACGAGATACGCGCCGCCGTGGCGGAGGCGCTCGCCGAGGAGCGGGAGCGTGAGCTCGCCGAGGCGCGGGCCTTCTGGGCCGCCCAGGAGGCCCGCGACGCGTCCGACGCGCCGTCCCTGCTGGGGCTGGCCGACAGTGAGCTGTTCCTGCCCCGGCAGGCCGATTTCGTGGGACTGGAGCCGGTGACCGAGCCGGGCGTGGACGCCGAGGAGCACTCCGGGGACTCCCCGGAGCTGGCCGCGGCCCGCCGCCGTCATCCCTCGCACCCGGACTTCGTACCGAACCCCTCGCCGGTCGTGAACGACCACGAGCGCACGGTGACCACCCTGGAGGAGCTGGCCGCCGCCCGCACCGAGCTGACCGACGTCCGCCCGGGCCCGCTGGGCACCCTCGACGTCTACGTCTTCGCCGACGGGACGACGCTGTGCATGACGCCGGGCCACCGCGAGACCGCGGAGCGCCTGGCCGCGGCCCTGCGTGCGGGCGAGACCCCGTTCCTGCTGGGCGGTTCCGGCATCTCGGGGGCGTACACGCTGACGTTCTCCTGCGGCGAGGAGAACGTCTACATCCTGGCGGACCGCGTCATCGCGTCCCTCTGACGCCGGGGCGGCTCCGGACCTCCGGGCGGCTAGACCCCGGCGCGCTCGCGCGCCTCCTCCACCAGCCGTACGGCCTCCCGTACCTCGTCCTCGCTCTTCAGTACGAGCGCCAGGTCGTGGCCGGCGACGGTGATCTGGTCGGCGGCGGCGAACATGCCCGCGTCGGGCATCTCACGGGGCTCGGTGCCCGGCTCCTCGACGAGCTGGGTGCGCCGCGCCAAGTCCCTGGCCAGGGCGAGCGCCTCGGCGGCCCCGCCCCGCTGCAGCCTGCTCTGCGGCGCGGCCCGCAGGCGGTCGGCGAAATGATCCACGGCACGGGTGAAGGGCGTCGTATCAACCACGCGGTGAGCGTACGCGGCGCGGCAGGACTGTTGCCAACGGGCGAACGCTCAGGCACGGTGACCTGAAGGACCGGCTCACACCCCATGCGTCCGGAGGCGCCGATGTCCCAAGTCTTCTCCGCGGAGACCCATCGCAACATGCTCGCCCGCATCCCCCACTGCACCGGTCGTGAGATCTCCGACTGGCTGCGCACCGTCGAAGAAGGCCCGTCGCTCTTCCGCTTCGAGGAGAAGGTCAGCTGGCTCCGGCACGAGTACGACCTGGCGTACGGCCATGCCAAGGCGATCGTCCACGAGTACGACCTGAGGAGGGCCGCGCGCAAACTGCTCTGACGCGCGCCGGCACGACGAAGGGCCCCGGATGAGAACCCGGGGCCCTTGGCCGTACTCCTGGGACTGCTGGGATGTCAGTCGCTGCTGTTGAAGATCGCGATGAGCCGCAGGAACTCCATGTAGATCCACACCAGCGTCAGCGTGAGGCCGAAGGCGGCGAGCCAGGCCTCCTCGCGCGGGGCACCGTAGGCGATACCGTCCTCGACCTGCTTGAAGTCCAGGGCGAGGAAGCAGGCACCGAGGATGATGCCGACGACACCGAAGATGATGCCGAGCGGGCCGCTGCGGAAGCCGAGGCCGTCACCGCCGCCGAACACCGCGAACAGCAGGTTCACCGCCATCAGCAGGATGAAGCCGAGCGCGGCCGCCATCACGAAGCCGTAGAAGCGGCGGTTGACGCGGATCCAGCCCGCCTTGTACGCCACCAGCACACCGGCGAAGACCGCCATGGTGCCGATCACGGCCTGCATGGCCGCGCCGTCGGCGATGCGGTTGTCGACGATGTTGGAGATGACGCCGAGGAAGACACCCTCGAACGCGGCGTACGTCAGGATCAGCGCCGGCGTGGGCTTGCGCTTGAAGGACTGCACGAGCGCCAGGACCATGCCGATCAGCGCGGCGCCGATGCCGATGCCGTAGGACCGGCTGATGTTGGCGTCGTCGACCGGCAGCAGCGCCCAGGAGAGCGCGGCGGTGACGATGAGCACGCCGAGCGTGGTGCCCGTGCGCATGACGACGTCGTCGATGGTCATCCGGCCGGTGGTGGCCGGCGCCTGCGGCGGTGCGCCGTACTGCAGGTCCGCTTGTGCGTAGGGGTTCTGGGCGTACGGGTTGCCCGTCGGCTGCGCGTACGGGTTGGCCTGCGTGGCGACAGCGGGACCCCCGGCCTGCGGCGCGGTGTTGAAGCCCGCGTAGCCGTTGTCGCGGCCGAACCCCCGTCGCGAGAAGACCGGGTTACTGCTCCTCATTTCACTCCTCCATGGCCACACGACGCGGCCTTGGCTCAAGAGTAATAGGTAGGCAAAGGAATGACCCTAATGCTTGGGGAGGATCTTTCCCTCGTTGTGCTGCCCAACACGCTACGCGGTCGGGTGATTCCCTTCACTCCCAGGACCCGAACCATGACCGAGCCGGTACCCGCCCGGTACCTGTCCGGTACCCGCGCCGGCCCCGGTCACCCGCTTGGGCGATCGCGCGGCGCCCCGGGGCGTCCGGGGCGGGCCCGGGTGGTGGGGCGCGCGCCGGCCGGCATGCGTGCTCCTGCTCGGTCCTCCCCGCCCGACCCGAGTGCGCGCACGCGCGATCACACCGGAGCGTCCGTCACCGAGGGGGCGCGCAGATGATGATCAACTGCCAGGAGTGCCGGGCTCCCGGCCGGGCCCTTGCGCGGCGGTCGCCGCGCGGGAGCGGCATACGTGGTGGTGCCCGGAGCCGGACTCGAACCGGCACGCCCGCTCAGGGGCAGCGAGGTTTAAGCTCGCCGTGTCTGCATTCCACCATCCGGGCAGGCCATGGGCTCCGCTTAGCGGTTCCGAGCCTATCGGTGGCCCTCCCGCGGACAGCGGCGGGAGGGGCCGATCTTGTCTTATTTTATTGGCGCCTGAGGGAGCATCAGTCCTCGGAACTCGCCGTCAGCACGTGCCGACAGCCTTGCGTGTGACGCTCCGTCACGCACGCGGAATGACGGAATTTCACCGTCCGAACAGGGGCGCTCCACCTGTTCCGCGCGCCCCCGGCTCAGGGTCCGCCATCATCCCCAGGTATGACACCGCGCCCGGCGGTCCCTCCCGAGTCGCCCCCCGGAACCGGAGCAGCGGGTGACTACACGGCGGTGAAGCGGCGGAACGATGGACGACGTCCCCCGAGAACACGTCGTCCCGACAGGAGCGTCCATCCCGTGACCACCGCATCCCTCGCCGACCGGACCACCGCCGTGGCCGCGCGCGCCACGGAGCTTTCGAAGATCTACGGCCAGGGCGAGACCCAGGTGGTCGCCCTGGACCGGGTCTCCGTCGCCTTCCGGCAGGCCGAGTTCACCGCGATCATGGGCCCGTCCGGGTCCGGCAAGTCCACGCTGATGCACTGCGTGGCCGGTCTCGACACCTTCTCCTCCGGTTCCGTGCGGATCGGTGAGACCGAGCTGGGCTCGCTGAAGGACAAGCAGCTGACCAGGCTGCGCCGGGACAAGATCGGCTTCATCTTCCAGGCGTTCAACCTGCTGCCGACGCTGTCCGCGCTGGAGAACATCACCCTCCCGATGGACATCGCGGGCCGCAAGCCGGACAAGGAGTGGCTGGACACCGTGATCCGGATGGTCGGCCTTTCGGACCGGCTGAGCCACCGGCCCTCGCAGCTGTCCGGCGGTCAGCAGCAGCGGGTCGCCGTGGCACGGGCGCTGGCCTCCCGGCCCGACATCATCTTCGGCGACGAGCCCACCGGGAACCTCGACTCCCGTTCCGGTGCCGAGGTGCTGGGCTTCCTGCGCAACTCCGTGCGCGAGCTGGGGCAGACGGTGGTCATGGTGACCCACGACCCGGTCGCCGCCGCCTACGCGGACCGGGTGGTGTTCCTCGCGGACGGCCGGATCGTGGACGAGATGCACGGGCCGACGGCCGACTCGGTGCTCGACCGCATGAAGCAGTTCGACGCCAAGGGCCGCACCAGCTGACACCCGCCCCGCACGTCTCCGCCCGCCCCTCCCCCTCGTACGTCTGGACTCGAGAAAACTTCCATGTTCCGTACCGCCTTGCGCAATGTCTCCGCGCACAAGGCCCGGCTCCTGATGACCGTGCTCGCCGTGATGCTCGGCGTGGCCTTCGTGTCGGGAACCCTGGTCTTCACCAACAGCCTCTCCGACGCCCTGCAGAAGCAGTCCGCCAAGGGATTCGACCACGTCGACGTCGCCGTCACCCCCCAGTGGAAGGAGGGCGAGGGCGACAAGGCAGGCGAGTACGGGAAGCTGACCCGCGAACTGGTCGACGACAGTGCCGCCGTGCCCGGCGCCGCGCAGGCCATCGGTACCGTCCAGGGCTTCACCGCGCTCGCCGGCAAGGACGGCAAGCTGGTCGGCGACGGCTTCCAGTCGCAGGGCGGCAACTACTGGGGTACCGAGGACCCCCGGTACCCGCTGGTCGACGGGCGCGCGCCGAAGGGCGAGGGCGAGATCCTCATCGACTCCGAGACCGCCGAGCGGTCCGGTTACCAGGTCGGTGACACGGTGAGGATGTCGGTCGACGGGCCCGTCCTGGAGCCGGAGATCACCGGCATCTTCACCACCGACGACGGCAATGTCGCGGCCGGCGGCAGCCTCACCCTGTTCGACACGGCGACCGCGCAGAAGCTGCTCGGCGAGCCGGGCACCTTCGACGAGATCGCCGTCAAGGCGAAGGACGGCGTCAGCGACACCGCGCTGCGGGACCAGCTGGAGAAGGCGCTGCCCTCCGACGTCGTGGAGACCACGACGGGCACGCGGCTCGCCGACGACCAGGCCGAGGCGATCGCCTCCTCGATGAGCGGCCTGAAGCAGGGCCTGCTGGTGTTCGCCGGCATCGCGCTGTTCGTCGGTACGTTCATCATCGCCAACACCTTCACCATGCTGGTCGCCCAGCGCACCAAGGAACTGGCCCTGATGCGCGCGGTCGGCGCCTCCCGGCGCCAGGTCACGCGGTCGGTGCTGATCGAGGCGTTCGTGGTCGGCGCGGTCGCCGCCGTCGCCGGACTCGTCGCCGGTGTCGGCATCGGCGCGGGGCTGCGCTCCCTGATGGGGACGCTGGACGCGCCCATGCCCGACGGGCCCTTGGTGATCAGTGCGGGCACGATCGGTTCCGCGTTCGCGGTCGGCATCCTGGTGACCATGCTCGCCGCGTGGCTGCCCGGCCGCCGGGCCGCGAAGATCCCGCCGGTCGCGGCGATGAGCTCGCTGCACGCCCAGGCGACCACCAAGTCACTGGTGCTGCGCAACACGCTGGGCGCGCTGTTCTCGGCGGCCGGTGTCGCGGTGGTCCTCGCGGCCACGACGATGGACGGCTCCGACGGCCAGGCCCCGATGGGTCTCGGCGCGGTGCTGCTGATCATCGGCGTCTTCGTCCTGACCCCGCTGCTGTCCCGGCCGCTGATCGCCGCCGCGGCTCCGGTGCTGCGGGTCTTCGGGGTCTCGGGCAAGCTGGCCCGGCAGAACTCGGTGCGCAACCCGCGCCGTACCGCCGCCACCGCGTCCGCGCTGATGATCGGGCTCACCCTGATCACCGGGATGACGGTGATGGCCGGCAGCCTGCAGAAGTCCATCGACAAGATGGCGGCCTCCGCGATCGAGGCGGACTACATGGTGTCCATGGCGAACGGGCATCCGCTGTCGCCGGACGTCGAGAAGAAGCTGAAGCAGGCCGGCGACGTCACCGCCACCAGCCCGATGCGCAACGCGTACGCCAGCATCGACGGTGAATACGAGTACCTGACCGGCGTGAACGGCGCCACGATCGGGGAACTGACCGAGTTCCCGGTCACGCAGGGCGCCTTCGAGGTCGGCGGCACGCGGGTCGTCGTGGACGAGGACACCGCGAAGTCGTACGGCTGGAAGGCCGGTTCGGCCTTCACCGTCGCCTACGAGGACGGCGAGAAGCAGAAGCTCACGGTCTCCGGTGTCTACCAGGCCAACGAGATGATCAGCGGCATCATGATCGACACCGCGGTCCTCGACCCGCACGAGCCGGAACCGGCCGAGTCGGAACCGGACGACATGATGGTCATGGTGAAGACCGCCGACGGCACGTCCGACGCGGCGAAGGACGCGCTGGAGAAGGCCCTCGGCAGCAGCCCCGTGATCAAGGTCCAGGACAAGCAGGACCTCTCCAACGAGATCGCGAAGATGTTCACCCTGATCCTGAACATGGTCTACGGCCTGCTGGCGATGGCGGTGGTCGTGGCGGTCCTCGGCGTCGTCAACACCCTGGCGATGTCGGTGTTCGAGCGTTCCCAGGAGATCGGCATGCTGCGGGCGATCGGCCTGGACCGCAAGGGCATCAAGCGGATGGTCCGGCTGGAGTCCCTGGTGATCTCGCTGTTCGGCGCGGTGCTCGGCCTCGGTCTGGGCGTGTTCTTCGGCTGGGCGGCCGGTGAGCTGGTGGGGGCGGGGATGGCGACATACGAACTGGTCCTGCCCTGGGCACGGATGGGGATCTTCCTGCTGCTGGCCGCGGTGGTGGGCGTGCTCGCGGCGCTGTGGCCGGCGCGGCGGGCGGCCCGGCTGAACATGCTCCAGGCGATCAAGGCCGAGTAGGAGTCACGACCACGGCTGTGGTGCGGGCCCCGTTTCCGGGTGGAGCGGGGCCCGTCGTCGTGTGCGGATACGTCGTGGCGTGCGGGCCGGTTCCAGGTGCGGGGGCGCAAGGGGAGAGCGGGCGCGCAAGGGGAGAGCGGGCGCGCAAGGGGAGAGCGAGGGCGCGAAGGGAGAGCGGGCGCGCCGGGCTCGGAAGGGGAGGCCTGAGGGCTCCGGGAGAGACCGGGGCACTCGGGAGCCCTGAGGGCTCCGGGAGAGACCGGGGCACTCGGGAGCCCTCAGGGCTGGGGGGCGCGGACCCGGCGGGGCCTTTCAGCCCATCGAGTCGGGCGGGTGGGCAGGAACGTCGGGCGCAGCCACAGCGCACCCGCACCGATCGGCCCCTCGGGAACGCCGAAGGGGCCGCCCGCACCACGGATGGCGGGCGGCCCCTTCAGGGGTGACCGGGGGTCAGGAGGCCTTGGCCTCGGTCTTCTTCGGCTCCTGCTGGGCGGCCGCGGGCGCGGGCGCCGGCTTCGCCGCCTCGTAGAACTCGTCGCGCGGCGACTCGATCGCGCCCAGGGACACGACCTCGCGCTTGAGGAACATGCCGAGGGTCCAGTCGGCGAAGACGCGGATCTTGCGGTTCCAGGTCGGCATGGCCATGCCGTGGTAGCCACGGTGCATGTACCAGGCGAGCCGGCCCTTGAGCTTGATCTTCATCTTGCCCATGACGATCATCGCCACGCCCTTGTGCAGGCCGAGGCCCGCCACCGCGCCCTTGTTGGCGTGGCTGTACTCCTTCTGCGGGAAGCCCCGCATCCCGGAGACCACGTTGTCGCCGAGGGCCTTGGCCTGGCGCAGCGCGTGCTGGGCGTTCGGCGGGCACCAGGCGTTCTCGTTGCCTGCCTTGCGGCCCACGAGGTCCGGGACCTGGGCGTTGTCGCCCGCGGCCCAGATGTAGTCGGTGCCCTTGACCTGGAGCGTCGGCTCGGTGTCGACGTGACCGCGCGGACCCAGCGGCAGGCCGAAGCGGGACAGGGCCGGGTTCGGCTTGACGCCCGCCGTCCACACGATCGTGTTGGAGTCGACCTCGAGGCCGTTCTTCAGCACCACGTGGCCGTCGACGCAGGAGTCCATCGACGTGGACAGGTAGACCTCGACGCCGCGGCTCTCGAGGTGCTCCTTGCCGTACGCGCCGAGCTTGGGACCGACCTCGGGGAGGATCTTGTCGGCGGCGTCGACGAGGACGAAGCGCATGTCCTCGCGGGACACGTTCTTGTAGTACTTGGCGGCGTCGCGGGCCATGTCCTCGACCTCGCCGATGGTCTCCGCGCCGGCGAAGCCACCACCCACGAAGACGAAGGTGAGCGCCTTGCGCCGGATCTCCTCGTCCGTGGTGGAGTCGGCCTTGTCGAGCTGCTCGAGGACGTGGTTGCGCAGGCCGATGGCCTCCTCGATGCCCTTCATGCCGATGCCCTGCTCGGCGAGGCCGGGGATCGGGAAGGTCCGGGAGACCGCGCCCAGCGCGATCACCAGGTAGTCGAAGGGCAGCTCGTACGCCTCGCCCACCAGCGGGGCGACTGTGGCGACCTTGCGGTCCTGGTCGATGGTGGTGACCCGGCCGGTGAGGACCTCCGCCTTGGGAAGCACGCGTCGCAGCGGGACGACGACGTGCCGGGGGGAGATGCTGCCGGCGGCGGCTTCGGGGAGGAAGGGCTGGTAGGTCATGTACGACCGCGGGTCGACGACGGTGACGGTCGCCTCGCCGTAACGCATCTTCTTCTGGATGCGCCGAGCTGCGTACAGGCCTACGTACCCACCGCCTACTACGAGGATCCTGGGACGCTCCGTGGTGCTCATGCCATCGAGTATCCACCCGCCTCAGGGGGGTACCTCGTGCGCCCCTTCACAAGCTTCAACAGGGCCTGTGTTACCATCCCCCGCTTCTTGATCCAGATCACAGTGCGAAGTGGGAACCGGCACCCCGCACGAGACGTTGTCAATGCCGCGTGAGCTGCCTCTCTGTCCGCCGGAAGGCGCCGTGAGGCCGGTCGGCGAGTCGTCGCGACAATCCCCGACAAGGCACCCGTCACCAGCTTCTGAACGCGTTCAAAGGGGTGTTGGGCGCCCGAACGGGTCAACCGGATTCAGTTCTTCGTTCTCCCGGGGCCAATTCCTTGTGAAGAACTTCACGAACTTTCCCGGCAGAGCTCCGTCGAGGGGCCCGCAAGAGCCCCCCGAACCTCGCTCAAACGCCATACCGGCTGCTCAGCAGAGTGCTACCGATCGGTACGCGAAGCGGACTCAGGCCACGGACCAGGCGATGCCGTCGAGGATGTCGTGCTCCGACACCACGACCTCCTCCGCGCCGATCCGCTCCATGATCGCCAACAGCACCAGGGCCCCGGCGCCGATCACGTCGACCCGGCCCGGGTGCATGGAGGGCACCGCCGCGCGCTCGGCGTGGGTGGAGCGCAGCAGCCACCCGGTGATCTCGCGGACGCGGTCGCGGGAGACGCGGGAGTGGTGGATGGCCTCGGAGTCGTACCCGGGGAGCTCCTGGGCGATCGCCGACACGGTCGTGACCGAGCCGGCCAGGCCGACCAGGGTGTGCGCCTCGCGCAACGGGACCGTCTCCTCGGCGTGGTCGAGGGCGGCCTCGATGTCGGCGCGCATCGCCGCGATCTGCTCCTCGGTCGGCGGGTCCGTCACGGCCCCGTCCCGCACCAGATGCCGCTCGGTCATCCGTACGCAGCCGACGTCCACGGAGCGGGCGGCGCGGACGTGGTCGTCACCGACGACGAACTCGGTCGAACCGCCGCCGATGTCCACGACCAGGAACGGGCGGTGCAGATCGGTCCGGCCCGTCAGTTCCTTGGTGGCCCCGGTGAAGGAGAACTCGGCCTCCTGGTCACCGGTGATGACCTCGGGCTCCACGCCCAGGACGTCCAGCACCCCGCGCACGAACGCGTCGCGGTTCCCGGCGTCGCGGGAGGCGGAGGTGGCGACGAAGCGCAGGTGCTCCGCGCCGTGCTCCTTGATGATCTCCGCGTACTCACGGCAGGCGGCGAACGTCCGCTCCAGCGCCTCGGGCGCCAGCCGGCCCGTGCGGTCGACGCCCTGGCCGAGCCGGACGATCGTCATCCGCCGGTCCAGATCGGTGAGTTCACCGGTTCCGGGGTCGGCGTCGGCCACCAGCAGCCGGATGGAGTTCGTACCGCAGTCGATGGCGGCGACCCGGGTCACTGGCCGTCCTCCTTCGCGGGCAGCGTCACGCAGGCGCCCTTGCGCCACCACTGAGGCAGCATCGCCAGCGCCTCGTCGCCCAGCGGGTTGACCCCGGGGCCCGCGGCCAGCGAGTGGGCGACCAGCACGTGCAGGCACTTCACGCGGTCCGGCATGCCGCCCGCGCTGGGGAAGTTCCTGAGCTCCTCGATCTCGTCGCGGCGCCGGATGTAGTCCTCGTGCGCCGCGCGGTACGCGGCCGCCAGCTCCGGGTCGGTCGCCAGCCGCTCCGTCATCTCCTTCATCACGCCGTTCGCCTCCAGCGTCCCGATCGCGGAGTTCGCCTTCGGGCAGGTGAGGTAGTAGAGCGTCGGGAAGGGGGTGCCGTCGGGCAGCCTCGGCGCGGTCTCCACCACGTCCGGCTGTCCGCAGGGGCAGCGGTGCGCGATGGCGCGCAGCCCGCGCGGGGGCCGCCCGAGCTGCTGCTTGAAGGCCTCGACGTCCGCGTCGGTGGGCTCGGTGCGGGGGGTCGTGGGCAGATCGAACAAGGTCAGCGCGGAGCGCTGTTCCTGGGAGGTGGTGTCCGGGCGGCGGGCGGGCGTGTCCATACGTGTCTTTCTGCGGCTTTCCATGAGGGTCACTGGTCGGCGGCGTCGGCCTTGTCGACGCCGTCCCAGACGTTCGCGTACCAGGGGCGGTCGGCGGCTTCGAGATCCGTGCGGGACTTCTTCGCCGTACCCGGGTCGATGACGATGTAGCCGGTCTCGCCGGGCATGACGTAGTGCAGCCGCCGGCGGATCTCCTGCTCGGCGTACGCGTCGTCCTGCCAGCGCGCCTTCATGTCGCGCAGCCGTTCGACCCGTCGGCGGGTCTCGTCCTGCTCCTGCTGGAGGTCGGCGATGTCCGCGCGCTGGGAGACGTACTGCCGCATGGGATAGGCGAGGGCGACGATCAGGGAGCAGACCACCAGGGCGAGCAGCGCGGCCCGGCCGGTCAGCCGGGAGCGGCGGGCCTGGCGTTTGGTCTGCGAGCGGTAGACCCGGGCCGCGGTCTGCTCACCGATCAGCCGGATCCTGGTCGCGGTGGAGAAACGGTCCCGGTCCCTGACCGCCATGTTCCGCCTCCGGTTCGCCTTCATACGTGCGTACGTCCCCGCACACGGTACGGGACCGGGTACGGGGACGTACGTACGACGCTGCCTCTTACGGGGCGGGTCAGCCCTTGAAGCGCGGGAACGCGCTGCGGCCGGCGTACACCGCGGCGTCGTCGAGGATCTCCTCGATGCGCAGCAGCTGGTTGTACTTGGCGACGCGCTCGGAACGGGCCGGGGCGCCGGTCTTGATCTGGCCGCAGTTGGTGGCGACGGCCAGGTCGGCGATGGTGACGTCCTCGGTCTCGCCGGAGCGGTGGGACATCATGCACTTGAAGCCGCTGCGCTGGGCCAGCTCGACGGCGTCCAGGGTCTCGGTCAGCGAGCCGATCTGGTTGACCTTGACGAGGAGCGCGTTGGCGGCGCCCTCCTCGATGCCGCGGGCGAGGCGCTCGGGGTTGGTGACGAACAGGTCGTCGCCGACGAGCTGGACCTTGTCACCGAGCTTGGCGGTGATGGTCTTCCAGCCCTCCCAGTCGTCCTCGAACAGCGGGTCCTCGATGGAGACGAGCGGGTACGCGTCGACGAGCTCGGCGTAGTACTCGGTCATCTCGGCGGCGGAGCGCTCCTTGCCCTCGAAGGTGTAGACGCCGTCCTTGTAGAACTCGGACGCGGCGACGTCGAGCGCCAGCGCGATCTGCTCGCCGGGGGTGTAGCCGGCCTCCTTGACGGCCTCGAGGATGAGGTCGAGGGCCTCGCGGTTGGAGCCGAGGTTCGGGGCGAAACCGCCCTCGTCGCCGAGGCCGGTGGCCAGGCCCTTGCTCTTCAGGACCTTCTTCAGGGTGTGGTAGATCTCGGCGCCCCAGCGCAGGGCCTCGGAGAAGGACTCCGCGCCGATCGGGGCGATCATGAACTCCTGGATGTCCACGTTGGAGTCGGCGTGCGAGCCGCCGTTCAGGATGTTCATCATCGGCACCGGCAGCAGGTGCGCGTTGGGGCCGCCCAGGTAGCGGAAGAGCGGGAGGTCGGACGCCTCGGAGGCGGCGTGGGCGACGGCGAGCGAGACGCCGAGGATGGCGTTGGCGCCGAGGGAGCCCTTGTTGTCGGTGGCGTCCAGGTCGAACATCGCCTGGTCGATCAGGCGCTGCTCGGTGGCGTCGTAGCCGACGAGCTCCGGGCCGATCTGCTCGATGACGGCCAGGACGGCCTTCTCGACACCCTTGCCCAGGTAACGGTTGGCATCGCCGTCACGGAGTTCGATGGCCTCGAAGGCGCCGGTGGAGGCGCCGGACGGGACGGCGGCACGACCCGTGCTGCCGTCGTCGAGGCCGACCTCGACCTCGACCGTGGGGTTGCCTCGGGAGTCCAGGATTTCCCGGGCTACGACGACGTCGATGGACGGCACGAGCATCTCCTTCTTGGATGTGACGCGGGCGAGCAGGACCCCGGAGGGTCTTGCGAGTCCGAGCCTAACCGGCTCCGGACGATCGGCCAGCCGGTCGCCCGCCCCGTGGACAGAACCGAGAGTAAATTGTTTCCGAACGGAACAAAGCTGTTTCCGGAAACCCGGCCGTAAAAAACCCCGCCCCGGCGCGCACGGGGGAAGACGCACCGGGGCGGGTAGCAGGGGGACAGCCGCTTACTTCAGGTGCAGCTGCTGGCCCGGGTAGATGAGGTCGGCGTCGTCGACGATGTCGTCGTTCAGCTCGAACAGCTCGGCCCAGCCGCCCTTGACGTCGCGCTCGGCGGCGATGGAGCTGAGGGTGTCGCCCTTGACGACCTTGTACTCGCCGTCGCCCTTCTCGACCTTCTCGCCGGTCGGGGTGGTGACGGTCTTCTCCTCGGCCTTCTGCTCGGCGGCCGGGCGCTCGGCGGAGCGGGAGGCCTTCTGCTCGGCCTCACGGGTCTCGGTGGAACCGGTGCTCTGCGAGGAGCCGTTCGAGGTGTCGTTCGAGGAGGAGCCGGTGTAGGCGGTGTTGGACAGGCCCGTGCCGCAGACCGGCCAGGCGCCCTTGCCCTGGCCCGCGAGGACCTTCTCGGCGATCTCGATCTGCTGGGCCTTGCCGGCCTGGTCGGCGGTGGCGGCGTACTGCGTGCCGCCGTACGCGGCCCAGGTGGAGGCGGAGAACTGCAGACCGCCGTAGTAACCGTTGCCGGTATTGATGGACCAGTTGCCGCCGGACTCGCACTGGGCGACGGCGTCCCACTCGGAGGCGGTGGCGGCGGAGGCGCTGCCGGCCGCCATCAGCGGGGCGGCGACGGCGGCGGAGGCGACACCGGCGACGGCGATCGCGCGGGTGGCCTTGGACGGACGACGGTGCTTGCCCTTGCCGGAAAACAGCATGGTTGGATCCCCTCACCGACGCCTGCGAGGTGAGCTGTCGGGTTCGGGCCGGTTGAGTTGCCCGGCCACGCCCCTCACGGGACGCGGCTTCACCCCAAGCCCGATCCGGTGTCAATCACCGGAAGGGGCACTTACCTTGGGTCCCCCGCTCCTGCCTACGGCGCA
Source organism: Streptomyces sp. NPDC059454 (assembly GCF_042749965.1). Taxonomy (NCBI): domain Bacteria; kingdom Bacillati; phylum Actinomycetota; class Actinomycetes; order Kitasatosporales; family Streptomycetaceae; genus Streptomyces; species Streptomyces sp. NPDC059454. The sequence continues at coordinate 148,845 of NZ_JBHYVC010000008.1, read as the reverse complement.
TGACGCGACGACTGTTCCCGTGCTGCCACTGGCAGGATTCGGCGTGGCGGCAGCCGGGGCCCGCGATGGCGAGCGGTCACGACCGTAGACACGCGATCCACGGAATTTCAAAGACGATCAGGGCTTCTGAGACCTATCTCTCACAGCCTTTAAACCGGACATTCGCCGCGAAACATGACGCCAACCGCCGCCGGATCCACGCCCTTTCGAGCGTCACTTTTCGCCCGGTTCGACCCCGACCTCGAGCTCCTGACCCGGCAGGATGAGGTCCGGGTCGACGCCGACGACCTGCTCGTTCTCGGCGTAGAGCGACCGCCATCCGCCGTCGAACTCAAGGGAGTCGGCAATGGACGAGAGGCTGTCGCCGATGCGCACGGTGTACGAGCCGTCGGCGGCGTCGCGCGAGGCATCGGTGCCGCGCGAGGCATGCCGGCCGGACGATTCCGACGTACGGTCCTCCTCGGCACTGGAGCCGCGGTGACGACCGGTACCGGTGCCTTCGGCGTCGGAGGCTTCGGAAGAGCCGGTGGTCTGGCCGGACTTGTCCGACTCATCACCCCTGGGAGTGGCCGAGACGGAGGGGGAGGTGCCGGATCCGTCGCCGGAGCCGGTGTCCGAATCCGCGTCCGAGTCGCTCGACTTGTCGGAGTTGGCCGATTCGCCGGCCGCACCCTCGCCGTCCTCCGATTCCTCGGCGCCGGACGACGGGCCGGACGTGGCCGACGGGGAGGGCGAAGCGGATGAACCGCCGGAGTCCGACGACCCGGACGAGTCGGACGAACCGGAGGAGTCGGACGTGTCCGAGGTGGAGTCCCCAGCCACGCCCGTGTCGACGCCGGCCGACGCCGAGTCCTGGTTCAGCCCCGCCGTCAGTCCGCAGGTGCGCCACGCGCCGACCCCCTGGTCGGCGAGGATTCTCTCGGCCACGGCTATCTGCTGGCCGCGGCTGGCCTGGTCGGCGCTGGCCGCGTAGTCCAGGCCGCCGTAGTTCTCCCAGTCGTCCTGGGTCAACTGCAGGCCGCCGTAGTAGCCGTTGCCGGTGTTCTGGCTCCATGAGCCGCCGCTTTCGCATTCGGCGACCCGGTCCCAGGTCGCACCGTCGGCCGCGCTGGCGCTGCCGGCTCCGAGGAGCGGGATCGCGATGGCGGAGCCGGTCACCCCGGCCGCGACGAGGAGAGCCGGAGCCTGGCGGGGGCGGCGGTGCCGACCGTTCCCGGAGAGCATGCGGAGACCTTTCGCAAGACAGCAATGACCCGCGCGGCGAACCGAGACCGATGCACCGCACTTGATGGGTGAACGTATCCGCAGACGATCACTTGTCACAAGTTAATGCCGCGCAGATCACGTGAAGATCACAGAGTTGAGCGCGTGTCATGTTTGCGCTGGCCCGCTCGGGGGCACAGCGGACGGCGGCCCGGCCCGTCACTTCCGCGGAGGAGTGAACTCCACCGGGAGCGTGCGCAGTCCGCGCATGATGAGCCCGCCCCGCCGGCGGAGTTCGGCCGGTTCCACCGCGAGCCGCAGGTCCGGCAGACGCGTCAGCAGGGTGGCGAGCGCGGTCTGGCCCTCCAGGCGGGCCAGCGGGGCGCCCAGGCAGTAGTGGATGCCGTGGCCGTATCCCAGATGCTGGTTGTCGCGCCGGCCGAGGTCGAGCACGTCCGGGCCGGCGAACCGCTCCGGGTCCCGGTCCGCGGCGGCGAGTACGACGAGGACGGGGTCGCCTGCCGCGATGTGCTGCCCGCCGATGGTGACCGGCTCGGTGGCGAACCGCCAGGTGGCGAGCTCCACGGGGCCGTCGTACCGCAGGAGCTCCTCGACACCGGTCTCCAGCAGCCCGCGCTCCCCGGCGGCGAGGGCCCGCTGCAGCCGCTCGCGCTGGCCGGAGTGGGTGAGCAGGGCGTAGGTGCCGTTGCCGATGAGATTGACGGTCGTCTCGAAACCGGCGAACAACAGGATGAACGCCATCGCGGCGGCCTCGTTCTCGGTGAGGTGCTCACCGTGGTCGGAGGCGCGGATGAGGCCGGAGATGAGGTCCTCGCCGGGGGCGGGTTCGGCGGGGAGCGCCTCGCGCTTGCGGTGGATCAGCTCGGCGAGATAGCCGCGCATCTTCTTCACGGACCGGGCGACCCCTCCGCGCGGACCCCCGCCGTGACGGATCATCATGCCCGCCCAGTCCCGGAAGTCGTCCTGGTCCTCGCGCGGGACGCCGAGCAGGTCGCAGATGGCGTAGATGGGCAGGGGGAAGGCGAACTCGTGGATGAGGTCGGCGGAGCCGCTGTCCGCGAACCGGTCGATGAGCCCGTCGGTGAGCTCCTGCACGCGGGGCGCGAACTCGGCGACCCGGCGCGGGGTGAACGCCTTGCTGACCAGCCGGCGCAGCCGGGTGTGGTCCGGCGGGTCGATGTTCAGCAGATGCGTCATCAGCTCCGCCTGGCGTTCCCCGGGGATACCGGTCTTGCCCTTGGCGTGGGCGGGCTCGTCGTGGTGCGCGGGGTTCTTGGAGAGCCGGTTGTCGGCGAGGGTCTGCTTGGCATCGGCATACCGCGTGACCAGCCAGGCCTCCACCCCACTGGGCAGCCGCGTCCTGCGCACGGGCTCGTGCTCACGCAGCCAGGCGTAGGCGGGGTAGGGATCGGTGGCGAACTCCCGGCTGAACAACTCGGGAGTGGGTCCCGGCGGAGCAGGAGGGGTGGGCTGGTCATGCATGCGGTGACCCTAACGGGCGGGGCGAGCAGGGCGCGGACCTGTAGGAGCGCGGGGAACCGCGCGAACGGGGTCCGGGGGCGGAGCCCCGGAAGTGACGGGAAGGGCCGGCGGGGTGAGGAAACTCCTGCCCCGCACCCCGCGCTCAGTCCCCGCTCTGCCCTTCCGCGGTTCGTATCGCGTCGCGATACACCCGCGCCGCCGCCCGCAACGCCGCCTCCGGATCGACCCCCGCCGCCTCCGCCCGCACCGCCAGCCCCAGCAGCTCGTAGCCGACCCCCTCCCCCACCGGCACCGGCACGTCCAGCCCCGCCGTCCGCGCCCTCGACCCCAGCTTCGCCGCCAGCGCCAGCCCGGGCTGCCCGAGCGGCACCCCCTCCGTCACCGAGCTGCGCCGCTTCTCCTCCGCCTTGGTCCGCAGCCAGTGCGCCTTGACGTCCTCCGGCGTGTCCGCGGTCTCCCCGCCGAAGACGTGCGGGTGGCGGTGGATCAGCTTGGCCACGATGCCCCCCGCCACGTCGTCGACGGAGAACGGCTCCTCCGGGTGCTCCTCGGCGATCCGCGCGTGGAAGACGACCTGGAGCAGCACGTCCCCCAGCTCCTCGCGCAGCTCGTCCCGGTCGCCCTCCTCGATGGCCTCGACGAGTTCGTACGCCTCCTCGATGCCGTACTTCGCCAGGCCCTTGTGGGTCTGCCGGGACGACCACGGGCACTCCGCGCGGATGCGGTCCATGACCTGCACGAGGTCGAGCAGCCGGGCGCCCGGCAGGTCGTAGGAGGCGGGAAGCAGTTCGAGCTCGGGCATCCGGACCCGGCCGGTCCCGGCCAGCCGGGCCAGTCCGTCGGTCAGGACGGGCTCGCCCTCACCGGTGGCGACGACCACCACCGTCCGCCCGCCGGCACAGGCGTCGACGATCTCCTCGGCGGTCGGTGCCGCCTCCTCGACCGGTATCCCCGCCTCCCGCAGATACGGCAGCTGCGGGTGGGCGCCGTCCGCGCACAGCACCCTGTCGGCCGCGTGCAGGGCCTGCCAGGCCGGCCAGGACAGCAGGCCGGGCGCGACACGGTGGCTGGTGGTGAGCAGGACGACACGGCCGGGGGCGGCCTCGGAGGTCGGCGCGGGGCTGGTTGCGTTCACACCCCGAAACTAGCCCACTGCGCCGACAGTCCCCGAGTTGTCCACAGGCCGGTTGTCCACAGGCGGCCCGGTCAGAGCGTCTGCGGCACCCCGGTCGCCGTGACGTCCCGTACCCACGGCGTCCTGGCGTCGACCCGGCTGCTCTTCTCCACGTCCCAACTGCCGTAGCGCGGGTTGAGGTCGACGTCGAGTTCCTTGCTCGCCTCGGACAGCGCCTGCCAGAACTCGGGCCGGCTGGTGTCGGTGCCGAGCCGCTGGGCGAGCTTCTGGGCCTGGACCTGGAGGCGGAGGTTGGCGTCGAGGCGCTGCGGCGGGATGCCGTACTGCTGCAGCCAGGCCGCCTCCAGCGCCTCGGCGCCGCCGGCCTGCTGCTCCAGACCGGACCGCATCCGCTGGATCTCGCGGTCGGTGACCGTCACGCCGGCGTCCCGCGCGGCGTGCTCCAGCACCCGGTCCAGGACCATGCCGTGCAGGGTGTCGCGGGTGAGGCTGCCGGTGCGGGCGATGGCCTGCTGGTACTGGGCGTCGTCCGGTACGGCCGCCCGCTGGGCCGCGCGGACCTCGCCGACCCGGTTCTCCAGCTGCGACACGGTGATCCGCTCGCCGCCGACGACGGCTGCCGCACCGGGGTGCGCGTCGTTCCCGCAGGCGGTGAGCAGGGGCGCCGCTGCGGCGATCGCGGCGGTGAGGAGGAGCGCGGTGCGACGGCGGCGGTGCAAGGAGACCTCCTGAGGAGAGCTTGTGCGGCGGTGCACAAAGTCTTGCGGTGATCGATGGTAGGCATCGGCCAAGCTCTGGCCAACCCATTCGACCAACGATTCACAAGGACTTCCGGCACCGGCACCGTACGGCGCAGCGGCCCACTGTCCCGCTGTCCCGCTATCCGCGTACCTGTCCCAGCCACTGCAGCGTCCGCCGGATGTCCGCGGCCAGCGGGTGCCCCGGTCCCTGCACGCGCTCCACGTCGTGCAGCAGCCGGATCAGCGTGTCGTGCGCGGCGGCCCGGTCGCCGAGGGCGAGCAGCAGGTGGCCGATGCGGCGGCGGACGTCATGGGCGAGCTGCGGGTCGCCGGCGGCCACGTACTGGTTCTCGTAGTACGCCAGCAGCGTCCGGTACTCGGCGAGCGCCGCCGCCGGTTCACCGAGCTGCTCCAGGCACTGGGCGGCCTCGTAGCGGTGGCGCAGGGACTGCGGGTCCGCCTGGCCGGCCTCGGCGGCGCGTTCGTCGGCGAGGCGGCGCAGTTCGGGCAGGGCGCGCCGGTACTGGCCGTCGTCCAGGAGGGTGGCCGCGTACTGCTTGCGCAGGGTGCGCACGACCGGGGAGTGCTCGCCGTGCTGCTCGGCGGCGACGGGCAGGATCGAGCCGAGGATGTCGACGGCCTGGGTGATGCGGCCCTCGCCGAGCAGCCGTTTCACCTCGTCCACGGCGGCGGCGACATCGGCCTTCTCGGCCACGGGCGCGGGCGGCGCGGCGGGGGCCGGCTGGGGGGCGGGGGTGCGGGCACGGTCCGGCCAGGGGGCGTGCGGGCGCAGGAAGGGGCGGGTGGGGTCCAGGGGCGCGCCGGTGGGGGTGCCCCGCGCGGGGAGCAGCCGCGCCAGGTCTTCGTAGACCTCCTGCGCGGAGTCCGGGCGGTGCTGCGGGTCCTTGGCGAGCAGGCGCAGCACCAGGGTCTCCAGGGCCTCGGGGACCTCCGGGCGGATCCGGCGCACGGGCACCGGCGGCTCGTACAGGTGCCGGTGCAGCACCCCGAGCGCCGTGGAGCCCGCGAACGGCACGTCGCCGCTGAGCAGCTCGTGCATCAGCACGCCGAGCGCGTACAGGTCCGTGTACGGGCCGACCGCGCCGCCCATCGCCTGCTCGGGCGCCATGTAGGCGGGCGAGCCGATGGGCGAACCGGTGTGCGTCAGGCGCGTGGTGTCACTGTCCATGACGGAGGCGACACCGAGGTCGAGCACGGTGATCGTGCCGTCCTGCTTCACCATCACGTTGCGTGGCTTGAGGTCGCGGTGGACGATCGGCACGGCGTGCACGGCGCTCAGCACGGCGCACAGCTGCGCGGCCACCGCCACGGTCCACTGCCACGGGTACGGGTCGTGTTCGGCGAGGTGGTCGCCGAGGTCGGCGCCGTCGACGTACTGCATGACGAGGAACAGTTCCTCGCCCTCGCTGCCCGCGTCGTGCACGGTGACCAGGCCGGGGTGGTCGACCTGGGCGGTCACCCGGCACTCGCGCACGAAGCGGCGGCGCAGTTCGTCGGCCTCCTGGCCGGCCACCTTGTCCGGGCGCAGCAGCTTCACCGCCACGCGCCGGTCCAGCCGTTTGTCGTAGGCCGTCCAGACCTGTCCCATGCCGCCCTGTCCGATGAGCGTGGACAGTTCGTAGCGGCCGGCGACGACACGTCCCGTCGTCACGCTCACCTTCCGCCCTCGTGGTTGCCGTGCTGTCCCTGCTGCCCGTCCTGGCGGCGCAGGTAGTCGCTGAGTTCGTCCAGCTCGGCGCGCACCTGGTCGATCCGGGCCGGTCCGGGGTGCTGCGGCGGCTGGGACGACTGCGGCGGTACGGGGGTGGGGGGTGCCGGGGTGTGGGGTACCGGGGTGTGGGGGGACCGGGGCTGCGGCACCGGCGTGGGCGCGTACGGCGAGCCCTGCTGCGGATAGCCGTAGGGGCCCTGCACGGAGCCCTGGCCGTGCATCGTCGTGGTGTGGGGAGACGGCGGCATCTGGCCCGCGTACGGGTGCGGCCGCCGGTGCAGGCGGATGTCCACGGTCAGGTAGTACGCGGCCGCGCTCGCGCCGAGGATCAGGACGACGGCCAGGGCCACGTCGGTCCGGGGGTCCGACTCCGGCAGCGAACCGACCACCGCCAGGCAGGCTATCGACAGCGGGATGCTCACCCAGGCCGCCGCCCAGTCGAGCAGCCGCCCCCGCAGGAACGCGACCCGGAACAGCGGCACGCACGCCAGCAGTCCGCAGCACAGGACGCCGGCGGCGGCGTACAGCACGCGCTGCGTGATGACCATTGCCGCACTGGGGGCGGGCGGCGCCGCGCCGTGGCCGTACATGACTGCTCCTGGACAGGTGTAGCCGATGGGAACTCGGAGTCCGAGCGTATAGGCCGACGGCGACAACCGGTCCCGGGATGTACCGAACCGTTGTCGTACGGGGCGTCCCGGAGACGCGCCGAGGGCGCTCCGCGGGCTCAGCCGGGGGCGATCGACCCGTCGGTCAGGCCGTCGTACATCCCGCGGACCAGCTGCTCGCCGAGCCGGCCCGCCTGCCTGAGCGCCCGCTCGAACTCGTCCAGGGCCCGGAAGCAGGCACCGTGGCGCCGCTGCTCGGCCGGTGCGAGCCGGGGCAGTCGCAGCCGGCGTACGTCGAGCCGGGTGGCGGTGGACGCGTGGCCGCCGGCCTGGCGGTGGTTGGCGGTGCCGCGCAGGAAGCCGGCGAGGAACCAGGCGTCGAGCACCTCCGGGTCGGGGCGCAGCAGCACGAGGTCGCGGCCCAGGGCGGCCCCGGCGGTCGCGTCGTCGATCACTCGCGCGACGGCACTCCCGCCGAGCACGGGCACGACGACGTCACCGGGTTCGGTGAGCACCGCTTCCTCGTCGCTCTCCGGGAGAGTGCCGGAGGGGCCGGTTCCGAAGAGCACGTCGTGGTCGGTGAGGACGGGCACGCGCGCGTGGCCGCCGTTTCCGCCCGTACGCATCACCAGGGCGCCCCCGCGCGCGAGTTCGCCGACGGTGGTGAAGGGCGGGCGCCCGGCGACGGACGGCGCGGGGTCGACGGGCGGCGGGGTGAGGCCGACGGCCAGGCGCAGCGTCTCGTCGAGCCGTTCGCGTACGTCGGCGAGCCGGCCGGCGCCGTCCGTGGCGGCCGGGAGCCGGCGGCCCGGGGCGAGGTCGACGTCTTCGTCGAGGAGTTCGAGGACCGGCACGGAGCGGGCCAGTCCGGGCCGTTCGTCGAGCCGGCCGGCCCGGTCGAAGGCGCGCCAGGCGTCGAGGACCGTCTCCCGCACCCCCGGCCAGTCGGGCCCGCCGCGCCCCTCACCGGCGAACCTTCCGGCGTCGGCGAGCAGCACCTCCGGCTGCGTCGGCGCCTGTTCGGGCCGGCGCAGCACCCACAGGTGCAGCGGGATGTTGTACGGGGGTGCCGCGCCGGCCGGCAGCGCGACGACGGCGCGCAGCGCGCCCCGTCGCAGCAGGTCGGCCCTGATCCGGCGCCCGGAGCGGCGGGACGCGGCGGTGGGCGGCATCAGGAGCACGGCGGTGCCGCCGTCCCGCAGCCGGGCGAGCGCGTGCTGCACCCAGGCCAGCTCGGACTCGGTGCGGGCCGGGAAGCCGTACTCCCAGCGCGGGTCGTAGGCGAGTTCGTCGTGCCCCCAGTTGCGCTCGTTGAACGGCGGGTGGCACAGGACGGCGTCGGCCCGCAGCTCCGGGTGGGCGTCGGCGCGCAGAGTGTCGCCGGTGGCGGTGTGCACGGGGGCGCGGGTGTGCAGGGCGAGGCGGAGCGCGGTGAGGGCGGCGAGTTCGGGGGCGCTGTCCTGGCCGTACAGCCGCCGGCCGGGGCCGTTGCCGGCGGAGCGCAGCAGGGCGCCGGTGCCGCAGGCCGGGTCGAGGACGGTGCGGGCGGCGCCGGCCAGGCCGGCCATGAGACCGGCGAGGTCGGCGGGGGTGGGCGCGTACTGGCGCGGGTTGGCGTCGAGGTGCCGGCCGAGCAGGAACTCGAAGGTGTGCCGGGCCCCGAGTTCGGCGGCGAGGGCGGCGACGGCGCGGAGGAGGGGGGCGGAGGGGAGCAGTTGGAGGGCGGTGGGGAGTTCGAGGGCTTTTCGGGTGACCGAGGCGACGAGGGCGGCGCCGGGGGCGGCGGGGCTGTGAACAGTGCCCGTGGTGTTCACAGGTGAGCCGTTCACGTCGCCGAGTCGTGGTGTGAGCACCTGCTCCAGCGCTGCGGGGAGCAGCGCGGCGAGTCGCTCGTCGGTGCCGGAGCTCACCTCCAGCCAGACCGGGGAGCGGTCATGGATGAGGAGCAGGACGCAGCCGGCGTGGGTGAGGGCGGTGACCGGTCCGGCGGGGTGACCGGCGAGCTGCCGCCAGACGCGTTCCCTCAGCGGGACCTCGGCGAGCTTGCTGTGCCTGCGCAGCCAGTCCTCGACCTCGGCCAGCGCGAACGAGGGACTGGTCCCGGTGCCGCCGACCGGGCCGGGGAAGTCGGTGTGCCGCCGGCGCCAGTTGCTGACGGCGGCGCGGCCGACACCGGCCAGTCGTGCGATCCCGGCGGCGGTCACTTCTGTCGCGTTGTCCTGCATGCCCGGCACCCCGCCCCGCTTCCCTCTGTTCCGTGCGTGACCACGAGCATACCTACGCGCGCAAGCCATGGGATTCACAGACGTATACATGAGTGGCGATGTGAATTACGTTGACTCTATTCACAGAGTCTGCTCTCATTGACTCCGCGAACGAGTGACCGCCGATGTGGCGGTGGCCGCGCCGGGAGGGACACAGTCATGGGCATGAAGAGCAGGATCGCGCTGGGCGCCGTCGTGGGGATCGTCGTCATCGGCGCCGTCTCGGCGAACTCCGGCGACACGGAAGGCGGTTCCGGCGACAAGGGCACCTCGGCGTCCGCGGAGCAGCGGTCCGGCGACACGAAGCCGGACGGCGGGTCGAACGCGAAGCCCGCCGAGGACAAGGACACCGGGAAGGCGCCCCAGGCCGAGCAGTTCAAGGCGTTCGTGCAGAAGAACGGGACACCGCAGGAGAAGGAAGCGATCTCGCACGTCACCAAGGTGCAGGGCGCGGACGAGCAGAACGACATCCTCGACGCCGCCGACGTCTACACCGACTTCACCGGCGGGATCATGGGCGAGGGCACGGGCCCCGCCAAGCTCATCGCCTCCGCGTTCGCCGACTGGAAGCAGAGCGACAACGGCCTCGTCACCGTGTACGACGCCGACGGCGAGATCATCGGCAACGGCAGCTTCTAGGATCCCCCGGAGGGAACCCCCCGTGCGCCGCACCGCCCGCCGGGCCGACCGGCGGCGGGATCACCGAAGAGGCCCCCACGGCCACGACCGGGGCGCCGCCCCCGCGGACGTCCTGGACCTCGGCTCCCGAGCGGGCCCGCCCGGCGACTTGCAGCGGCGCCGCTCAGCCGCCGCACTGCTCCAGCATCGTCCGCCGGTCGGCCGACGTCACCGGCATCTCGTACTTGAGGGCGACCTGCGCGAACCGGACCGCGTACGCGCACCGTACGCCCCTGTCCGGCGGGAGCCAGGACGCCGGACCCGAATCCCCCTTGGCCGAGTTGGCCCGGCCCTCGACCGGCATCAGATTGAGGGTGTCGTTCGCCAGCCGCTCCCGCCTGGCCTCGGACCAGCGGGAGGCGCCCATCTGCCAGCTGTAGGAGAGCGGCACGACGTGGTCGATCTGCACCTCGGCGGCCTCCTGCTTGCGCCACTCGATGGTCGTCCCGGTGTACGGGTCGTCCAGCGTCATGGCGACCACCACGCAGTCGGACCCGGACCGGAAGCGCACCTCCTGGCCGTCGCGCTGCAGCAGATCGTTGCGGGTGTCGCAGCCGTTCCTCGCGAGCGGCACTCCGTCGGCCGTGTCCATCCAGGCGTAGCCGAATTCGTCACGGTCGTAGCCCGTCTTCGGCCCGCGGCCCTTGGTCGTCACCTTCGTGATGAGGGCGACGGCCTCGGCCCTGTCCGACTCGCCGGTCACGGACGCGAGGCCCGGTTCGGTGCCGTCGGGGTTGTCCAGCGGGCTGACGGCACGTCCGTCGGAGGCGGCGTTCCCGCTTTCGTCGCCGGCCGGGGATCCCGCGTCCTGGACTCCCTCGCAGCCGGCGAGGAGAGCCACCACGGCGATCACCACCGGTCCCGTGCGCCGGGCTCGTGCGCCCCACCTCTTGTTTCGTCTCACCGCGCCCTCCCTCGCTCTTCCGATCCCTGCCCTGGCGGGGGCGGGTCGATCCGGGACTCACCGTAACGGGTGAGAGGTCCAGACCAATTCTGCGCTATATGGGCATGCGCCGCAAAGCGCGCGTATCGTCGGTTCTGAGTCACCTCCGGAAGGAGCTCCTGCATGGGCATCCTCGACAAGTTCAAGAGCAGCAAGGCGGCGCGCGACAAGGCCAAGCAAGCTTCGGACGCCGCGGAGCGGAAGATGAACGAGAGGACCGGCGGCAAGTACGAGCAGCACGTCGACACCGGGCAGCAGCAGGCCGAACGCCGGCTCGGCATGGACCGCGATCGTCCCGACCAGCCGTAAGGCCTCGCGCACCCGCCAGGGCCGTCCACGGCGACCTCACGCCGTGGACGGTTCCTCATGCGCGGGTCAGGAACCCAGGACCGACGTCAGGAACTCCCCGACCCAGCCCAGCAGGTCCCGCCCGACCAGCGGCTTGCCGCCCACCTTCGCGGTCTTCGGGCGCGGCACCAGCACCTGGTGCGCGGTCGCCTTGATGACCGTGCCGGGGTAGAGACGCTTGAGGCGCAGTTCCTGGGACTCGCGCAACTCCACCGGTGCGAAGCGGATGTTGTTGCCCTGGAGCACGATCTCGCCGACGCCGCACGCGCGGGCCAGCATCCGCAGCCCCGCCACCAGCAGCAGGTTCTCCACCGGCTCCGGCAGCTTGCCGTAGCGGTCGACGAGTTCCTCGCGTACGGCCTTGACGTCCTCCTCCGAGTTCGCGGAGGCGATCGCCCGGTACGCCTGGAGACGGAGCCGCTCACCGGGCGCGTAGTCGTGCGGGACGTGCGCGTCGACGGGCAGCTCGATCTTGACCTCGAGCGGCGGCTCCTCCTCGGTCTCACCGGTCTCCAGCTGGCGCCGGTAGTCCGCGACCGCCTCGCCCACCATCCGCACGTACAGATCGAAGCCCACGCCCGCGATGTGCCCGGACTGCTCGCCGCCGAGCAGGTTTCCGGCGCCGCGGATCTCCAGGTCCTTCATGGCCACGTACATGCCCGCGCCCATCTCCGTGTGCTGGGCGATGGTGGCGAGCCGCTCGTGCGCGGTCTCCGTCAGGGGCTTCTCCGGCGGGTACAGGAAGTACGCGTAACCGCGCTCCCTGCCTCGTCCCACCCGGCCGCGCAGCTGGTGCAGCTGGCTGAGGCCGAAGTTGTCACCGCGCTCGACGATCAGGGTGTTGGCGTTGGAGATGTCGATGCCGGACTCGACGATCGTCGTCGACACCAGCACGTCGAACTTCTTCTCCCAGAAGTCGACGACGACCTGCTCCAGCGCCGTCTCCGACATCTGGCCGTGGGCGGTGGCGATGCGCGCCTCGGGCACGATCTCGCGCAGCCGGGCCGCCGCGCGGTCGATGGACTCGACCCGGTTGTGGATGTAGAAGACCTGGCCCTCGCGCAGCAGTTCCCGGCGGATCGCGGCGCCGATCTGCTTCTGCTCGTACGGCCCGACGAAGGTGAGCACCGGATGGCGCTCCTCCGGCGGGGTGGTGATCGTCGACATCTCGCGGATGCCGGTGACCGCCATCTCCAGGGTGCGCGGGATCGGGGTGGCCGACATGGTCAGTACGTCGACGTTGGCGCGCAGCTTCTTCAGCTGCTCCTTGTGCTCGACGCCGAAGCGCTGCTCCTCGTCGACGATGACCAGGCCCAGGTCCTTGAACTTCGTCTCCGAGGAGAACAGGCGGTGGGTGCCGATGACGACGTCCACCGAACCCTCGCGCAGGCCCTCCAGGACCGCCTTCGCCTCCGTGTCGGTCTGGAAGCGGGACAGCGCCTTCACGACCACCGGGAACTGCGCGTACCGCTCGCTGAACGTCCCGAAGTGCTGCTGCACCAGCAGCGTGGTGGGGACGAGCACGGCGGCCTGCTTGCCGTCCTGTACGGCCTTGAAGGCGGCCCGGACCGCGATCTCGGTCTTGCCGTAGCCGACGTCGCCGCAGATCAGACGGTCCATGGGGACCGACTTCTCCATGTCCTCCTTGACCTCGGCGATGGTGGTGAGCTGGTCGGGCGTCTCCGCGTAGGGGAAGGCGTCCTCCAGTTCGCGCTGCCAGGGCGAGTCGGCGCCGAAGGCGTGGCCGGGGGCGGCCATGCGGGCGCTGTACAGCTTGATCAGGTCGGCGGCGATCTCCTTGACCGCCTTCTTGGCGCGCGCCTTGGTCTTGGTCCAGTCGGCGCCGCCCAGGCGGTGCAGGGTGGGGGCCTCGCCGCCGACGTACTTGGTGATCTGCTCGAGCTGGTCGGTGGGGATGTAGAGGCGGTCGCCGGGCTGGCCGCGCTTGGCGGGGGCGTACTCCACGACCAGGTACTCGCGGGTGGCGCCCTGCACGGTGCGCTGCACCATCTCGATGTAGCGGCCCACGCCGTGCTGCTCGTGGACGATGTGGTCGCCCGCCTCCAGGGTGAGCGGGTCGATGGTCTTGCGGCGCCGGGCCGGCATCCGGGCGCCCTCACGGCCGGACGCCTTCTGGCCGGTCAGGTCGGTCTCGGTGAGGACGGCGAGCTTGAGCACCGGGTCGACGAAGCCGTGATCGATGCAGCCGCAGGCGACGTGCACGACGGACGGGGTGATCTCACCGAGGTCGCCCGTCCTCCCGTCGGCCCCTGCGAGGCGGGCGGCGATGCCCTCGCCGCCGAGCACCTCGACCGTGCGGACGGCCGGGCCGTGGCCCTCGGTGACGAACACCGTGCGCCAGCCGTCGGCGAGCCAGCCCTTGGTGTCGGCCAGCGCCCGCGCGGTGTCGCCGCGGTAGGTCTCGGGTGCGTGCATACCGAACTTCAGGGTGTCCCCGTCAGGCTCCTCGTCCGCGGCGAACGGCGACACCGACCACCACATCATGTCCAGCTCGCGGGCCCGGTCGCGGACGTCCGCGAGGGACCGCAGGGAGGCGGCGCCGACGTCGATGGGAGCCTCGCCACCGCCCGCGGTGGCCGCCCAGGACGCCTGCAGGAACTCCTGGCTCGTCGCCACGAGGTCCGACGCGCGCGTGCGCACCCGCTCCGGGTCGCAGACGACGGCCATGGCGCCCTTGGGCAGTACGTCCAGCAGCAGCTCCATGTCGTCGACCAGGACCGGGGCCAGGGACTCCATGCCCTCCACCGCGATGCCCTCGGCGAGCTTGCCGAGCAGCTCGCCGAGCTCCGGGTGGAGCTCGGCGAGGGCCCGCGCGCGCTCCCGTACGTCGTCGGTGAGCAGCAGCTCGCGGCACGGCGGGGCCCACAGGCCGTGCTCGGCGACCTCCAGGGACCGCTGGTCGGCGACCTTGAAGTAGCGGATCTCCTCGACGTCGTCACCCCAGAACTCGACGCGCAGGGGGTGCTCCTCGGTCGGCGGGAACACATCGAGGATGCCGCCGCGCACCGCGAACTCGCCGCGCTTCTCGACCAGCTCCACCCGCGCGTACGCGGCGGCGGCGAGGGCTTCGACGATCTCGTTCAGGTCGGCGCTGGAGCCGGTGCGCAGGGACACCGGTTCCAGGTCGCCCAGGCCCTTGACCTGCGGCTGGAGCACCGAGCGTACGGGCGCGACGACGACGGAGACCGGGCCGGTCTCGGGGTCGTCCGGACGGGGGTGGGCCAGGCGGCGCAGTACGGCCAGGCGGCGGCCGACGGTGTCGCTGCGAGGGCTGAGCCGCTCGTGCGGCAGCGTCTCCCAGGACGGGTACTCCACGACTCCCTCGGACGGGAGCAGGGAGCGCAGGGCCGCCGCCAGGTCCTCCGCCTCGCGCCCCGTCGCCGTCACCGCCAGCACGGGGCGGCCGGTGTCCCGGGCCAGGGCGGCGACCGCGAGGGGCCGGGCCGCGGGCGGGCCGACCAGGTCGACGTGCATGCGGTTGCCGTCGGCAGCCGCGGCGATCGCTTCCGCGAGGGCGGTGTCCTTGACGACGGCGTCGAGCAGACCGTGCAGGCTCATTCGGGGCGCTTTCCGTCCGGGGGTGTGCAACACGACGGGCCCGACGCGCGCTACGGGCCGGGGGTCTCCAGCGTACGACGCTGCCGGCCCTCGGTGCCGGGGCTGTGGACAACGTGCGTCGACCGGGGGCGGTGCTGGTGCCCGGCTCCCAGGGGCTCCGCCCCCGGACCCCGCCCGGTCCCGGACGGTCCTCGTCCTCGAACGCCGGACGGGCCGGCTGAGACGACCCGGCGCCGGAAAGCCCTCAAGGGCTCTCCGGCGCCGGGTGTTTCCCCCGCAACCCCCGTATGCGGTGGCTACTCGGTGGCGATGGCGTTCAGCACGTTCATGCGGCCGGCGCGGAAGGCCGGGACCAGGGCGGCGAACAGGCCCACGAACGCCGAGCCGATGAACACGCCGATGATCGTCGGCCACGGGATGTCGAGGACCTTCAGGCCCTCCAGGGCGAGCAGTTGCTGGGCGGTCGCGCCCCAGCCCATCCCCAGCCCCAGGCCCAGCAGGGCGCCGAAGAGGGCGATCACGACCGACTCCATGCGGATCATGCGGCGCAGCTGCCGGCGCGAGAGGCCGATGGCCCGCATCAGGCCGATCTCCCGGGTGCGCTCCACGACCGACAGGGCCAGGGTGTTCACCACACCGAGGATCGCGACGATGATCGCCAGGGCCAGCAGACCGTAGATCATGTTCAGCAGCTGGCCGATCTGGTCCTTCAGCGCCTCCTTGTAGTCGGTCTGGTCGCGCACCTCGTACTGCGGGAAGCCGTGCAGGGAGTCCTTGAGCGCCGTGTACGCGGCGTCCTTCTGCCCGTCCTTCGCCGAGGCGAAGACCAGCTGGTCCAGCGGCATCTTCTCGGCCGGGACGTACTTCGCGAGGGTGTCGATGGACGTGTACATCGCGCCGGCGTCGACGACGGCCTCACTGCTGGTGATGGCCCGGACCGTCAGGGAGCCCGTCGAGCCGTCCTTGAAGGCGACCTCGATCTTCGAGCCGACGCTGACGTCGTGATCCTTGGCGAAGTCCTCGTGGACGGACATCGAGTCGGGCTTGTAGGCGTCGCCGAGCTTCCCGGCGACGGTCTCGACCCGCAGGTCGGTCGCGTACGTCGGGTCGGCCGCGGTGATCGCGGTCTCTTCGACGGTCTTGCCGTCGGGCGTGGTGAAGTCGGCCTCGGTCCACTTGTACTCGGTGACCCGCTCCAGCCCGGGCGTCTTCTTCACGGCCGCGACGGCCTGCGGGGTGACCAGGTGCCCGTTGTCGGACTGGATGATGAAGTCCGTGCCGACGGTCTTGTCGAGTTCGTCGGTGGCGGAGGCCACCATGGAGGAGCCGACCACGGAGAGGCACGCCACCAGGGCGAGGCCGATCATCAGTGCGGCGCCCGTCGCGCCGGTACGGCGCGGGTTGCGCAGGGCATTGCGCTCGGCCATGCGGCCCACGGGACCGAAGGCCCGCAGGAGGATCGCGCCGAGGACACGCACCATGCCGCTCGCCAGCACCGGGCCGACGACGACGAAGCCGATCAGGGAGAGCACCACACCGAGGCCCAGCCACAGGGAGCCGTCGGTGGCCTTGTCGGCGGTTCCGGCCAGGTAGAGGGCGAAGCCGCCGGCGCCGGTGAGGACCAGGCCGATCCCGCCGCGTATCCAGCCGGCCTTGGCGTCCGCCGGGGTACCGGCGTCGCGCAGCGCGGCCATCGGGGAGATCTTCCCGGCCCGCCGGGCGGGCAGGTAGGCGGCGAGCACGGTGACGACGACGCCGAGGAGCAGTCCGAGCGCCGGAGTCGTCCAGGCCACCGTGAGGTCGTCCGTGGACAGCTCCATGCCCATCAGGCCCATGAGCTCCATCAGCCCGACCGCGAGACCGACACCCGCGCCGACCCCCAGCACCGAACCGAAGACGCCGAGCAGCAGCGCCTCGACCAGCACCGAACGGTTGACCTGCTTGCGGGACGAGCCGATCGCCCGCATCAGGCCGATCTCCCGGGTGCGCTGGGCGACCAGCATGGAGAAGGTGTTGATGATCAGGAAGATGCCGACGAGGAAGGCGATCCCCGCGAAGCCGAGCATCGCGTACTTCATGACGTTCATGAACTCGCCGACGCTCTCCTGGTTGGCCTCGGCGGTCTCCTCCGCGGTCAGTACCTTGTAGTCGCCGCCGAGTTCGGCCACGACGTTCTTCTTCAGCTGCGCATCGCTGACGCCGGCCGCGGCGGTGACGTTGACGTTGGTGTAGACGCCGCCCTCGCCGATCAGGGTCTGCTGCGCGGTCTTCGTGTCCAGGTAGAACATCGCGGCACCGGGATTGGTGACGGTGAAGTCGGCGATGCCGGAGATCTTCGCGGTGTGCGTGCCGACGGCGCTGATGACGCCGATCTCGTCACCGAGCTTCAGGTCGTGCTTGTCGACGGTGTCGGCGTCGACCATGACCTGGCCGGCACCCTTGGGCGCGGCACCGGAGGTGATCTCCATGGTGCGGGCGTCGTTGGCGTTCCAGCTGCCGACGATGGTCGGGCCGCCGCTGGTCGGCGAGAGGTTGTCCTTGTCGCCGTCGACGACGGTCACCGAGGTGGAGAACACGGTGCCCTCGGCCGACTTCACGCCGTCCGCGCCCTTGACCTCGTCGAGCAGGGAGGCCGGTATCACCGGCGGCCTGCCGTTGCCGGAGGTCGTCTCGCCGCTGTCGGAGGCGTCCTTGGAGCTGACCGTGACGTCCGACGACGTGGCCGCGAACAGCTTGTCGAAGGTGGTGTTCATGGTGTCCGTGAACACCAGGGTTCCGCACACGAACGCCACCGACAGCAGCACCGCCACCGCGGACAGCGCCATCCGCCCCTTGTGCGCGAAGAAGTTGCGCATGGAGGTCTTCAGGACGGTCATGACGTGCGCCCCCGGGCGTCGAAGTCCTTCATGCGGTCCAGGACCTGATCGGCCGTCGGCTGGTGCATCTCGTCGACGATGCGGCCGTCGGCGAGGTACAGCACCCGGTCCGCGTAGGAGGCGGCGACCGGATCGTGGGTGACCATCACGATGGTCTGGCCCAGTTCGTCCACCGAGCGGCGCAGGAAGCCGAGCACCTCGGCGCCGGCGCGGGAGTCGAGGTTCCCGGTCGGCTCGTCACCGAAGATGATCTCCGGCCGGGCCGCCAGCGCCCGCGCCACCGCGACCCGCTGCTGCTGGCCGCCGGACAGCTGCGTCGGCCGGTGCTTGAGCCGATCCGCGAGTCCGACGGTCTCCACCACCCGGTCCAGCCACGCCTTGTCGGGCTTGCGGCCGGCGATGTCCATGGGCAGCGTGATGTTCTCGATCGCGTTCAGCGTCGGCAGCAGGTTGAACGCCTGGAAGATGAAACCGATCCGGTCCCGGCGCAGCCGCGTGAGCTTCTTGTCCTTCAGGCCGGTGATCTCGGTCTCGTCCAGATAGATCTGACCGCTGCTGACGGTGTCGAGCCCAGCGAGGCAGTGCATCAGCGTGGACTTGCCGGACCCCGAGGGGCCCATGATCGCGGTGAACCGGCCGCGGGCGATGTCCACGTCGACGTGGTCGAGGGCGACGACACGGGTCTCGCCCGATCCGTACGCCTTCACGACCTGCCGCGCCCGCGCGGCAACGGCCGTACGCCCTCCAGTGCCCCCGTGCCTGGGAATGGTCACAGCCGATGTCACGGTAAGTCTCCTATGTCGGTCAGCAGATGCAAGTGGCGCTCCGGCGCCCGCCCGTCGTACCCGGCGGCCGCTTCGTGCGTGTTCGTGCGACGTGATTCAGTCTGGCGGCCGGCAGGGGCCGAGCGCCCTGGTGTTCAGCGCAGTCTTGTACTGAGGAAAACCCCACCCCCGCCGGTGCGGTGCGCCGCCCCCCAGCGGCGTAAAGCCAGGTTAAGGACGGCCCCCACCCCCTCTCGTCCTCCGTCGGTACGAACCCTCCCCGACCCGTAGTACGGAGGTACCCCTAAGGGCTCTCCTCCGATGGGTGGACACCGTCTCGGGGTCGCTCCACCCGCAGGCTCATGAAGGATCCGCCCTCCCGCCGCGTGAGGGTCAAGTGCGAAGCTGTGCGGCGGCAGACAGGTGCAAGGGACAATCAACCGCGAGGAAGGGACTCCGGGTGGACGGCACCAGACCGGTGACACGCGACAGCGGGCGAGCCGCCGCGACCGGGCGGCGCGGTGCCGTCGTCGCCGCGCTGATGCTCGCGATGGCCCTGGCGGCACTCGACTCCACCATCGTGTCCACCGCCGTCCCGCAGATCGTCGGCGACCTCGGCGGCTTCTCCTACTTCTCCTGGCTCTTCTCCGGCTACCTGCTGGCCGTGACGGTCACCCTCCCCCTCTACGGCAAGCTCTCCGACACCTTCGGCCGCAAACCGGTCCTCGTCGCGGGCGCCGCCCTGTTCCTCCTGGGCTCGCTGCTGTGTGCCGTGGCCTGGAACATGGCCGCGCTCATCGCGTTCCGCATCGTGCAGGGCCTGGGCGGCGGCGCCCTCCAGGGCACGGTGCAGACCCTCGCCGCCGACCTGTACCCGCTTCAGGAACGCCCGAAGATCCAGGCCCGCCTCTCCACCGTGTGGGCCCTCTCCGCGGTGGCCGGCCCCGGCATCGGCGGACTGCTCGCCTCCTACGCCGACTGGCGCTGGATCTTCCTCGTCAACCTGCCCGTCGGAACGGTGGCGTTGTGGCTGATCGTCCGTCACCTCTACGAGCCGCGACGGGACAACGGCCGCCACGCGCGCGTGGACTGGGCGGGCGCGGTCGCGATCTTCGCCTGCGGGGGCGTCCTGCTCACCGCGCTCGTGCAGGGCGGGGTCGCCTGGCCGTGGCTGTCCGCACCGTCACTGGCCCTGTTCGCGGCGGGAGCCGCGCTCCTCGCGGTCGTGGTCGTGGCGGAACACCGCGCGGCGGAGCCGATCATCCCCGGCTGGGTGTGGCGCCGCCGCACGATCGCCGCCGTCAACCTGGCCCTCGGCGCCCTGGGCCTGCTGATGGTGGCCCCCACGGTCTTCCTGCCCACCTACGCCCAGTCCGTCCTCGGCCTCGCCCCGGTGGCCGCCGGATTCGTCCTCTCCGCGTGGACGCTGACCTGGCCGGTGTCGGCCGCCCTCAGCCAGCACGTGTACCGCCGCATCGGCTTCCGCAGCACCGCGATGCTCGGCATCGGCACGGCCGCGATCGTCCTCTTCGCGTTCACCTTCCTCCCCTATCCCGGAGAGGCGTGGCAGCCGACCCTGCTGATGCTGCTGCTGGGCGCGGCCCTCGGCCTGTTCCAGCTGCCCCTGATCATCGGGGTGCAGTCGTCGGTGGAGTGGGAGGAACGCGGTACGGCGACCGGGTCGATCCTCTTCTGCCGGCAGACCGGCCAGACCATCGGCGCGGCCCTCTTCGGCGCGGTCGCCAACGGCGTCCTGGCCGCGCGCCTCGGCGGCGCGAACGACCTGGACTCCGTCACCCGCGCCCTGGACGCGGGCACCGTCCCCGAGGCGACCCGCCGGGCCGTCGCGGACGCCGTGCACGCGGTCTACCTCGGCGCGGCGTGCGCGGCGGCACTGGCGTTCCTGGTCCTGCTGGTCCTCGCGCCGCGCAGGTTCCCGGTGCTCGAGGACTGAACGGGCCCCGCGCCCCGGACGACCCCTTCCGCATCAGCCGCGCCAAAGGACTCACGCCCGGAGCCGGGTCACTCCACGGCCCGGCCCGTCAGCGCGCTGAGGCCGGCGCACACCTGGTCCAGTTGCGCCTGTACGTCCTCCCGCGTCCCGGCGTGCTCGCGCAGCACCCGCTCGGTCTCCCGCGCGACGCCCTCCGCGCGGACACGTGCCTCGGCGAGCAGCTCCGCCGCCCGCTCCCGCGCCTCCTCCGCGCGGCGGCGCGCCGACTCCTCCGCGTCGGCGAAGACCTGCCGCGCCTCGGCCAGCGCGCGCTCGGCACGCTCCTCCGCCTCCGTGTGCCGGGCCTCCAGCGCGGTCACCCGCGCGGCCTCCTCCCGGGCCACCGCGTCCAGCCGTTCCGCCTGCTCCCCCGCCGCCTCGGCGAGCATCCCGGAGGTGCGCTCCCGCATCTCCCGCAGTACCGCCAGCGTCTGCGCGCGCCGCTCCTTCACCTCGAGCCGGGCCTCGATTCGGATCCGGTCGGCCTCCGCGCGGGCCGCCAGCAGCACCTCCCCGGCGTGCTCGTCGGCCTCGGCGCGTACGGTCCCGGCGTACGCCCGCGCGGCCTCCCGCACGCCGGTCGCGTCGTCCTCCGCCAGGTCCGTCACGTCCCGCGCGTACTGCCGCGCCGACTCCCGTACGGCCGCCGCCTCCTCCCGCGCCAGCGCGAACAGCCGCCGCGCGCTCTCCCCCAGCGACTCGTACGTCTGCGGTGCCAGCCCCGCCACCCGCACCCGCAGCAGCTCCAGATCCTCCTCCATCTCCCGGGCGAGGACGGTGAGCCGCGCGGCCCGCTCCCAGGCGGCGTCACGACGGCCCGAGAGCGCCTCGACGTACGCGATCACCTGCAAGGGACGGTAGCCGCGCCCCCGCACGACCTCGAAGCCCTGCGACGACACCGATGCGCTGCTCACCCTGGAACCCCTCTCCACCGACGGACACGAAGCCCAGCACGAAAGACCGAGCACGAAATGGGATGAATCGCGCACATCTTGATGGATGACACGGAAGTGTTCATAACGCGACACTCCGCGAGGAGGGCACGCAAAAGCCGGGCCCGGTCGTCAGGACGACCGGGCCCGGCTCCTCGCGTCACACGGGACTCAGCTACGACCGATCAGAGCAGTCCGTCCCACATCTGCTCCAGCAGCACCGACCACCAGCTCTCCGGCGAACCCAGCGCCGCCGGGTCCAGCGCGGCCAACTGCGCCTGGAAGTCCACCGTCCAGCGGCCCGCCTGCTCCTGGTTCAGCCCGAACCGCAACCGCCACATCCGGCCCAGCAACGCCAGACAACGCGCGAACTCCGGCAGACCGGTGTTCACGAACTGCGGCGGCACGGGCGCACCGCCCGGCCCGGACTCCACCGGCACCGCGACGATGTTCGCCGTGCCGTACTGCACACAGATCGCCTTGCCGAAGTCGCTGCCCATCACCAGGTACGAACCCGCGTCCGAGGCAGGCTGCACCCCCCGCTCCGCCGCCAGCTCCGCCAGCGTCGGCACCGGCCGGCCCGGCTGCGCCTGCGCCCAGAAGAACGGGCCCATGTCCAGCGGCAGCCCCGCCGCCACCAGGGTGTGCGCCACGACCGGCGGCACACCCTGCCGGGACACCGCCGCCTGCTCGAACCGGAACACACCCGGCCCGAACGCCCCCGCCAGCTCCTGCGCGACCGCCTCCGGCGGCACCGGCGGCACGGGCTGCACCGGCAAAACCGGCGCACGCACCGGCGCGGGGCGCGCCGGACCGTCCGCCACCTGATGCAACTCACCCTGGTGGGCCAGCAGCTGCCGCATGCCCTGCTGCCGGCTCGCGTGATCCGTGCCGTACGGCGCGATGGACGTGATCCGCGCCTGCGGCCACTGCTCACGGATCATCCGCGCGCAGTACGCGCCCGGCAGCTCGCACGACTCCAGCTCGGTGTGCAGCTCCAGCACCTGGCCCGGCGGCACGTTCATGGCGCGCAGCTCGTGGAAGATCTGCCACTCCGGGTGCGGCGTGCCCGGCGCCGAACGCCGGATCAGCTGCTGCTCGCTGCCGTCCTGCGCGCGGTAGCGCAGCACGGCCTGGTAGCCCGGGCCGACGGTCGGCTGACCGGCGGGCGGCTGCGGATAGCCGTACGCCGGCGGCTGCCCCGGCACGGGGACCCCGGGCGGAGGCGTACCGGGGGGCATCCCAGCGGGCGGCATCGGCGGAGCACCGCCGGGCATTCCCGGGGGCGCGGGCGGCGGAGGCGTACCGGGCCCGGCCACCGGCGGCCCGGCCAGCACGGTCTCCGCGTGATGCACGGGCCCGCGCCCGCCCCCGGGAGCGCCGGGCGCACCAGGAGCACCAGGCGGGACCGGCGGCCGCGGGGCGCCAAGGGCACCCGGGACCCCGGGAGGAACGGGAGGCTGGGGCGCACCCGGCGGCCGCGGGGTGCCCGGTGCGCCGGGAGCCCCCGGAACCCCGGGCGGTCCCGGAGGCTGGGGCACCCCGGGGCCGCCCGGACTCGCGACCATCGTCGCCGCGTGGTGGGCACCACCGGGCGGCGGAGGCGGGGCGGGCGTCCCGGGCGGCGGGGTCGGAGCACCCGGCGCCCCCGGCCCGTCGAGGCCGAGCGACGGCGCCATCTGCGTCGGTACGTACCCGCCCGCCGGAGCGGACGGCGGCGCAGGCGTGCCACCCGGACGCGCACCCGGAGTCCCCGGGGCGCCCGGCGGAGGCGGGGGCGTCGCGCCCGAGCCGCGCCGCGCAGGCGGAGCCGCCTTGTTGGTCGCGGCGTCCGCGATGTCCCCGGCGTTCGGCGCGAGCGGCCGCTCCGGCCCACCCGGACCGGCCGGCGGAGGCGTGGACGCACCACCGGGCCCGTGCGGAGGGCCGTACGGCGCACCGCCCCGCGTGGGCGACGGCGCACCCGGCGCTCCCCGCGGCACACCGGAATCCTGGACCGCCGGCGCGACGGCCGTCGGCGGAAGCCCACTGCCGCCCGACAGCAGCGCCGTCTTCGCCTCCGGCGGAGCCGCGGGCGGCGGAGTGTCCTCGCCGGACTCGCCCAGCTGCGGCGCGAACACGGTCTCCGGCAGCGGCACGGAACGGTCCTCACCGGCATCGGCGTTGGTGTCCGTACCGGCCCACGGAGTCGCCCCGGCCGGGGCACCGGCCCCCGCCCGGGAATCGCTCCCCCCGGCGGCGGGCCACGCGGCACCGCTCCCCGCCCCGACCGCCGCACCCGGCACAGGAGCCCCCGAACCGGCGGACGCCCCCGGAGAACCGGCAGACGCGCCCCCCGCCCCCGAAGCGGAAACCGCAGCCGACGCAGAAGCCGCGCCATCGGCGCCCGACGCCCCACCCGAAGCAGACCCCGCGGACGAACCCGAACCGGCCACGGACCCCGCGGACGAACCCGAACCCGAACCGCCGGCCGAAGCCGCAGACGCACCCGCCCCCGAATCCTCCCCCCGCCGATCCGGAATACCCAGCCGGTCCGCCGCCTCCTGCAACCACTCCGGCGGACTCAACAAGAACGACGTCTGATTCAGATCCACCCGCGCCGCAGGCGCCGGCACCGGCTCCGGCGCCGAGTCGTCACGGCCGTACTCCTCCTCGTACCGGCGGATCACCTCACCCACCGGCAACGCCGGCCACAGCGTCGCCTCGCCACTGTCACGGGCGATCACCAGCCGCTGCGCACCCCCGTCCGAACGGGGCCCGTCCGCACGGTCCTCCGCCCACACCACGAACCCGAGGTCGAACTCCCGGACCCGCACCTCACGATGCTGGTACGACGGCACATCCCCGTTGACCCACTCCTCCGCGCGCTCCTGCGCCTGCGCGAACGTCACCATCGCCGAAGCTCACTCCCCCGCGGAAGAAACCGGAACGGCACGCGCGAACCCACCGTCCACCATCAGATTCGCCACCGTCTCCAGCTCCGGCGGAGACCCCGCCAGCCGGGACAGGAACACATCGAAATCATCCCCGCACGACAACAGCAGCCGCTCCACCCGCTCGGCCGGCGGCCACGACGGATCCACGTCCCGCGCGTCGTCGTACGCGCAGAACCACACCGAACCCTGCCGCTCACCCCGCACCTTCACGGCCAGCAGCCCGCCCTGCACGAAAGCGACGCACAGGTAGTCCTTGGTCAGATGATCACGCAGACACTTGTTCACATACACGAGGTCGTTGACCGCCGCCTCGTCCCGCACCGTGAAGAACGGCTGGTCCACCAGCAGCCCCAGCTGCGCGTCCAACGCCGTCCCCACCGGCGCGCAACCACCCGCCGCCTTCAAAAACGACCGGTACGCGCCCGGCAACCGGTACCCGAGATCCTCCTCCACCCCCACGACCTGCGACTCCGTCACCGCCACACCCGACTTCGGCAGCCCGAAATGCGCCGGCCGCGTCTCCTGCAACGGCCGCGTACCCCGCTTGTCATGGTCCACCGCCGAGGTCGCCACCCCGCCGTGGTGCCGCAGCAGCGCCTTCACCTCGACCGGCACCAGCTCCAGCCGCCGCGACCCCACCACGTGATGCCACGTCCAGCCGTGCGGCGTCGCCACCGCCGGCACCGTGTCCCACAGATCGTGACCGCTCGCCGCCAACGCCGCGTTCGCCGACACATAGTCCGTCAACCGCAACTCGTCGACACCGAAACCCTCCGGCGGCTCCGCGACCTCCGCGACCGCGCGCGCATAGGGCGAAAAGTCCGGGTATCCGCGCTCGTCCACCCGCACCCCCCTCGGGTGACGTGCCGCCCGCACCGGATCCGGGAAGTGCACGACCTGCCCGGCATAGGCCGCGTTCGGCGGCGCGGCTTGTCCCCCGGCCTGGCGGCCGGGAGGCACACCCAGCCCGAGCCGACCTGTCGTCATGGCGGTTGCCCCCTGCGGCACTCTGTACGTCCCGCACCGCCCGCCTTCGGACCGTTACGGAACGTATTCGACTGTCACGTCTGTCTCGACTGCTTGCTCCCACGACCCCCACGGCGCCCGCACACACAACCGCGCGGATCACCGCATGGATCGCGGCTGCCGACAGCCTATGCGGTACGACGACACCGGTCACCGGCGCCGGTCATCCACCCCTCCGCTTCCGTGACCAGCCGTCACCCTCCCGTGACAGCCCGCCCAAACCCGGGCGTGTCGCCCCGCCCCAGCTTCCGCATCCACCACGCCATTTGGCACTCTGTGACATCCGGGGGATGCTCGGGAGGGGATGATGATCATGAACGTGACGCAGACAGGGCCGCACAACGGCCCCACGGGCGACCCTCGCTCCGGTGACCCCCGCGTCGGCTGGAGCGCCGCCGACACCACCCACACCCCCACCCTCCACCACCGCCGCGACGGCATCCTGCCCACCATCGCCGCGGCCCTCTCCGTCCGCGGCACCACCCTCACCGGCACCGCCGCCCGCGGCGACACACCCCCCGCCCTCCACCCCCTCGTCCAGGACTTCCTCGACACCCTCACCAGCGACCAACGCGACCGCTTCACCGGCCGCTGCGCCGAGACCATCCTCATCTCCCGGCACATCACCACCGCCGACGCCGCCCGCAGCAAACGCGCCGCACGCAAACCCATGACCAACGGCGAAGCCCGCAAAGCCCTCAAACAGGCCAAACTCACCACCCGCCGCATCCGCGAGGACGGCGACCCCCTCCACGGCGCCTACGCCGCCCCCTGCCGCGCCTGCGCCGCACTCACCGCCCACTTCGGCGTCCGCACGGTCGACCCCGCCACCAACGGCTGACCCCGGCCCCGCACCACCCCACGACCTCGACGAACAAGACGAACAAAGGGCAGATGCACACCGACCGCGCCTCCTCCCCCAGCCTCGGCTCCACTCGACCGGGAGGACCCCCCTCCCGCTTCGCCGTACCCGTCGACGCAGCCCTGCGCGCCGCCGGCTGGCAACCCGGACGCTGGGACATCAAACAAGCGGAAATCTGGGCCGACACCCTGCGCGACCACACCTCACCCGCAGGACACCGCCACACCGTCTTCCCGGCCGCCGTCGAAGCCTGGGCCGAATTCGGCGGACTCCGCATCACCCCCGGCGGCCCCGGCCGCCAGATCGCCCCCGCGACCCTGCACCTCGACCCGCTCCACGGCCTCCACCTGGCCCGCACCCTCGGCGACCTCGGCCGCGCCCTCGACACCGAGGTCTGCCCCCTCGGCGCCGAGGCCGACACCCAAGCCCTCCTCGGCATCGACACCCAAGGCCGCGTCTACGCCCTCGACCACACCGGCGACTGGTACCTCGGCCCCGACATCGACCACGCCCTCACCACCCTCGTCTCCGGCATCCAACCCACACGCCTCACCGCCGGCTGAACCCCACAGCCGACCGGGCTACGACGCCGGAATCACCGCCGACACCCGGAACCCCCCCGCGTCCGTCGGCCCCGACACAAACACCCCACCCAACGCCGACACCCGCTCCTTCATCCCCACCAGACCGTTCCCCCCCGACGGCAACCCCGCCGACGACGCCGCCTCCGGCGGCGGCTCGTTCTCCACCTGCATCGCGATCTCCGACACCCGGTACGCCAGACGCACATACGTCTTCGCACCCGCCGCATGCTTGTGCACGTTCGTCAGCGCCTCCTGCACCACCCGATACGCCGTCGACTCCACCTCCCGCGCACACGACCGCGACTCCCCCACCACCGACAGATCAACCACCATCCCCGCAGCCGCCGACTGCCCCACCAACTCCTCGATCTCCGACAGACACGGCCCCTCCCCCTCATCCACCGCCCGCGACGCAGCAACCGCAGCAGCCACCCCCACCGCCGCCAACGGCACCGACGCCCGCTCCCGCCGCCGCTCCCCGTTCCCACCGGAACGCAACACCCCGAGCATCTCCCGCAACTCCGTCAACGCCTGCCGCCCCATGTCCCCCACCAGAGCAGCGTTCCTCACGGCCTTCTCGGGATCCTTCCGCGCCACCGCCTGCAACGCCGCCGCATGCACCACCATCAGACTCACCCGGTGCGCCACCACGTCGTGCATCTCACGCGCGATCCGCGTCCGCTCCTCGCCCCGCGCCCACTCCGCCCGCTCCTCGGCCCGCTCCGCGAGCAACTGAAGCTCCCGCTCCAGACTGTCCGCCCGCTCCCGCAGACTCTCCATCAACCGCCGCCGCGCCCCCACATACAGACCCAGTAACAACGGCGGCGCCGTCACCCCGATCGCCGTCGTGATCGACGCGAACGGCACGATCCAGTCCCCGACGTCCAGATCCCCCCGCGCCAGGTTCTGCCGCATCCGCACGAACATCACGATGAGCACACCCACCGACTGCATCCCGGCCAGCGACGCGATGATCCGCCGCGGCACATCGGACGCGGCCAGCGAATACAGACCGACGACGCCCATCAGGAAACCCATCGCGGCAGGCGTCACCGCGATCGCCACCAGCACCACCGCGATCGGCCACTTCCGCCGCACCAGCAGCACGGAACCGGCCAGCACACCGAAGACGACCCCCACGCCGGCCGGAAGCCCCGCCTCCCACGCGAACGGGATCCCCTCCAGCCCGCACTCCACCGCGGACACCACCGCGAGCCCCACATCCAGCACGGCACTACGCCGTCTGTCCCACCACCACGGCCCTCCCCGGGCCGTCACACGCTCTTCCCCCGTCGTGGTCATGCGTCCAGCCTACGGGCGCACAGCGCCGCTTTTCCGGCAAGTTTTCACGTCCGGATCACACCACACAGGGTGACCGTTCGGATGCGGTACGGCCCGAAATCCCTCGAACTGTTGAATCGGACACCGTTCGAGGGGGGAACCGACCATTCCACCCGGACGGTATGCGTGTGACACATGCATCCGGCAAATACGCCGACTTCGAGAGCCTGCGGGAGCGGGCGGTCGCCCTGCGACGGGCGGGCCACAGCCTCCGTCAGATCCGCGACGAACTGAAGATCTACAACAACGACATCCTCAACCAGCTGGTGAAGGGGGAACCACCGCCGGCCTGGACGAAACGCCCCAACGCGAAGGACGGCCTCAGGACCAAGGCCCGGGAGCTACGGCTCCAGGGGTGGACGTACGACCAGATCGAGGCCGAGCTGGGCTGCTCCAGAAGCTCGGTGTCGCCATGGGTACGGGACCTGCCGAAGCCTGAACGCAAGCGCACTCCCGAGGAAGCCGCAGCCATCGCCCGCCGGGGCTGGGAAGCGAAGCTGCGCATCCGGGACGAGGAGCGGCAGCGCACCAAGGAAGCGGCCAAGCAGGCGATCGGTGACCTGTCGGCCCGCGAGCTGTTCCTGGTGGGCGTCGGCTCGTACTGGGCGGAGGGCAGCAAGGACAAGCCGTACGACCGCCGCGAGAACGTCACCTTCGTCAACAGCGACCCCGACATGATCAAGGTCTTCCCGGCTTGGCTCGACCTGCTTGGAGTCGAACGCGAGCGCCTCCGCTTCACGGTCATGATCCACGAGAACGCCGACGTGGCAGGCGCGGAGCAGTACTGGGCCGAGCTCGTCCACGCCGACCGCAGCGCGTTCAACAAGACGACGCTCAAGCGGCACAATCCCAAGACGGTGAGAAAGAACGTGGGTGACTCGTACCGGGGCTGCTTGGTGATCAAAGTCTTGAAGGGTGCCGACCTGTACCGTCGCATCGAAGGCTCTTGGTACGGCATAGTGTTGGGTGCCGACTCGGCGACCTAACCGAATGTCCGGTTTAGTCGAGTTTCATCCCCCATGGTGTAATCAGGCAGCACTGAGGGTTTTGGTCCCTTAAGTTCAGGTTCAAATCCTGATGGGGGAGCTGCTCTGTCCGGGCCCTGACATTTCCGTCAGGGCCCGCTCTCATGCTTCCCCCACAAACGCCCCGGTATCCTGCGGATGTCCACCCCCCTCCCCGATTCAGCCGAAGGGCATCCCGTGAGCACCAGTCGCCCGGCAGCCGTCGTCGTTCTCGCAGCGGGTGAGGGCACCCGTATGAAGTCGGCCACACCGAAGGTCCTGCACGACATCTGTGGCCGTTCCCTGGTGGGTCATGTGCTCGCCGCGGCCGGTGAGCTGGAGCCGGAGAACCTGGTCGTCGTCGTGGGTCACGCCCGCGAGAAGGTGACCGCGCATCTCGCGGAGATCGCCCCGTCCGTCCGTACCGCCGTGCAGGCGGAGCAGAACGGCACCGGGCACGCCGTGCGGATGGGGCTGGAGGAGCTGGGCGGTTCCGTGGACGGGACGGTCGTCGTCGTGTGCGGTGACACTCCGCTGCTGACGGGTGAGACGCTGCGGCGGTTGTCGGCCACGCACGCCTCCGACGGCAACGCGGTGACGGTGCTGACGGCCGAGGTGCCGGACGCGACGGGTTACGGGCGGATCGTGCGGGACGACAGCGGTGCCGTGACGGGGATCGTGGAGCACAAGGACGCGTCCGCCGCGCAGCGGGCGATCCGGGAGATCAACTCGGGTGTGTTCGCGTTCGACGGGGCGTTGTTGGCGGACGCGTTGAAGAGGGTGCGGACGGACAACAGTCAGGGTGAGGAGTATCTGACGGATGTGCTCGGGATCCTGCGTGGGGCGGGGCACCGGGTGGGTGCGTCGGCGGCGGGGGATCACCGGGAGATCGCGGGGATCAACAACCGGGTGCAGTTGTCGGAGGCGCGGCGGATTCTCAACGACCGGTTGCTGGCCGCTGCCATGTTGTCGGGTGTCACCGTGGTCGATCCTGCGACGACGTGGGTCGATGTGACCGTGTCGTTCGAGCAGGACGTGGTCGTTCATCCGGGGACGCAGTTGCACGGGGCGACGCATCTCGGTGAGGGGTGTGAGGTCGGGCCGAACTCGCGGTTGACGGATACGCGGGTGGGTGCGGGGGCGCGGGTGGACAACGCGGTGGCGGTGGGTGCCGAGGTGGGTCCTGAGGCGAGTGTGGGGCCGTACGCGTATCTGCGTCCGGGGTCGCGGTTGGCGCGTAAGGCCAAGGTGGGTACGTACGTCGAGACGAAGAACGCGTCGATCGGTGAGGGGACGAAGGTTCCGCATCTGTCGTATGTGGGGGATGCGACGATCGGCGAGTTTTCGAACATCGGTGCGGCGAGTGTGTTCGTCAATTACGACGGGCAGGACAAACATCACACGACGGTCGGATCGCACTGCCGGACCGGTTCGGACAACATGTTTGTGGCACCTGTCACGGTCGGGGACGGCGCTTACACGGCTGCCGGTTCGGTGATCACGAAGGATGTGCCGCCGGGTTCGCTGGCTGTGGCCCGTGGCCAGCAGCGGAATATCGAGGGTTGGGTGGCTCGTAAGCGTCCGGGGAGTGCTGCCGCGAAGGCGGCGGAGGCGGCTTCGCGGGAGCCGGCGGGCGAGGACTGACCGGATTCGGCCCTGTCGGACAGGGCGTACCGTGATAAGTGCACTTCCGCACCGCCATCAGCTGCGACACCTCTGAGGAGACTGTGCTGTGACCGGGATCAAGACGACCGGCGAGAAGAAGATGATGTTCTTCTCCGGCCGCGCCCACCCCGAGCTTGCCGAGGAGGTCGCCCAACAGCTGGATGTCGGGGTCGTGCCGACGAAGGCCTTCGACTTCGCCAATGGCGAGATCTATGTGCGGTATCAGGAGTCGGCTCGTGGCGCCGACTGCTTCCTGATCCAGAGCCACACCGCTCCGATCAACAAGTGGATCATGGAGCAGTTGATCATGATCGACGCGTTGAAGCGTGCGTCGGCCAGGTCCATCACGGTCATCGTGCCGTTCTACGGTTACGCGCGGCAGGACAAGAAGCACCGGGGTCGTGAACCGATTTCGGCGCGTCTGATCGCGGACCTGATGAAGACGGCGGGTGCGGACCGGCTGCTGGCGGTGGATCTGCACACGGATCAGATCCAGGGCTTCTTCGACGGTCCGGTGGATCACTTGTTCGCGCTGCCGCTCCTCGCGGACTACGTGGGTGCGAAGGTGGACCGTTCGAAGCTGACGGTGGTGTCTCCGGACGCGGGCCGTGTGCGGGTGGCGGACCGTTGGTGCGACCGGCTGGGTGCGCCGCTGGCGATCGTGCACAAGCGCCGGGACAAGGACGTGGCGAACCAGGTCACGGTGCACGAGGTCGTGGGTGACGTGGAGGGCCGGATCTGCGTCCTGGTCGATGACATGATCGACACGGGTGGCACGATCTGTGCCGCGGCGGACGCGTTGTTCGCGCACGGTGCGGAGGACGTCATCGTGACGGCGACGCACGGTGTGCTGTCGGGTCCGGCGGCGGACCGGTTGAAGAACTCGCGGGTGAGTGAGTTCGTGTTCACCAATACGCTGCCGACGCCGGGCGAGTTGAGTGAGTCCCTCGACAAGATCAAGGTGTTGTCGATCGCGCCGACGATCGCGCGTGCGGCGCGTGAGGTGTTCCGGGACGGTTCGGTGACGAGCCTGTTCGACGAGCAGTAGGCCTGAGCGGCGGACCCGTGCAGTAAGGGTTCTGCACGGGGTCTCCCGTTGATCGTTTTGGGTGCGGCCTCCTGGTCCGAGTAGACTGCTGAAGTTGCTCGGCGAGGGAGGCCGTTCCGCTTTTCACGAGGCGTTCGGCTGTCCGTTATCGACGCGCTCTTCGTAGCAGGCCGTTCGTGGCCGGGTGACCACGTCCGTTTCTGACTTCGAGGAGTGATTATGTCCGAGGTGAAGATCTCCGCCGCGACGCGCACCGAGTTCGGCAAGGGTGCCGCGCGCCGTATCCGTCGTGACAGCAAGGTTCCGGGTGTGCTGTACGGGCACGGTTCCGACCCGCTGCACCTGACCCTTCCGGGCCACGAGCTGCTGCTCGCGCTGCGTACGCCGAACGTGCTGATCGCGCTGGACATCGACGGCACGTCGAACGAGTTGGCGATCCCGAAGTCGGTGCAGCGTGACCCGATCAAGGGCTTCCTGGAGCACGTCGACCTGCAGCTGGTGCAGCGCGGCGAGACCGTCACGGTGGAGATCCCGGTCCTCACCGAGGGCGAGCTGGCCGCGGGCGGCAACCTGCTGGAGCACGTGCTGGGCACCCTGACGGTCGAGGCCGAGGCCACCCACATCCCCGAGGCCGTCACGGTGTCCGTCGAGGGTCTGGCGGCCGGTGCCTCCGTCCTCGCCAAGGACATCACCCTCCCGAAGGGTGCCAAGCTGGCCGTCGACGGGGACGCGGTCGTCATCCAGGTGCTGGCCGCGCAGGCGGAGGAGGCCGCGGAGGGCGAGGAGGCCACCGAGGGCGCCACCGAGGCCTGATCCGCACCGACGCCGTTTTCGTCAGCCGCTGCTTCCCGTCGGGGGCAGCGGCTGGCGCGTATCGAGGGAGACATGCAGGTGACGACCGACGCCGGTGCCCCGTGGCTGATCGCGGGGCTGGGCAATCCGGGGCCCGAGTACGCGATGAACCGGCACAACGTGGGGTTCATGGTGGCGGATCTGCTGGCGGAGCGGATCGGGGGCCGGTTCAAGCGGGCCGGCAAGGCTCAGGCGCAGGTGGTGGAGGGGCGGATCGGTCCGCCGGGGCCGGACAACCGGCGGGTGATCCTGGCGAAGCCGATGTCGTACATGAATCTGTCGGGCGGGCCGGTGAACGCGCTGCGGGAGTTCTACAAGGTGCCGGCGGCGAACGTGGTGGCGGTCCATGACGAGCTGGACATCGAGTACGGGACGCTGCGGCTGAAGCTGGGTGGCGGGGACAACGGTCACAACGGGCTGAAGTCGATGACGAAGGCGTTCGGGCGGGATTACCACCGGGTGCGGTTCGGGATCGGGCGGCCGCCGGGGCGGATGCAGGTGGCGGACTTCGTGCTGAAGGACTTCTCGTCGGCGGAGCGCAAGGAGCTGGACTACTTCGTGGACCGGGCGGCGGACGCGGTGGAGTGTCTGGTGATCGAAGGGCTGGAGCGGGCGCAGGGGACGTACAACTCGTGACGTGCTGATGGGTACATCGGTTGACTTGTCCTTCTGCGGGAGCCCGCCGGGACCCACCGGAGTTGACCGAGCGCAAGGTCATGGCCAAGGATCTCGGCCATGGCTCCTGCGGTCCGCTCCTCCCGTGGCTCTTCCGCCCTGCGGTTCGGCCGGTTCGCGGCGATGGGCACGGTCACCGCGCTGATCCTGGTCGCGGGTGTGTGGGCGTCATGGGGTACGGCGCAGCACGCGATGCTGACGAAGGGGCGCGAGCGCGGCACGGTGGAGGTGACGCGGTGCGGCGCGAAGACGTGTGCGGGGCCGTACACGCCGCTGTCGCAGGGGTCGCAGCCGCGTGCGGAGGTCGTGCTGGAGAACTCGGTGGCCGTGGCGGAGGGGCGGACGTACACGGTGGTGCTGAAGCCGGGCGGCACGGACGCCGTCCGCTCGGGTCCCGCCGGGGTTCTCTACGCGTGGGTTCCGCTGGGCGGCGCGCTGCTGCTCGCGTCTGTCGTCGTGGCCGGCGGTCTGCTGCGGACGCGGGCGGCGTGGGTGCTGGCCCTGTCGGGGGCAGCGCTGCTCACGGCGGCTTTCCTGGCCGTCTGAAGCGAGCCGTCCGAAGCGAGCCGCCCGAGACAGGCTGCCTGAAGCGAGCCGTCCGGAACAAGCCGCCCGAAACGAGGGGTGCCCCCAACCGTACGAGGCCGGGGGCACCCTTCGTCGCGCCGGGTCAGCCGGTGTTGCGCAGGCCGGCCGCGACGCCGTTGACGGTGAGCAGCAGGGCGCGGGCGAGCAGCGGGTCGGGCTGTTCGTCGGCGCCGGCGGCGTCGCGCTGACGCTTGAGGAGGGCCACCTGGAGGTAGGAGATCGGGTCCAGGTAGGCGTCGCGGATGGTGAAGGTCTGCTTGAGGACCGGGTCGGCGTCCAGGAGTTCCTGTTCGCCGGTGACGCGCAGGACCTCGGCGACGGTGAGCTCGTGCTCGGCCTTGATGGCGTCGAAGACGTGCTTGAGCTCGTCGGGGACGAGGGTGTCGACGTAGTGCTGGGCGATGCGCAGGTCGGTCTTGGCGAGGGTCATCTCCACGTTGGAGATGAAGTTGCGAAAGAAGTGCCACTGCTGGTGCATCTCGTCCAGGACGGTGTCCAGACCGGCCTCGCGCAGTGCCTTGAGGCCGGAACCGACGCCGTACCAGCCGGGGACGATCTGCCGGGACTGGGTCCAGCCGAACACCCACGGGATGGCGCGCAGTCCGTCGAGCGAGACGCCCGAGCCGGGGCGGCGGGAGGGCCGCGAGCCCAGATGCAGGTCGGCGAGCTGGTCGACGGGCGTGGAGGCAAGGAAGTACGTCGGCAGGTCGGGGTCCTCGACGAGCTTCCGGTAGGCCGTGTGGGCGGCGTCGGAGACGACGTCCATGGCGGCGTCCCAGCGGGCGAGGGCCTCGTCGGACTGGCGGGGTGCGGTGTGCAGGGCGGACGCCTGGAGGGTGGCGGCGACGGACAGCTCCAGGTTCTCCCGGGCGAGGGCCGGGATGAGGTACTTGTCGGAGATGACCTCGCCCTGTTCGGTCACCTTGATCTCGCCCTCGAGGGTGCCCCAGGGCTGGGCGAGGATGGCGTCGTGGGTGGGGCCGCCGCCGCGGCCGACGGTGCCGCCGCGGCCGTGGAACAGCCGCAGGCGCACCCCGTAGCGGTGGGCGACGTCGCGCAGCCGCCGCTGCGCGCGGTGGATCTCCCACTGGCTGGTGGTGATGCCGCCGAACTTGGAGGAGTCGGAGTAGCCGAGCATGACCTCCTGGACGTCGCCCCTGAGCGCGACGAGGCGCCGGTAGGAGGGGTCGGCGAGCATGTCCTCGAGGATGGTGTCGGCGGCCTTGAGCTCGTCGGTGGTCTCAAGGAGCGGCACGATGCCGATCTTCGCCCACCCGGCGTGCAGGTCGATGAGCCCGGCCTCACGCGCCAGTACGGCGGCGGCGAAGACGTCGTCGGCGCCCTGGCACATGGAGATGATGTACGACTCGACGACCTCGGGTCCGAAGACCTCCAGGGCGCGCCTGACGGTCTGGAAGACGCCGAGGGTCTTCTCGCCGGCGGCGTCGACGGGCGCCGGGGTGGGGGCGAGCGGCCTCCTGCTGCGCAGCTCCTTGGCGAGGAGCTTGGAGCGGTACTCGCGGGGCATGTCGGCGTACCGCCACGACTCCTCGCCGAGCCGGTCGAACAGCTGGCCGAGGGCGTGGTGGTGGGCGTCGGCGTGTTCGCGTACGTCCATGGTGGCGAGCTGGAGGCCGAAGGCGGCCAGGGTGCGGATCGTACGGGCGAGGCGGCCGTCGGCGAAGAGGCCGCCGCGGTGTTCGCGCAGGGAGGCCTGGATGATGCGCAGGTCGGCGAGGAGCTGGCCGGTGCCGAGGTAGTCGCGGCCGGGCTCGTGGGGGGTGCCCTTGGCGAGGCGGAGCTTGGTGTTCTCCAGCTTCTGGCGGATGCAGGTGGCCTTGAGCCGGTAGGGCTCCTCGGCGTTGAGCCGCTTGTAGCGGGGGCTGATCTCGGGGAGGGCGTCGAGGTCGGCCTGGAGGGAGGCCAGCAGTTCCTCCGTCGCACCCGCGTAGCGGATGGAGTTGGAGAGGAAGCCGCGCAGTTCGTCGATCATCTCCAGGGCGTCGTTGATGCCGTGTTCGTGCTGGAGGATGAGGACGTCCCAGGTGACCTGGGGGGTGACGTTGGGGTTGCCGTCGCGGTCGCCGCCGATCCAGGTGCCGAAGGTGAGGGGGCGGGTGTCGTCGGGGAGGTGGACGCCGACGCGCTCCAGCTCGGCGGTGAGGTCCTCCAGGACGTCGCCGACCGCGCCGGCGTGCAGCTCGTCGAGGTAGTAGATGGCGTTGCGGGCCTCGTCGGCGGGCTCGGGGCGGACCACGCGCAGTTCGTCGGTCTGCCAGACGAGGTCGATGTTCTCGGCGAGCCGGGTGTCCAGGCGGCGCCGGTCGGAGGCGATGACCGGGGTGTCGAGGAGGGCGGCGATCCGGCGGAGCTTGTTGAGGACGGAGCGGCGGGCGGCCTCGGTGGGGTGCGCGGTGAAGACGGGCCGGATGTTGAGGTTGCGGACCGTCTCGCGCAGGTGCTCGGGGTCGGCGTCCTTGAGGCGGTCGGCGGTGCGGGAGAGCAGCCCGCCCTCGGCGGCGCGGCGGGCGCGCAGTTCCCGGCCGCGGTGGACCTGCTCGGTGACGTTGGCCAGGTGGAAGTAGGTGGAGAACGCGCGGACCAGCTTGGCCGCGGTCTGCAGTTCGGTGCCCCGCAACAGCTCGGCGGCGGCCTCGCCGTCCTCACGGGTGAGTCGGCGGACCTTCTCGACGAGGTCGAGCAGTTCCGGGCCCTCCTGCCGGACCAGGGTCTCTCCCAGGAGGTCGCCCAGTCGGCGGATGTCGGCGCGCAGCTCGCTGCTCGTCGTGGTGGTCTGGTCGTCGGCACTGCTCACAGGTGCGGCTCCTTGCAGTGTTGAAGCTCGTCTGGGAGGGAACCCGGACGGTGTCTCGCGCGGCGTGCGCCGCTTGCGGGCCGGACGTCCGGGAAGAAATTCAGAGCGGACCGCGCTGTCCGACCGACTTCAAGGATAGGTGTCGACCCGGACGCGCAGGCTCACGGGCTCTTGCCGCCGGGTGACGCACTGTCATACTTACGTTGCCGTAGGTTACGGAGGCGTAGGTACGCAGTGCGTTTCCGGAGGCCGGGCACCCGCTCCCCGTCCACATACCCCACAGGGAACACGCATGACCTCAGGCTCCGATGTGCTGCACGAAGCTCCGAAACAACCCGGGTCCGGCGACGCGGTGCCCTCCGCCACGATGGGCGGCGAGCGCAAGCGCTCCATCGAGCAGATCACGCTGCTGCTCTTCATCATCGTCCCCTTCCTGGCCCTGGTGGCGGCGGTGCCGCTGGCGTGGGGGTGGGGGGTGAGCTGGCTGGACCTCGGTCTGCTGGTCTTCTTCTACTACCTCGGCTGCCACGGCATCACCATCGGTTTCCACCGGCACTTCACGCACGGTTCGTTCAAGGCGAAGCGGCCGCTGAAGATCGCGCTGGCGGTCGCCGGGTCGATGGCGGTGGAGGGCCCGCTGGTGCGGTGGGTGGCCGATCACCGCAAGCACCACAAGTTCTCCGACGCCGAGGGCGACCCGCATTCGCCGTGGAAGTACGGGGAGACGGTCCCGGCGCTGATGAAGGGCCTGTGGTGGGCGCACATCGGCTGGATGTTCGACGAGGAGCAGACGCCGCAGGACAAGTACGCGCCGGACCTGATCAAAGACCCGGCGCTCCGTGCGATCTCCCGCCAGTTCATTCTGTGGACGGCGCTGTCCCTGGCCCTGCCGGCGCTGATCGGCGGCCTGGTCACGATGTCCTGGTGGGGCGCGTTCACCGGGTTCTTCTGGGGGTCGCTCGTGCGGGTGGCGCTGCTGCACCACGTGACGTGGTCGATCAACTCGATCTGCCACGCGGTCGGCAGGCGTCCCTTCAAGTCACGGGACCGTTCGGGCAACGTGTGGTGGCTGGCGGTCCTGTCCTGCGGTGAGTCCTGGCACAACCTGCACCACGCCGACCCGACGTCCGCGCGGCACGGTGTGGAGCGCGGGCAGTTGGACTCGTCCGCCCGGCTGATCCGCTGGTTCGAGCAGTTGGGCTGGGCGTACGACGTGCGGTGGCCGTCACGCTCGCGTATCGATTCGCGCCGTAACACCTCGGAAGGCGACGCCCGGCGGGGGAAGGAAGCCGCCGAGGCGGCATGATGGTCGCCGTGGCGACCGACTCCAGCAGCACCCCGAGCAATGACAAGCCGCGGCGTGCGCGTCGCACCCGGATGACCGGTGTGGAGCGCCGCCAGCAGCTGCTGGAGATCGGCCGCACCCTGTTCGCGGCGAAGGGCTTCGAGGGCACGTCGGTGGAGGAGATCGCGGCGAAGGCCGGGGTCTCCAAGCCGGTGGTGTACGAGCACTTCGGCGGCAAGGAGGGGCTGTACGCGGTGGTGGTGGACCGCGAGATGCGGCGCCTGCTGGACATGGTGACGAGCTCGCTGACGGCCGGCCATCCCCGCGAACTGTGCGAGCAGGCCGCGTTCGCGCTCCTCGACTACATCGAGGAGTACACGGACGGTTTCCGCATCCTGGTCCGCGACTCCCCCATCCCCCAGTCGACGGGCACCTTCGCCTCGCTGATCTCGGACATCGCCACCCAGGTGGAGTACATCCTGGTCCGCGAGTTCAAGTCCCGCGGCTTCGACCCGAAGCTGGCCCCGCTGTACGCGCAGGCCCTGGTCGGGATGGTGGCGCTGACGGGTCAGTGGTGGCTGGACGTCCGCAAGCCGAAGAAGGCGGAGGTGGCGGCCCACCTGGTCAACCTGGCGTGGCACGGGTTGGACGGGCTGGAGCCGAAGCCCCGGCTGATAGGTCACCGGAAGAGCTGAGGACACGGCCCGCCGTGTGGAATCGTGCGGGCATGACCGAAATGACGATCGGCGAGGCCGCCTCCCAGCTGGATGATCCGGTCCGCCGGCAGGCGGAGGGAACCCTCGGGCAGCGGGACCGTCAGCCGACCGGCTCCAGGAACTCGAGCCGGTTGCCCACCGGGTCATCGGAGTAGAAGCGTTTGTGGCCCGGGAGGTCGTCGTCCCGGGTGACGGGGGCCCCGTGGGCGGCCAGGCGGGCGGCGTACGCCTCGATGCCGTTCACTCTCAGACCTGGGTGGGCTTTCCTCGCGGGCCGGAAGTCGTGCTCGATGCCCAGATGAAGCCGTACGTCTCCGGCCTCGAACCAGCAGCCGCCGCGCGCCGCCAGGGCGGACGGCTTCGGCGTCCCGGTCATGCCGAGGGCGTCCACGTAGTACGCACGCAGGCGCTCCTCGGAGCCGGGTGGGGCGGCGAGCTGCACATGGTCGACGGCGGTGAGCACGCCCTCACGCCTCCTTGACCGCGACCGCGAAGACGCGGCGGAACGGGAACGGGGTGCCGTGGGGGCCGGCCGGATAGGCCGCTCGCAGGGCGGACCGGTACGCGTCGACGAACGCGTCGCGGGCCTCGGGATCGTCCGCCAGAGCCGTCAGGACGGGCCGCAGGCCCGTGCCCTTGACCCAGTCGAGGACGGGATCCTCCCCCTCCAGCAGATGCACGTACGTCGTCTCCCAGGCGTCGGTCGTGCAGCCGAGGGCGGTCAGCCGCTCCAGGTAGGCCTCCGGCCGGAGTACGGCGTCGTCGTGGCGCAGGACGCCGGCCAGACGGCCCCGCCAGCGCGGGGAGGCGGCGAGTTCCCGCAGCAGGGTGTGGCTGGGGGCGTCGAAGTTGCCGGGGACCTGGAAGGCGAAGGTGCCACCGGGAGCCAGCCCGCCGACCCAGTCACCGAACCGTTCCACATGTCCCGGAACCCATTGCAGCGTGGCGTTGCTGACGATCAGGTCGTACGGCTCCCCGGGCGTCCAGGTGCGGACGTCGGCGTGGGCGAAGTCCAGCCTGCCGCCCTCGTGGTCGACGCGGGCCTTGGCGAGCATCTCGGACGAGTTGTCGTAGCCGGTGACGCGGGCGGCGGGCCAGCGGTCGGTGAGCAGGGCCGTGACGTTGCCGGCGCCGCAGCCGAGGTCGGCGATGCGGGGCGGGTCCCCCGGGAGTTCCGGCACGCGGGCCAGGAGGTCGGTGAAGGGCCGGGTGCGGTGACCGGCGTGACGCAGGTACTGGACGGGGTCCCACAGAGGGGTCGCCGCGGACATGGGGCCTCCCGGATGCCGGTGGACGGGTACCCAGCGTCACCCGCCATCCGTCTCGACGTCAAGAGACTCGACATCAAGAGACTTCACATCGACACAACCACTACACTGATCGTCATGGAGGACGAGGTCGATCGGCTGGTCGCAGCGTGGCGCCGGGAGCGCCCGGACCTCGACGTGGAACCGCTCGAGGTGCTCAGCCGGGTGAGCAGACTGGCCCGGCACCTGGACCGGGCGCGCCGGCTCGCCTTCGCCGAGCACGGCCTGGAGTCCTGGGAGTTCGACGTCCTGACCGCGCTGCGCCGCGCGGGCTCCCCGTACCAGCTCTCGCCGGGGCAGCTCCTCACGCAGACGCTCGTCACCTCGGGCACGATGACCAACCGCATCGACCGCCTGACCAAGAAGGGCCTGGTGGAGCGGCTGCCCGACCCCAGCGACCGGCGCGGTGTCCTGGTCCGGCTCACGGACGAGGGCCGCGACCGCGCCGACCAGGCACTGGCCGGGCTGCTGGCGCAGGAGCGGGCGATCCTCGCGGAACTCACCCGCGCCCAGCGCGGCGAACTGGCCGGGCTGCTACGCCAGTTGACCGCCCCGTTCGACAACATCCCCGGTTAGGTCGACGGGCCCGACACCCGCCCGCCGGGCGAGGGCCACCGCGGCGAGGGTGGAGTGCACCCCCAACTTCCCGAGGACGTTCTGCATATGGGTCCGTACGGTGTGCGGGGACAGATACAGGCGCTCGGCGACCGCCTTGCGCCCCAGCCCCGCGACCATGCACCGCAGCACCTCCCGCTCGCGCGGGGTCAGGGACTCCACGAGCTGTTCGCTCTCCGTGCGGTGCCGCCGGGCGGCGGTCAGCTCCCGCAGCACACCCGTCAGCAGCGCGGGCGGCAGATGCGTCTCGTCGCGCAGCACCCCCCGGATGACGGTGAGCAGCCGGTTCAGCGAGCAGTCCTTGGCCACCCACCCGGAGGCCCCCGCCTGCAGGGCGAGCGCGGCCCGGGCCGGATCGTCCTTCTCGGCGAGGACGACGATCCGTACCTGCGGCTGCACCGAACGCACCCCGGTGACCAGCGATATCCCGTCGACGAGCCCGTCCTCGTCACCGGCCTGCACGGGCACGGCCGGCCGGCCGCCCGGCATCTTGCCGCCCAGGTCGGCGTCGACGAGCAGCACGTCGAACCGCCGCCCCTCGGCGGCCGCCCGCTCCAGACAGCGCAGCGCGGCCGGGCCGCTGCCCGCCGCGGACACGTCGACGTCGGGCTCTGCGGCCAGGGCCGCGGCCAGCGACTCGGCGAAGATGCGATGGTCGTCGACGACCAGGACTCGAATGCGAACCACGAAACCCCCTTCCCCAAGCTCTTCCCAGAGCAGGGGATTACCCCATCGTCGGAGGGCGACACCGGCGCGGGTACGACGCCGAGGCGCTGTCACCTCACTGACCGGACGTGGGACGGGCCGCCGCAGCCACACGGCCGCCGCCGCGCGACAACCGCCGCCCCGCCTCGGACGCCGTACCCGACCGTCTCGCCCCCTGAACGGCACCGGCCCCCACCGGCACTGTTCATCAGGGTACGGGCGAGGGCCGGGAGCGGAAGGTTATTTGCAGAACTGGCGGCCTTGCGCGTTTATGGTGAGCCGCATGTTTCGTCTTGAGACAGAAGTCGACAAGGCCCGACGTGATCTGCTCCGCAGGCGGCTGCGGGACACGAACACCGCGGCCTCCCCGATCCTGCGGGCACTGCGCGGAACCCCGGACGAGCGCGAATCGCCTTTGCACGTGTGGGCGTCGGATGCGAACGGTGAACTGGCCGGCGGCCTGGTCGGCCACACCTGGACGGCCTGGCTGCACGTGACCTACCTCTGGGTCGACGGCCGCCACCGGGGGGCGGGCCTGGGCTCCGGCCTCCTCGCGGAGGCGGAACGCGTCGCCGCCGCCGAACGCGCCTGCACGGCCTCCCGCGTGGAGACCTGGGACTTCCAGGCCCCGGACTTCTACCGGAAGCACGGCTACGACGTGGTGTGCGTGATCCCCGACTACCCGCCGGGGATCACGGAGTACACCCTCACCAAGCGACTGCGCTGACCGAGCCGCCACCGGATCCGGTGTCCGCGGGCGGCGCACTCCGGCTTCCGGCCGGCGCCGCCGCCCCGCCTCAGCGCACCCGACGCGCTCCCGCCGCCGGGACCGCCTCGAAGACGCGGGGAGCGGTGAAGCCGGCCGCCGCGAACGCCTCCTCCACCGCCTTGGTGATCGTCGGGACGTCCGTCTCCTCCGCCAGGACGATGGCCGAGCCGCCGAAGCCGCCGCCGGTCATGCGGGCGCCGAGGGCGCCGGAGGCGACGGCGGTCTCCACCACCAGGTCGAGTTCGGGGCAGGAGACGCGGAAGTCGTCCCGCAGGGAGGTGTGTCCCTCGACCAGGACCGGGCCGATCGCGCGGGTGTCGCCCGACTCCAGCAGGGACACGACCCGTTCGACCCGCTCGTCCTCCGTCACCACGTGCCGGACCAGCCGGCGGACCTCCTCCTCGTCGCCGAGCCGCTCAAGCGCCGCGTCCAGTTCCTCGTACGGGAGGTCCCGCAGGGCGTCGACGCCCAGCAGGGCCGCGCCCTTCTCGCAGCCCGCGCGGCGCTTGCCGTACTCGCCCTCGCTGTGACTGTGCTTGACCTGGGTGTCGACGACGAGCAGGCGCATGCCCTCGGCGGCCAGGTCGAAGGGGATCTGCCGCTGCGAGAGGTCACGGGTGTCGAGGAACAGGGCGTGGCCGGTCTCGCAGCAGGCCGAGGCGGTCTGGTCCATGATGCCGACCGGGGCGCCGACGTAGACGTTCTCGGCGCGCTGGCACAGCCGGGCCAGCTGCCAGCCGCGCAGGCCGAGGCCGAACAGGTCGTTCAGCGCGAGCGCGACCACGACCTCCAGGGCCGCCGAGGACGACAGGCCCGCGCCCGCCGGGACGCTCGAGGCGAGGTGGACGTCCGCGCCGGTCACGGTGTGCCCGGCCTCGCGCAGCGCCCACACCACGCCCGCCGGGTAGGCGGTCCACCGCTTGTCCGATTCGGGAACCAGGGCGTCGACCGCCAGTTCCACGACCGGGCCGTCCACGTCGGCGGAGTGCAGCCGCAGTACGCCGTCGTCCCGCCGGGACACCGCCGCGACCGCGGTGTGCGGCAGCGCGAACGGCATGACGAAGCCGTCGTTGTAGTCGGTGTGCTCGCCGATGAGGTTGACCCGGCCCGGTGCCGCCCACACCCCGTCCGGCGCGGCCCCGTACAGCTCCTCGAACCGCTCGGCGACGGACCCCGCGACGGCCCCGCTGGACTCGCTCATGCCCTGACCCCTGCCCCTTCGTGACGTTCTTCTCG
Organism: Streptomyces sp. NPDC059454; assembly: GCF_042749965.1. NCBI lineage: Bacteria > Bacillati > Actinomycetota > Actinomycetes > Kitasatosporales > Streptomycetaceae > Streptomyces > Streptomyces sp. NPDC059454. Next base: position 105,518 of record NZ_JBHYVC010000008.1, on the reverse strand, counting down.
GCCTACTTGGCCTGCTCGGCGCGCTGCTGCGCGAACTCCCACGCGTCCGCGACGATCCCCGCGAGGTCCGCGCGCGACGGGTTCCAGCCCAGCTTCTCGCGGGCGGTGGCGGCCGACGCCACCAGGACCGCCGGGTCGCCGCCCCGGCGGGGGGCCACGACCTCGGGGATCGGGTGGCCGGTGACCTGACGGACCGTCTCGACGACCTCGCGGACGGAGAATCCGTTGCCGTTGCCGAGGTTGCAGATCAGGTGCTCGCCGGGCGCCGCGGCCTTCAGCGCGAGCAGATGGGCCTCGGCCAGGTCGGCGACGTGGATGTAGTCGCGCACGCAGGTGCCGTCGGGCGTCGGGTAGTCGTCGCCGTAGACGGAGATCGCCTCACGCCGCCCCTGGGCCACCTGCAGCACGAGCGGGATGAGGTGCGACTCGGGGTCGTGCCGCTCGCCGTACTGCCCGTAGGCGCCGGCCACGTTGAAGTAGCGCAGGGAGACCGCGCCCAGCCCGTGCGCCGCCGCCTCACCGGTGATCATGTGGTCCACGGCGAGCTTCGAGGCGCCGTACGGATTCGTGGGCCGGGTGGGCGCGGACTCGACGATCGGGACCTGCTCGGGCTCGCCGTAGGTCGCCGCCGTGGAGGAGAACACCAGCCGGCGCACGCCCGCCTCGCGCATCGCGCCGAGCAGCGCCATGGTGCCGCCGACGTTGTTGTCCCAGTACTTCTCCGGCTTCACCACCGACTCGCCGACCTGGGAGAACGCGGCGAAGTGCAGGACACCGTCGTAGGAGGGGTCCAGCCATTTGGCGGCATCGCGGATGTCGCCCTCGAGGAACGACGCACCCGTGGGAACACCTTCCCGGAACCCGGTGGAGAGGTTGTCGAGCACGACGACCTCGTGGCCGGCCTCCAGCAGGTGCTGGGCGACGACACCGCCGACGTAACCGGCCCCGCCCGTCACCAGGTACTTCCCGCTCATGAACTCGCTACCTCTCGCAGTCGCTCGGCCGCGCGCTCCGGCGGCACGTCGTTGATGAACACGTTCATGCCGGACTCGGAGCCCGCGAGGAACTTCAGCTTGCCGGATGTGCGGCGGACGGTGAAAAGCTCGAGGTGGAGCGCGAAGTCGTCACGCGTGACGCCCTCGAAGTCCTCCAACTGCCCGAACGGGGCCTGGTGCCAGGCCGCGATGTACGGCGTCGGAGGCTCGCCTTCCCCGAAGATCCGGTCGAAGCGCTTCAAGAGTTCCAGATACACCTGGGGAAACTCCGTGCGCGCCGCCTCGTCCAGTCCGAGCAGGTCGGGCACCCGGCGCTTGGGGTAGAGGTGGACCTCGTAGGGCCAGTGCGCCGCGTACGGCACGAAGGCCACCCAGTGTTCACCCTCAAGGACGATCCGCTCGCCGGCCCGTTCCCGCTCCAGCACGGCGTCGAACAGGTTCTCGCCGCCCGTCGCCTCCTTGTGTGCGGCCACTTGGCGCAGCATCAGGGAGGTGCGGGGGGTGGTGAAGGGGTAGGCGTAGATCTGCCCGTGCGGGTGCTGGAGGGTGACGCCGATCTCGGCCCCCCGGTTCTCGAAGCAGAAGACCTGTTCGACGGAGGGCAGATGCGACAGCTCGGAGGTCCGGTCGGTCCAGGCGTCGAGCACGAGTCGCGCCTGCCGCTCGCTCAGACCGGCGAAGGAGGAGTGGTGGTCGGAGGTGAAGCAGACGACCTCGCACCGGCCCGAGTCCCCGGCCAGCGAGGGGAAACGGTTCTCGAAGACGACCACGTCGTACGACGAGTCCGGGATCTCGCTCAGCCGGTCGCCCCCGGAAGGACACAGCGGACACTCGTCGGCCGGCGGGTGGTACGTGCGCCCCTGGCGGTGCGAGGCGATGGCGACGGAATCACCCAGCAGCACGTCGCGGCGGATCTCGGACGTGGTGACGGTGGCGTCCAGCGGACGGCGGTCGACGGCGTCGCGGACGGTGTCGTCGCCCAGGTCGTAGTAGATGAGCTCGCGACCGTCGGCCAGCCGGGTCGAGGTCTTCTTCACTGCCGCACTCCTCTGCACCCGCCAATCAATCAACACAATCGAACATAACACATCACAACCCACCAGCGAGCCCTGTTCATCACGATCGAACAAAGAACATCACGGGAAGTGTTCAGTCACTGAACACGGAGGCATGGGTTCCGCACCGGATCAGTTCGCGAACGAAGCGAGTGTGTATGCAAACCCCCACATACCTGGCCGCAGAGCTTCGACTCCCCACCAACTGGCTGGACTACACGATCCTCGGGATCTACTTCGTCGTCGTGCTGGGCATCGGCCTCGCCGCCCGCCGCTCGGTCAAGACCAGCCTCGACTTCTTCCTGTCCGGCCGCTCCCTGCCCGCCTGGGTCACCGGTCTGGCCTTCATCGCGGCCAACCTCGGCGCCACCGAGATCCTCGGCATGGCGGCCAACAGCGCCCAGTACGGCGTCTACACGACCCACTGGTACTGGATCGGCGCCATCCCCGCGATGGTCTTCCTGGGCCTGGTGATGATGCCGTTCTACTACGGCAGCAAGGTCCGCTCGGTTCCCGAGTTCCTGCTGCTGCGCTTCGACCGGGCGGCCCACCTGCTCAGCTCGCTCCTCTTCGCGGCCGCGGCCATCCTGATCGCCGGCGTCAACCTGTACGCCCTCGCGATCGTGGTCGAGGCCCTCCTCGGCTGGCCGCAGTGGGTGGCGATCGTCGTCGCCGGTTTCTTCGTCCTGGCCTACATCACCCTGGGCGGCCTGTCCTCGGCGATCTACAACGAGGTCCTGCAGTTCTTCGTCATCCTCGCCGCGCTCATCCCGATCACGGTGCTCGGCCTGAAGAGCGTGGGCGGCTGGGACGGCCTGTCCGACTCCCTCACCGAGGCGCGCGGCGACGACTTCATGACCGCCTGGGGCGGCACCGGCATCGGCAGCGACAACCCGCTCGGCGCCAACTGGCTGACCATCGTCCTCGGCCTCGGCTTCGTCCTCTCCTTCGGCTACTGGACGACGAACTTCGCCGAGGTGCAACGCGCCCTGTCCGCCAAGAACCTCTCGGCGGCCCAGCGCACCCCGCTCATCGCCGCGTTCCCGAAGATCTTCATCGTGTTCCTGGTGATGATCCCGGGCCTGGTCGCCGCCGTGATGGTCCCCAGGATCGGCACGGGCGACTCGGACCTGCAGTACAACGACGCGATCCCGTACCTGATGCAGCAGCTCCTGCCCAACGGCGTCCTGGGCATCGCCGTCACCGGCCTGCTGGCCGCGTTCATGGCCGGCATGGCGGCCAACATCTCCTCCTTCAACACCGTCTTCACCACCGACATCTGGGCGAAGTACGTGGTGAAGCACCGCGAGGACGAGTACTACGTCCGCTTCGGCCGCCTGATCACCGCGATCGGTGTCCTCGCCTCCATCGGCACGGCGTTCCTGGCCAGCTCCTTCTCCAACATCATGAGCTACCTGCAGACGCTGTTCTCCTTCTTCAACGTGCCGATGTTCGTGGTCTTCATCATCGGCATGTTCTGGAAGCGGGCCTCCATGAAGTCCGGCTTCTGGGGACTGATCGCCGGCACCACCGCCGCGATGATCAACTACTTCGTCATCTACAAGCAGGGCATCATCGACATCCCCTCCGACCAGGGCGCCAACTTCGTCTCCGCGATCGCCGGCTTCGTCGCGGGCGCGGTGGTCATGGTCGCCGTGTCGCTCTTCACCGCGCCCAAGCCGGCACGGGAGCTGGAGGGCCTGGTCTACGGCACGCGCTCCCCGGGCATGGCGGAGCCGCCCGCGGAGGGCGACGACGCGTGGTACCGGAAGCCGGCATTGCTGGGCTGGGGTGCGGTGATCCTGGCTGCCGCCTGCTACATCCCGTTCTCGTTCTGATCGCGGGAGGATGGAGAGAGTATGTCCGAGCACTATTCCGAGCGTGAGCTCCAGCAGGAGGTCTCCGAGCTGGAGACCAAGTCCGCGACGGCCGCACGGCTGTTCGACATCCGGCGGATCATCGGCGGGCTGTTCGTCGTGTACGGCGTGATCGTCACGATCGCGGGATTCACCGCGTCCGATGCGGACATCGACAAGGCCGAGGGGGTCAACATCAACCTCTGGACGGGGTTGGGGATGCTGGTCCTGGGCCTGCTGTTCCTCCTCTGGCTGAAGCTCAGGCCGACGGCTCCGCCGCCGCCGGATGTCGTTCCGGGGGAACGGGAGGAGTAGGGGGCGCCGTACGGGACGCGCGGGCCGGCGCTTTGCGGGTGCCCCGCGCTTACGGGTTGCCCCGTGCCGGTGTGGGCCGGGGGTGTTCGCGCGGCCCGGCGCTTGCGGGGTGCTGTCGCGCCCACCCGTGCCGCCCTGCGGCACGACTGCCCGCGGATCGCGGGAGGTGCGGCGGGTAGCCGCCTACGGCGCGGAGGGGACGGGGCGGGGCTGGCCCGGCGCGTCCGCGCCCTCAGCCCCTCCAGGCAACGTGATCCGCGCCGGTCCGAGGACGGACACCCCCGACACGGCCCCGACCCACCCACCGACCGCAGGCGCTACGCCCACCCCCGCCGGACCGAACCCGGAGCCGCAGACATCCCACCGGACCGAACACCGCGCCACAGACATCCCACCGGACCGAACACCGCGCCGCAGGCATCCCACCGGACCGGTCAGCCGCTTCCCACCGGCCCCGCCCGGTCGAGCAGGCCCGTCCGGGCGGCCAGGGCCGCCGCCTCCAGGCGGGAGCCCACGCCCAGTTTCATCAGGACCCGCTGGACATGCGTCCGGGCCGTGGACGGTGCGATGCCCATGCCCGCCGCGATCAGCCGGGTGTCCTCCCCGTCGGCGACCCGCACCAGCACCTCCACCTCCCGAGGCGTCAGCATCTGCAACAACCGCGCACCCTCGTCGTCCGGTTGCGCCGCGGGATTCAGCAGCTCCCCGAACGCCCCCTGCAACAACTGCGGCGCCACGGCGGCCTCCCCCGCCCGCGCCTTCATGATCGCCCGCTCGACCCCCTCGATGCGCTCGTCGTGCCGCACGTACCCCGACGCCCCCGCCGCGAACGCCGCCGCGATACCCCGCGGTGACGGCACCGGCCCCAGCACGACCACCGCCACCTGCGCCCGCTCCCGCTTGATCTTCACCACCGGATCGAACGCCCCCGCCGCCGCCGGCGCCGCCGTCCCCAGCAGACACACCTCGGGCGCCCTGCTGATCACCAGATCCGCCGCCCCGGAAGCCGGCGCAGCCGCCGCCAGCACCCGGTGTCCCCGCAGCTTCAACGCCGAGGCCAACGCCTCGGCGAGCAATCGGTGGTCGTCGACCACCATCAGCCGCACTCCCATCGAACAACCAACCCCCCATTGACAACGCACCCCAGGATGCCCCCGGAAGCTACACGCTTGTTCGACGTTGCGCTCCCCCTACCGGCGAGAACCGCCCCGGATCACCGAAATTCTCGCATTCGACGGCGATGGGCGCATGAGGCGCGATATGCCCGCGGCCCCGTCCCTGACCAGGGACGGGGCCGCGAGAAACGAGAAACCGGGTGATCAGCTCGTACCGAAAGCGATCACCAGATACTCCTTCTCGTCCGAAGCCGACGAGAAGTCACTGGCGTAGATACCGGACATGTACAGACCGCCCTGCGAGAACAGGATCTCCGCGTAATCCGGCGACATCCGCGACTCGACGTCCCGCACGGTCTCCGTCGCCGGGTTCTCCATCAGCGTCGTCTGCTTGAAGGTCCCCCCGTCGATGCTGACGATCTGCCCGCCCTTGTCGTACGGCGGACGCTTGTACGCCAGGATGTTCCCGCCGTCCATCCGCAGCGGAGTGATCGTGTAGCCGTCACCCGCGTCGGCACGCTGACCGGTCTGCTTGCCGGTCGCCAGGTCGAAGGCGACGACCTCGTTGGTCTGGCTGTACGACTCCCCGCCGCCCTCGTGCTCCTCGGTCGCGATGTACAGCCGGTCCTCGCCGACCGCCAGCCCGCTGCACTTCTCGAGCTTGTAGATGGCGTCGCAGCGGGCCGCGTACTCCTCGCCCGGCGCGGAGATGCGCGTACGCAGCTTGCCGGTCTTGTTGTCGATGGAGAAGAAGTCCGAGATGCCGCTGCCGTCACCCGCGGAGTCACCGACGTCGGCGGCCACGACCAGCGGATCGGTGGAGACGACGGCGGCGTACTCGATGCCCTCGTCCATCTTGTACTCGGTGATCACCTTCCCGGTCTTCGGGTCGATGGTCTGGATGTGCAGCTGCCGCTGCTCGTACGTGCCGCACTTGCGCACCGCGACGAGCTTCTCGCCGCCGCCGTACCCGGAGTCGTAGCAGGAGTCGGACGTCTTGGGCGCCCACAGCTGCTTGCCGGTGGCGACATCCCAGGCGGCGCCGCCACTGGTGCTGCCCGCCGCGACGGTACCGCCGCTGATCGTGATGTTGTTGAAGCTGATCGGCATGGTGCCGGACTTGGCGCTCTTGGTCCACACCTGCTTGCCGGCCTCCAGATCGATCACCGCGACCTGCGTACAGGACTGCGGATCCGTCTTGGTCGGCATGGCGGGCTTGAAGATGATCGCCGTCTTGTTGTCCTCGGTGGCCCGGCCACTGCCCTCGCACACCGGCCCGGGCAGGTCGATCGTCCACTTCTCGGTGCCCTTGGCACGGTCGTAACCGACGACCTCGGCGATCCCGCTCTTGGCGTACACCGTGTCGGTCAGCCAGGAACCGGAGGTGGAGATGCTCGTGGTGCCCTTGGGGACCTTGGGCGCGGGCACCTGGAACAGCACCTTGGAGCCGGTGTCGGCCGGTGCCTTCTCCTCGGCGCCGGAGGAGGTGCCCCCGGTGCCGCCGTTCTTCTCGTCCTTGCCGCTGGTGCCGCCGGAATCCGCGGTGGTGTTCTTGTCGTCGTCCTTGCCGGACGAGGACGCGTACCAGACACCGCCGCCGACGATCAGGGCGATGGCCGCGACCGCCGAGACGATGATGGCGGCCTGCGCGTTGAACTTCTTCCCGCCGCCCCCCGGCTGCGGCTGCATCGGCATGGTCGGCGGCTGCGGATAGCCGTACCCGGGCTGTCCGTAGCCGGGCTGTCCGTACCCGGGCTGCCCGTACGCCCCCGGCTGCTGCGGCTGCCCGTACGCCCCCGGCTGCTGCTGCCCCGGATACCCGTACCCGGTGGCCGGCGGCTGCTGCGGATACCCGTACCCGGGCCCCTGCGGAGCCGACGGCGGCGTGAGCGGAGGCTGCGGGGCGGCCGGGGTCGGCGGAGTCTGCGGATACCCGTATCCGGGCTCCGGGGCCTTGTTGAGATCGGGCCCACCAGGAGTGGACGGCTGCTGCGGCGGCCCGAACCCCGGCTGCTGCGGGGGCTGGTTGGGCGGCGGAGGCGGCTGGGTCATGACGTGAGTACCTCGGGAGAAGGGGACGACGGACGACGGACGGCGGGAAGAAGACGAGCCGCGACCTCACTTGCCGTAGGCGAGCATCAACTTCTCCTTCGACTCGTCATTGCCGGTCAGCCTGGTCGTCGAGATGTAGAAGCGGCCGTCGACCCAGTCGACCGCCTTGCTGTAGAAGTCCCTCTCGATGTCCGCGACGCCCTGCGGGTTCTGCATCAGCTTGACCGGCTTGTGGTCGCTGCCGCCGGTGGGGATGGCCAGAACCTGGCCGCCGGAGTCGTACGAGGGCTTCACGTAGGCGATGAGCTTGCCGCCCTCGACCTTCATGGGCTGCATCGACTCGGCCACCGGGGACTTCACCCGCCACTCCTCCTTGCCGTCGGCGAGGCCGATGGCCACGATCTCGTTGGCCCCGCCGGCCGCCACGGTGGGCAGGTAGAGGGTGTCCCCGTCGACGGCGGCGGCCTGGCAGCTCTGGAGGCTGCGCGACAGGACGGCCCAGCCGCACTCGGGCGCGAAGTCCTCGTCGACGCCGACCTGCGAACGCACCTTGCCGCCGGCGGTGAAGGTGGCGATGTTCCAGCTGTCCTTGTCCTGGTTGCTGGCGTGGACGACCACCGGGTCGACGGAGAAGGTGTGATCGACGCGCCAGCCCTTCTCGTACGCGTAGGTCCACTTCACCTTGCCGGTCCTCGGGTCGAGTTCCCGGAGCTCGTCGTGCTCGTTGTCGCCGCCGGCGCCGCAGGCGGCGACCTGGATCAGCCGCTCGCCGCCCGCGAATCCGGAGGGGAAACAGGCGTCGCCGTACTTCTTCGTGTCGAACAGCTTCTTGCCGTTCGTCACGTCGTACGCGGTGCCCGACATCGAGCGGCCCACCATCAGCGTGTCACCGGCGAGGGACATCTCGATCGAGAGCACGGAGTCGAACAGCGCGCCCTCGGCGACCTCCTCCGTCCAGCCCTTCTCGCCGGTGTCGAGGTCGATGAGCTGGAGCCGGTTGCACTTGGCGCGGTCGCTGGTGCCGCTCATGTGGGCGACGACGATCTTGTCGTCGGACGTCTTCGTCGGCGTGACCGAGCAGATCTTGTGCGGGAAGGTGATGGGCTCCCAGGCGGGCTTGCCGTCACCGACGTGGTAGGCGGAGAGCTGCTTGTAGACGGCCTTCACCGCCGTCTTGTCGGTGATCCACATGCCGAGGGCCTCGGCGCCGGAACCGGGCGCGTCGGGCGCCTCCTTGTACCAGAGCACCTGGGACTCGCCGGCCTTGCGGCCCTCGTTCAGGTTCTCCGGGTCCTCGCCGCCGTCGCCGCTGCCGTCGCCCGGGTTGACCGGGGCGCCGGAGGTGCCGTCCGGCTTGGGGTCGTCGGTCTGCTGGGAGACGGGCTTCTTGTCCTTCTCGCCGTCGTCACCGGAGACGGCCCACACGGTGCCGCCGATCACCAGCAGCGCGGCGACCGCGGCACCGATGATCATGGCGGGCTTGCCCTTGAAGGAGCCCCGGGAGCCGGGCCCGCCGGGCGGCGGCGTACCGGGCGCCCCGGGGAACTGCGGCTGCGGCGGGTACCCGTACCCGGGCTGGCCGTAGGGCCCCGGCTGCTGCGGCTGGCCGTAGGGCCCGGAGGCGTACGGCCCGGAGTTGTACGGACCCGGCTGCTGCGGAGGCTGCTGCGGATATCCGTACCCGGGCTGCGGCGGACCCTGCGGAGGCGGAGGAGGCGTCTGCGGAGCCCCGAAGCCACCCCCCGGCGGCGGATCCTGCGGTGCTCCGAAGCCACCCTGCGGCGGCTGGTTCGGCGGCTGCGTCATCAGCGCGTTCCCCCTTGCTCACTGATTTTTAGCCACGCCCTGAGGTACGCGATGAACCCAGAGTCGTCTTCAGACGTTTCTCAGACTGGCCCCTTTCTATCACCCGGCACCGACACGCCACCGGGCCGCGTCCTCCCCTGTTCCCAAGGGAGGACCGGCCCGTGATGCCCCTGTTACGCGCCTTCACGCCCCCTTCACGCCACGCGCGCGCCCCGCACGCGGACAGGGCCGGCGGCTCAGGCGTCCTCGGCCAGTTCCAGCCAGCGCAGCTCCAGCTCGTCCCGCTGTCCGGCCAGTTCCCGCAGCTCGGCGTCGAGTTCGGCCACCTTCGCGAAGTCGGTGGCGTGCTCGGCGATGGCGGCGTGCAGCTTGGTCTCCTTCTCGGAGACCTTGTCGAGCTGGCGCTCGATCTTCTGGAGTTCCTTCTTGGCCGCGCGCTGGTCGGCGGCGCTCTTCTCCGGGGCGGAACCCCGGGGCACCGCGGCCGGGACGGAGGCCGCCGCGGCGGCGGCCTCCTCCATCCGCTTGCGGCGCTCCAGGTACTCGTCGATCCCGCGCGGCAGCATCCGCAGGGTGCCGTCACCGAGGAGGGCGAACACCCGGTCGGTGGTGCGCTCGACGAAGAACCGGTCGTGGGAGATGACGATCATCGAACCGGGCCAGCCGTCGAGGACGTCCTCGAGCTGGGTGAGGGTCTCGATGTCGAGGTCGTTGGTGGGCTCGTCGAGGAAGAGGACGTTGGGTTCGTCCATCAGCAGCCGCAGCAGCTGCAACCGCCGCCGCTCACCGCCCGACAGATCGCCGACCGGCGTCCACTGCTTCTCCTTGTTGAAGCCGAACGTCTCGCACAGCTGCCCGGCGGTCATCTCGCGCCCCTTGCCGAGGTCGACGCGCTCCCGCACCTGCTGCACGGCCTGGAGCACCCGCCAGGTGGGGTCGAGCTCGGCGACCTCCTGGGAGAGGTAGGCGAGCTTGACCGTCCTGCCGACGCGGACCCGGCCCCCCGCGGGCTGCACCTCCCCCTCGCTCCGGGCCGCCTGTGCGAGCGCCCGCAGCAGGGACGTCTTGCCCGCCCCGTTGACCCCGACCAGACCGATGCGGTCCCCGGGCCCGAGCTGCCAGGTGATGTGCTTGAGCAGCACCTTGGGCCCGGCCTGGACGGTGACGTCCTCCAGGTCGAACACCGTCTTGCCGAGCCGCGAGGAGGCGAACTTCATCAGCTCGCTGCTGTCGCGGGGCGGAGGGACGTCCGCGATGAGCTCGTTGGCGGCCTCGACGCGGAAGCGCGGCTTGGACGTCCGCGCGGGGGCGCCGCGCCGCAGCCAGGCCAGCTCCTTGCGGACCAGGTTCTGCCGCTTGGTCTCCTCGGTGGCGGCGATCCGCTCGCGCTCCGCGCGGGCGAAGACGTAGTCGGAGTAGCCGCCCTCGTACTCGTACACGTCGCCGCGCTGCACGTCCCACATGCGGGTGCAGACCTGGTCGAGGAACCAGCGGTCGTGGGTGACGCAGACGAGCGCGGAGCGCCGCTCGCGCAGATGCTGGGCGAGCCAGGCGATGCCCTCGACGTCGAGGTGGTTCGTGGGCTCGTCGAGGACGACCAGGTCCTGCTCCTCGATGAGCAGCTTGGCGAGCGCGATGCGCCGCCGCTCACCGCCGGACAGCGGCCCGATGACCGTGTCCAGGCCCTTGGGGAACCCCGGCAGGTCCAGCCCGCCGAACAGCCCGGTCAGTACGTCCCTGACCTTGGCGTTACCGGCCCACTCGTGGTCGGCCATGTCCCCGATCACCTCGTGCCGGACGGTGGCGGCCGGATCGAGGGAGTCGTGCTGGGTGAGCACCCCGATGCGCAGCCCGCCGGAGTGCGTCACCCGCCCGGTGTCGGCCTCCTCCAGCCGGGCCAGCATCCGGATGAGGGTGGTCTTGCCGTCCCCGTTGCGCCCCACGACCCCGATCCGGTCGCCTTCGGAGACGCCGAGGGAAACCCCGTCGAGCAACGCACGCGTGCCGTACACCTTGCTGACGTTCTCGACATTGACCAGGTTGACGGCCATTTTTCTCCTGCCCGGTGGATCGATCAGCTTTCAAGCGTAGGCCCTGCCGGAACAAGGCCGGGACGCGAGGAGACAGTCACTCTTTGTGATGACGTGATCGGAAACGGGCGGCTACCGTAGGGGGCAGGCAGCAGGATCCCGTCCATGGGAGGAACCATGACCGCCGAGTCCGTAGAGCACCGCCGTCACTGGCCGGTGCCGCCCGTGAACGGCTACACCGTGGACGACCTGTTCACGCTGCCCGATCTCCCGCCGCACACAGAGCTGATCGACGGGAGCCTGATTTTCGTGAGTCCGCAGCGTCGCTTCCACTTCCTTGTGATCGACCTCTTGGTCAACGGGCTACGTAGCTCTCTCGGTCCGGACTTCAGTGTCGAGCGGGGGATGACCGTCGTCCTGGACAAGCGCAACGGCCCCGAGCCCGATGTCAGTGTGGTTCGAGCAGACGCGGTCACCGGGCTGGACCAGACCAGCTTCCAGCCCGAGGACGTCCTGCTCGCCGTGGAGGTCGTCTCGCCGGACTCGGAATCCCGCGACCGTACGACCAAACCGCACAAGTACGCCCTCGCGGGAATCCCCAACTACTGGCGCGTCGAGCAGGACGGAACCACCGGCCGTCCCCTCGTCCACGTCTACGAGCTCGACCCGATGACGCAGTCCTATGTGCACATGGGTTGGCACCGCGACCGGATCAAGGTCGACAAGCCTTCCGCCATCGCCATCGACCTGGGCCCGGTCGAAACGCGACCCTGAGCGCTTCAGACGACCGTCGCACCCGGCACCGGACCTGCCGCAGTACGCACCGTGCGACAGGTACCCGAAGCCCGCAAGGCGCCCGCGATCCCCTCCGCCGCCTCCGCGTCCCGGGCGAGGAACGCCGTGGTCGGCCCCGACCCCGATACCAGGGCGGCCGACGCGCCCGCCGCACGCCCCGCCGCCAGCGTGTCGGCCAGCTCGGGGAACAGCGACAGCGCCGCCGGCTGAAGGTCGTTGGAGCCGGAGACGGCGGCGGCGAGCGCGTCGACGTCACCCTTGGCCAGCGCATCGAGCAGTTCCCGCGAGGCCACGGGCTCGGGGATCTCCCGCCCCTCCCCCAGCCGGTCGAACTCCCGGAACACCGCCGGTGTGGACAGCCCCCGCGAGGCCATCGTGAACACCCAGTGGAAGGCGCCCCCCACCTCCAGCTCCGTCAGCTTCTCTCCCCGCCCGGTACCGAGCGCCGCCCCTCCCACCAGGCTGAACGGCACATCGCTGCCCAGCTCCGCGCAGATGTCGAGGAGCTCCTCGCGCGAGGCGCCCGTCCCCCACAGCGCGTCGCAGGCCAGCAGGGCACCCGCGCCGTCCGCGCTGCCGCCCGCCATACCGCCGGCGACGGGGATGTCCTTGGCGATGTGGAGGTGGACGTCCGCGTCCCGGCCGTACCGCCCGGCGAGCGCCAGGGCGGCGCGGGCGGCGAGGTTCGTACGGTCGAGCGGGACCTGGCCGGCGTCGGGGCCGGCGCAGGTCACCCGCAGCTCATCGGCCGCCGTGACGGTGACCTCGTCGTAGAGCCCCACCGCGAGGAAGACGTTGGCCAGGTCGTGGAAGCCGTCGGGGCGGGCGGCGCCGACCGCGAGCTGGACGTTGACCTTGGCGGGGACGCGGACGGTGACGCTCACGGCTGACCCTGCTCCTTGTTCCCGGCGTTCTCGGCGTTCTCGGCGATGCGCGCGAACTCCTCGACGGTCAGGGACTCCCCACGGGCCTGCGGCGACACCCCGGCGGCGACCAGGGCGGCCTCCGCGGCGGCCGCCGACCCCGCCCACCCGGCGAGCGCGGCCCGCAGCGTCTTGCGGCGCTGGGCGAAGGCCGCGTCGACGACGGCGAACACCTCGCGCCGGGAGGCGCTGGTCTTCAGCGGCTCCGCGCGGCGGACCAGGGAGACCAGCCCGCTGTCGACGTTCGGCGCGGGCCAGAAGACGTTCCGCCCGATGGCGCCGGCCCGCTTGACCTCCGCGTACCAGTTGGCCTTGACCGACGGCACGCCGTACACCTTCGAGCCGGGTGCGGCGGCGAGCCGGTCGGCGACCTCCGACTGGACCATGACGAGGGTGCGCTCGATGCTCGGGAAGTGCTCGAGCATGTGCAGCAGCACCGGGACGGCCACGTTGTAGGGCAGGTTCGCGACCAGCGCGGTCGGGGCGGGTCCCGGCAGCTCGGTGACGTGCATCGCGTCGGAGTGGACCAGCGCGAACCGCTCGGCCCGCCCGGGCATGCGGGCGGCGACGGTGGCGGGCAGCGCGGCGGCCAGGACCTCGTCGATCTCGACGGCGGTGACCCGGTCGGCGGCCTCCAGGAGCGCCAGCGTGAGCGAGCCGAGCCCGGGGCCGACCTCGACGACCACGTCGTCGGGGCGGACCCCGGCGGTGCGGACGATACGGCGGACCGTGTTGGCGTCGATGACGAAGTTCTGGCCGCGCTGCTTGGTGGGCCGTACGCCGAGGGCGGCCGCCAGTTCACGGACGTCGGCGGGGCCCAGGAGGGCGTCGGGGGTGGGGCTGGTCACGGGACAAGGGTACGGGGCACGGGGACCGGGCAGGTCACGCCTGTGGATAACCGAAGGCGCGGGCCGTGTTCGCCCCGAGGGCGGTGGCGAGGGTGTCCTCGTCGACGCCCCGTACGGCCGCCATCGCCCGCACGGTCACCGGCACCAGGTACGGGGCGTTCGGCCGCCCCCGGTAGGGCACCGGGGTCAGGAACGGCGCGTCGGTCTCCACCAGGACCAGCTCCAGCGGGGCCACGGCGAGCGCGTCCCGCAGGTTCTGCGCGTTCTTGAAGGTGACGTTCCCGGCGAACGACATGTAGTACCCGGCGCTCGCGCAGATCTCCGCCATCTCGGCGTCCCCGGAGTAGCAGTGGAAGACGGTGCGCTCGGGGGCGCCCTCCTCCTTCAGCACGCGCAGGACGTCGGCGTGGGCGTCACGGTCGTGGATGACGAGGGCCTTGCCGTGCCGCTTGGCGATCTCGATGTGGGCGCGGAAGGACCGCTCCTGCGCCTCCTTGCCCTCCGGCCCGGTGCGGAAGTAGTCGAGGCCCGTCTCGCCGACGCCCTTGACCTGGGGCAGCGCGGCCAGCCGGTCGATCTCGGCGAGCGCCTCGTCCAGGCCGGCGTCCCCGCCGGGTTCGCGGGCCCCCTGCCGGGACCATCCGTCCGGGTCCCCGTGGACGATGCGCGGCGCCTCGTTGGGGTGCAGCGCGACCGTCGCGTGGACGGCGTCGTACGCCGCCGCCGTCTCGGCCGCCCACCGGGACCCCTTGAGGTCGCAGCCGACCTGCACGACCGTCGTCACCCCCACCGACGCGGCCTTGGCGAGACCCTCCTCCACCGTGCCGGACTGCATGTCGAGGTGGGTGTGCGAGTCCGCGACCGGCACCCGCAGGGGCTCCGGGAGCGGCGGGGCGGCGTTCTTGTCGGGGGCGTTCGAAGGCATGCCCCGATCCTACGGAAGCGGCCCGGACGTCGGATCCTGCCGCCTAGCGGCGCTCCCCCGAACCGGAACCGGGGGCATCGGCCGCGTTCTTCGCGGCGACCACCGCGTCGAACACCTGCCGCTTCGGAAGCCCCGCTTCCACCGCCACCGCCGCGATCGCCTCCTTGCGCCGTTCTCCGGCGTCCTCCCTCACCTTCACCCGCCGCACCAGCTCGGCGTCGTCGAGCTCCTCGGCGCCCCTCTCCGGCGCCCCCTCGACCACCACCGTGATCTCCCCGCGCACGCCCTCCGCCGCCCACGCGGCCAGCTCCGCCAGCGGACCGCGCTTGATCTCCTCGTACGTCTTGGTCAGTTCCCGGCAGACGGCGGCCCGCCGCTCCCCGCCGAACACCTCGGCCATCGCGGCGAGGGTGTCGTCGAGGCGGTGCGGGGCCTCGAAGTAGACGAGGGTGCGCCGCTCGTCGGCGACCTCGCGCAGCCGTCCCAGCCGCTCGCCGGCCTTCCGGGGCAGGAACCCCTCGAAGCAGAACCGGTCCACGGGCAGCCCGGACAGGGCGAGCGCGGTGAGCACGGCGGACGGCCCCGGCACCGCGGTGACCTCGATGTCCCGCTCGACGGCCGCCGCGACCAGCCGGTAGCCGGGGTCGGACACGGACGGCATCCCGGCGTCCGTCACCAGCAGCACGCGCGCGCCGCCCGCCAGTTCCTCGACCAGTTCGGGCGTGCGGGCGGACTCGTTGCCCTCGAAGTACGACACGACCCGTCCCTTGGGCATGACGCCGAGCGCCTGGGTGAGGCGCCGTAGCCGCCGCGTGTCCTCGGCGGCGACGACGTCGGCACCCGCCAGTTCCTCCGCGAGCCGGGGCGGGGCGTCGGAGATGTCGCCGATGGGGGTGCCTGCGAGTACGAGGATTCCGGTCACTCCCCCATCCTCCCAGGAGAGGACGGAGCCGGGGCATACCGGCCATGCGCGGGACTCACACAGCCCTGTTCCCTACGATGGCGCGGTGACCAGTACCGCGTCCTCCACGGACACCCGGCAGGACCAGGCGCCGCACGAAGAGCGGCCGTCGTGGCAGCAGCGGCTGCGCCGTTTCGGCTATCCGGCGCCGGGCCCGGCCAGAGGCGACGTCCGCGAGGCCGAGGTTCGCGAGGCCGACGTCCGCGACCGCCTGGTACCGCCGTACACGGAGCCGTCGAAGCGGCTGTGGGACACGCTCGGGGCGCCGCCGGTGCTCGCGGAGCGCATCACCCGCTGGTCGGGGTGGGGCGGCCCGCTCCTGGTCACGCTGCTGGCGGGCGTGCTCCGGTTCTGGAACCTGGGCAGTCCGAAGGGGGTGATATTCGACGAGACGTACTACGCCAAGGACGCGTGGGCGCTGGTCCACCGCGGGTTCGAGGTCAACTGGGACAAGAACGCCAACGATCTGATCCTCTCGGGCGGCGCCGTCCCCATCCCGACGGACCCGGCGTACGTCGTGCATCCGCCGGTCGGCAAGTACGTGATCGGGCTGGGCGAGCTGATGTTCGGCTTCGACCCGTTCGGCTGGCGGTTCATGACCGCCCTGCTCGGCACGCTCTCCGTGCTGATGCTGTGCCGGATCGGCCGGCGTCTGTTCCGTTCCACGTTCCTCGGCTGTCTCGCGGGCGCGCTGATGGCGGTGGACGGGCTGCACTTCGTGATGAGCCGGACCGCGCTGCTCGACGGCGTGCTGATGTTCTTCGTGCTCGCGACGTTCGGCGCTCTGGTGGTCGACCGGGACCGGGCGCGCGAGAAGCTCGCCGCCGCGCTGCCCGTGGACGCCGACGGCCGGGTCCGCCCGGACCCGTACGTCGCCGAGAACACCCGGATCGGCTTCCGTCCCTGGCGGCTGGTGGCGGGTCTGACGCTGGGTCTGGCGGTCGGCACGAAGTGGAACGGTCTCTACATCATGGCCGCGTTCTGTGTGATGGCGGTGCTGTGGGACGTCGGCGCGCGCAGGGTGGCGGGCGCCCGGCGCCCCCGGGTGGCGGTGCTGAGGCGCGACCTGGGCTGGGCGTTCCTGTCGACCGTGCCGGTGGCGGTGGTCACCTACTTCGCCTCCTGGATCGGCTGGATCCTCTCCCCGGCCGACGGCACCGGCGGCTACTACCGCGACTGGGCTGCCAAGGACGGCAAGGACAGCGACTGGTCGTGGCTGCTGCCCGACTGGTGGCGCAGCCTGTGGCACTACGAGAACCAGGTCTACGACTTCCACGTCGGCCTGTCCTCGCCGCACACCTACGAGTCCAACCCGTGGAGCTGGATCGTCACCGGCCGCCCGGTCTCCTACTTCTACGAGTCCCCGGCCCCCGGCACGGGCGGCTGCCCGGTGGACGCGGGTGAGAAATGCGCCCAGGAGGTGCTGGCCCTCGGCACCCCGATGCTGTGGTGGGTGGCCTGCTTCGCGCTCCTGTACGTCCTGTGGCGCTGGCTGCTGCGCCGCGACTGGCGGGCCGGCGCGATCGCCTGCGGCATCGCGGCCGGCTACGCGCCCTGGTTCCTGTACCAGGAGCGCACGATCTTCTTCTTCTACGCCGTCGTCTTCCTCCCCTTCCTCTGTCTGGCCGTGGCGATGCTCCTGGGCGCCCTCGTCGGCCCGCCCCGCTCCACCGAGACCCGCCGTGTCGCGGGCGCGACGGCGGCGGGCGTACTGACCCTGCTGATCGCCTGGAACTTCATCTACTTCTGGCCCATCTACACCGGCACGACGATCCCGATCGACGACTGGCGGGCGCGGATGTGGCTGGACACGTGGGTTTAGCTGGGCGGATACACCACGGGGGCGCGGCAAGCTGCCGTGCCCCCGTGGTCGTTGTTGGTCGTTAGCGGTTGCTGCTGGCCGACGTCGGACGGCCCGCAGGCGGCCCCGCTCTTCGCGAAGCACACCGGTGTCCGTCCAGGTGAAGCCATCTATACACGTGTACCTGGGGCAAGTTGCCGTCCCTGCCTCACGGGGCGCCTCCTGAACCGGCCGTATCATCAAAGGCCTGCATGTTTGGGGGACTTGATGAGGGATGTTGTCAGAGCGCTGATGCTGAAGCGGACACTGACGACCGCTAAAGATCTCCTCGTTACCAACCAGGAGTACTCCGAAATACCAGATGTGGCCGCTTACGCCGACATCGAACATCAGTGGCTTCGAGGCTATCGGGAATATCTCGAAACCGCGATCAAGGAGGGGGACTGCATACCTCGCCATACCGAAATAGTCGATTACCCGAAGAATGACATAACTTTCCGCCCCTTGGCCCGATTCTCGGCTAGAGATCGCTTGATTTATGACGCGTTGATCTACTCGGCAGCTCCATCTATTGACCGTCAGATACGGCGTCCCGTCTACAGTTACCGCTGGAACCACAACGCAGGAAGGCCAATCTTCTGGTTCAAGCCGTGGAAGAAAATGCAGGCCAATGCCCGATATTTCCTCAAGTCCGACAATTGGCTTCGAATGGCCACCCTGGACGTTTCTTCCTTCTATGAACACATTGACGTGGAGATACTCGCGGACGATTTGACCTGCCTGTCCCAGAGTGCAGAGAAATCCAAAAATCTGAATAAATTTCTCGTCAGCTTTCAGCGAATAAATCACGCCTGGGGACTACCTCAGGGATCGGATGCGTCCGGAATACTAGCCAATCTGTACCTAGCCCCTGTTGACGAGTTTCTGGCGAAGAATGATTTGAGGTATCTCCGCTACTCGGACGACATCATGATATTCCATCGAGATTGGACTGAACTACGCGACGTACTAAGCGAAATCAACAGGATCCTCAGAGCCCGCAGACTCTCAATGTCCGCTCATAAAACTCAGATTTTGGAGCCATCTGACGCCTTCCAGCGGATTCACGACGTGCGCAAGGCATCACTGTCCGCTGCATGCGACATAGGCATTCCGGGCGCTCACATAGAGGTCCGCCGATATTTTGATGAGGTGACAAAAGGAGACCCATCTGACACAAGGAGCCTTCGCTTTGTTATAAATCGCCTAGCAAAACTACAAGACGACTATGCGGTCAGTTGGTGCTTGGATAACCTTCCGTTCATAGCGCACATCGCCAAGGAGACTTTCGCCTATCTGGCAGTATTCAAAAACAGAGTGGAGGAGGTTCAGAAGAAACTCGTAAACTTTATGAGGTCGGGAGCGAGTGAAAGTTACCCCTACCTCGAACAAAGAATCCTCAGGTACTTCCTTACGTTGGACTTGAGTGACGAACGAATGAAAGAGTCCGCCTGGCTCATCTTGGAGGACAGGAATCGAGAAGACTTTCCGCGCGAATTCGCTAGTCGGTACTTAGGGAGATCGGCTTCAGTCGCCGAGGCGCAACTGCTCCGCCATAAATTTGAAGAAGAACCCAACATCACCATGCGTAGAGCACTCCTCATGTCCCTCTATGAGTCACAGAACCTTTCTCAGCGTTACTTGCGCGACGTCGAGGAGTACATTCCACAACTTAAATGGGTGTGTAAATACTTACGTACCGGCCCAAAAATCCCAGTCTCATGATAGGTCCCCATGTCACTAACTGACGCACAGCGTGATTCCCTAGAAGAGCAACTGAAGTCGATGCATGAGAATTGCCTTTACAGCGCCCAGGCATACTTCGAAGCCTCGAAACGCGCCGAGCTTTGGGGCAGACTCATGGTCTTCGTCCCCGCGTGCCTGTCGGCAGTATCAGGCTTCATGACTGCCTTCGGATCCCGCCCGCTCTGGGGCGCTCTAAGCGCCGTTGCGGGTGCAGTTGCGGCGACAGCCGCCTTCCTCGGCACGACAAAAAAGGCAGCCGACTTCCTGAGTTCAGCGCGCGCTTACACAATCCTGCGTCACAAGATAAATCTCGAATTGCGCTTCCTGTCGGTTGATGCCGCATTGAACTTCCAGGATGCACGGTCGAGAGTCGAGGCTCTAAATACCGAGTACACACAGATAGTTTCAGCTGATGCTCCGGTGCCAAACCGATCTTTCTCAGTGGCTAGCCGCAGAATCGACCAGGGCGCAGCATCCTAGGCCCATAATGCCTCTCAACCTGCGACATTGCATAGGGCCCCAAACACTCCGTCTGGGGCCCTTCGACAGGGCTCCAGAACTAAGAAAACCAAGAGTAAGCGGTCCTGCTACCTAACTAACCAAACGGGCTTCACAGCGTTTCCGCAATGCCGTCACTTCTGCGCTGCGGTATCTGCCACGAGTCGGCTTGTGAACCCGGCGTCACGCAGGCGCTCATATGCTGCGGTCACGTCATCAGGAACGCGCTGCTCGATCATGAATCCCTGTTGCGGGTAGATCATGAGCCGCTGCTGCGCGCCGGCCAACATGTCGATGACCAGGCGTGCGTCTCCGATCGAGTCGACGTAGTCAGCCAGGGTCATAGGTGTAGACGCGCTGACCCACTCGGCTTCAGGCCACAGCTTGCGGGCAGTCGCGTAGGCCCGTCGTTCCTCGTACGGCTTGCTGACCAGCAGGACGGACGACACGGCGATCTGGTGCTCCTCGAGCAGTGCGCGCGAGAAGCGGATGTTCTCTCCCGTATTCCGGGCCCGCGGCTCAATGAAGATGACATCGGCCGGCACCCCCAGTTCCATCGCCCGCTCGCGGTAGTGCTCGGCCTCCCCGCGCGGCATGCGGTCGCGTGTGGTGCGGCTGGTCGCCCCAGTGAAGACGATCAGCGGCATCATGCCCCGGTGGTAGAGATCGGCGGTTGTGTCCGCGACTCCGAGGTCATGGCTGCCAAGTCCGATCGCAACAGAGCATGGGCGCAGTTCGTGCCCCATCTGCTGGAAGTCCCAGAGCCGTTGAGCGTCGGCCCATGCCTGTGCTGAGATCACTTGCTCTCGCCCTCCGCTTTCGCTGAGTCGGGGACCTTGAAGTCGTACGTCCAGGCGAAGCGTGTCGCTGCGTGGACGCCGATTGCGAACTCCACCACGGTGCCGTCGGCCGTGTACGTCGTCCGGTGCAGCTCCACCACCCATTCGCCCGGTGCAAGCTGGAGCAGCTGTACTTCGTCCGCCGTGGGGATACGGGCGAACAGCGTCTCCTGCATGTGGTCAATCTCGTATCCGGCGTCATACAGGACACGGAAGCCACCGCCCCGGCCGGCGGGCCCCGGCGTTGGGTCGACGATGCGCGTCCCTTCCACGTGCTCGGGACGGTAGTAGCTGGTCAGCGTGTGCGTCGGCTGTGACCCTTCCTTGACCACGCGCGCACGTGCGTAGACCTCTGTGCCCTCCGGAAGACCATGCGCCTGGGCGACGACGGCCGACGCCGGGACACGGCTGACGGTCTGGGTCTGTTCGTTCCGCTTGTACGTACGTCCGGACGCCACACGGTCCGCGATGAACGCCACCTCATCGCCGTCCCGCCACTTGGCCTTGTCGTACCGCGCGATGCCGAGCCGCTTGAGCGGCGCCCGCTCACGGACGACCGTGCCGTGTCCACGCGACGACGTGACCAGCCCTTCGGCCTCCAACGCCTTGTAAGCCGCATGGACCGTGGACTTCGAGCCTTCGCCCGCTTCCACTAGGTCCCTGATCTGCGGCAACTGGGCACCGGGCGCGTACTCGCCGTTCCTGATCTGCTCGGCCAGTCGGTCCGCAAGCTCCCGCCACTTGGGCGCCATGCAGCACTCCTCTCGACATCGACCAGTGAAACACAGTCCCAGGACTGTTGACAGTCCTGGGACTGTGCGTCATGGTCTTACTGAACGGCCCGCAGTCCTAGGACAGCGGGCCCGGAGTGTCCCTATTGGGCTGCTCCCAAGCCGCCCGGAGGGCCCCGTGAAACGGGCTCGAAGGAAGCGCAAGCGCCTTGAGAACTTCACACAGGGAACTGCCGGTAACCCGTGGTCCGCCTGCCCGAAGGGGTCGGAAACAAGGCGGAGAAGACCGGCGTGCCCCGTGCGGCAACCTGATCGGTTCGAGTCCGGTCCGGGGTACTTCGGCCGCTGCTCAGCGGCCGCGCTGCGTGTGACACGCAGCTTCTCCAACAACGGCACACACCCCCCGGAGGGCCAACTCCGGGGGGTGCTGTTCGGGCCGTTCCACCGCTGAGAGGAACACGACCCAATGGAGCACATCGTTACTGTTCAGGACGCTGTTACCGCGTTCGCCGACTTCATGGAGCCGACGGCCGCGGAGCTGGACGCGATCGAGCGGGAGATGCCCGTCATCCTGGCGGACGTCGAGCTGCTGAACGCGCACATCGTCACGCTCGACCGCACGCCGACCGAGCTGGACAACCGGCGCATCCGCCGGGCCCGCCGCCGCGCGCTGGCCGCCCGCGTCGCGCTGCTTAACCCCACCGTCGGCGTGATCCTGCCGGGGGGTGCGGCGTGAAGACGCTGACCGCGCAGATGTCGAGCGACGGCAGCGCGTGGCGCCTGTACGTCGTGCTGTACGGAGTGCCGGACTGGCCGACCTTCCGGTGGGAGCGGTCCGGGCCGGTGCCCACCGGGGCGGAGCGCCGGGCGGCGCTGGCCGCCCTCGGCTACGAGGTGGCGCCGGACGCGGCGTGGTCCTGGACGGAGGACAGCCGGGACCCCGACAACGACTCCACCCCGGTCGTCCTCATCGCGGCCATCGCGGTGCGCGAGCAGGAAGGGGCCACCGCATGAGGGCCAAGACCGTTCTGCCGGCCGTCGCGATGACGGCCGTGTCCATGGTCCTCACCTTGGCCGTGGTCGTGATGTGGCTGGGCACGGCGATGCCGTGGCTGGTCGCGCTGGTCGTCGGTCTCGGCATCGACGGCGGTTGGCTGGCCACCCTCGCCTACGAACGGCGTCTGGCCGCGCAGGGCGACCACAACCGCACAGTGACCGCCGTCGGCTGGTCGTTCGGCGTCCTCGCCACCGCCGTTCTCATCGCGCACGCGCTGAGCGTCGAGCACTCCGCCGGCGCGTGGCTGGCCGTGGCGTGGCTGCCGCTCGCGGCCAAAGCCCTGTGGCTGGTCCACGGCATGTGGGAGCGCACCGCGCTCACCCCGGTCGCCCTGGACGCGATCCGCGGCATCCAGCAGGAAGCGCGCGACGAGGCGGCCGTGGCCCGCGCCCGACTGCGGGCGGAAGCGGCGACCGAGGAGACGCGGCTGACGGCCGTGACGGAGGCCGGGGCCCGCGTCGCACGCGTCCAGGCCCGGACCGCTCAGACGCTGTCCGGGGCGTGGTCGACGCTGGAGACGGCCCGCGCCGGCGAGGAGACCGGCAGGGCGCTCACCAGCGTGACGACCCGCGTCACACCCGGGGTCACACCCCGCTGGGAACTCCCCGTGTGGGGGCCGACGGAGCCGCTGACGGGCCGTTCACTGGAGGCCGCGCCAGCGCTCACCGATGACGCCCTGGACGTCATCGTCGACGACATCCGCACCAGCCAGACCCCCGCTCTCTCCTACCGGGAGATGGCCGCCCGGTTCCGCGCCGCCGGGCACTCCGCCTCCGAGGTCCGCTTGCGGGCGGCGTGGAAGCGGGTGGCGTGATGGGGGCGCTGCCGGTGTTCCAGTGGCGTCTGGCCCCGGACGGCTATGCCACCCGCCGCCAACTCCGCGCCCTCGGCCTACGGCCCGGTGGGCAGGACGTGGCCGCGCAACTCGAACGCCCCCGCCGCCGGCGGGGGCCGCTCATCGCCTACCTGTACCGCGTCGACCTGGCCCTGCCGGTCCGGCCCATGACCCCGGCCCGCAGGGCGGCGCTCGCCAAGGCCAACACTGCCCGCCGACTGTGTCCCGCCTGCTGGCGCGATGCCGGTTACGTCATCCCCGCCGCGCTGGGCACGTGCGTGCCCTGCGCCTACTCCGGCCCGAACGGGCCCGATGGGAGCACCCGTGAGCAGTGCTGACCTGCGCCGCCTGGACCGCGAGATCAGGCACACGACGAAGAAGTTGGAGGCGGTACGGCGGGGTGAGTTGTGGCCGCTGAACGGCCGCGAGCGCCGCGCCATGACCCGCGCGGTGGCCGGCGGTGCCTACCGCACCATGCGGGGCCGCAGCACCGGCCGCGCGGAGCAGCAGATCGAGTCCACCGGCAGCGCCGCCGAGATGCGGCTGAGCGCGGAACTGTCCGCCCTGCACGGCGAGCGGCAGCGGCTCATCACCGAGGCCGCCCGCGAAAAGGCGGCCAAGAAGTCCTCCGGCTGGTGGTGACCAGCCCGCCCTTCTCCGCCGGGGTGGCCGCTCTTTCCACGGACCCGGCCACCCCGGCTCTCCCAAACTCCCGCCCCTCACGGGGGCAGTCAGGAGCACCTGCAGCATGTCTGAGAACGTCGTCCCCCTCCACAAGCACACCGACCCGCCCGCCGACACGGCCCCGACGGTGCTCACGGTCGTGCCTGACGCGCCGCCCGCGCGGCCGGTGCCGCTGTGGGTGCGCTCCGGGCGCGCGGTGAAGACCGCCGTCACGCACGAGCGCACCCGGTCGGCCGGCCGCTCGCTGGTCCGGCACAGCCTGTACACGTTCAACGGTGGGCGGATCGTGGCCCGCCGGGCGTGGGACGGTCGTACCGGCTCCCGGTACGAGCGGATGATCCGGGCGGCGGAGGCCGCGGGGAACCTGGAAGCGGCGGAGGAGTGGGAGGAGCGGTTGCAGCGCTTTCGCGCCGCCCGCCACCAGCGCCGCATGGACCTGCTGCACTCCCCGGTCGACGCCGCCAAGGGCTTGGCCGTGGGTGCCGGCATGAGCGTCGGTCTGCTGGTCGCCCTCGGCATCGTCATGGCCATCAGCACCGGCCAGGCCGGACACGTCATCACCCCGCTCACGGCCACCATCGACTTCATCGCCTTACTCATCCGCATCGTCCAGGTGGTGTGGGGCCCAGCCCTCACCATCGGCCCATTCCTCGCGCTGCTCGCCCTGTGGTCTGTCGGCCGCAAGCAGCACGCCGCCCCCGCCTGGGCGCTGCCCGCGAACGTCCGCAACGGGGAGGGTGAGCCGATCACCCCGTCCATCGTCGTCAAGGCGCTGCGCGACCTCGGCGTGCCCGCCCTGGCCCGCGCCATCAAGGAGATGGGCGACGCCGGCGCGTCCATGCTCGGGCCCATCACCATCGCCGGATGCGGCGTCGAGGTCGACGTGACCCTGCCCTCGGGGGTGTCGACCAACGAGGTGCAGAACAAGCGCCGCAAGCTCGCCGAGAACCTCACCCGGCACGAACACGAGGTGTTCATCACCATCCCGCAGGCGGCCCGCACGGTCCGACTGTGGATCGCCGACAGTGGGGCGCTGGACGAGCCGATCGGCCCCTCCCCGCTGGTCACCGACGACACACTGACCGCCGACTACACCAAGGGCCGCGCCCCGTGGGGGCAGGACCTGCGCGGCGACGCCGCCGCCCTGTCCCTCTACCAGCGCCACCTGCTGATCACCGGCCTGTCGAACCAGGGCAAGACCGTGGCCCTGCGCTCCCTGGCCCTGTGGCTGTCGCTGGACAAGTCGGTCCAGTTCCTCATGGGTGACCTCAAGGGCGTCGGGGACTGGGCCATGTTCGACGGTCTCGCCACCACGCTGATCCAGGGCCCGACCGATGAGCACGTCATCCAGGTGACCGAGATGGTCGAGGGCGCGGTGGACGAGATGAACCGCCGGATCCAGGCACCGCCCGGAACGACGTTCCCGCCGCTCATCGTGCTGGTCGACGAGGCGCAGGTGGCGTTCATGTGCCCGGCCAAGGACGCCGACAAGCGCCCCTATGGCGGCTCGAAGGCGAACTCGCGGTACTTCATGGCCGTCCGGAAGATTCACAACCAGGGGCGGGCGGTGAACGTGCTGATGTGGCAGGGCACGCAGGACCCCACCAATGAGAACCTGCCCAAGCTCGTGCGGGAGGGTGCGCACACCCGCGCGTCCCTCGCCCTCGGTACGGAGTCGCAGGCCCGCATGGCGCTGGGAGACAAGGCCGTCGACGGCGGCGCCGCCCCGAACCTGCTCCGGCCGGGCCTGGACCGGGGAACGCTGGTCGTCGCCTCCGACGGGATCACCATCCCGGCCGGACAGTCGTCCATCACGGTGCGCACGCACTACATCGACGACGACGACGCCGCCGCCATCACCGACCGTGCCAAGGCCCTGCGCGACGGCGTCACCACCCTGCACGCCATCGACCGGGGCGAGGAACACGACCCGCTCGCCGACATCGCCGCCGTCATCGGCGACGCGCCCCGCGTCCGCACCAAGGACATCCTCGCCCGGCTCGCCGCACGCAACGCCGGCGCGTACGGCGGCTGGTCGTTCCTCGACCTCAAGCGCGTCCTGGACGACGCTGGCGCCGGACCGTACAAGTCCGACGGCGTGATGGTCGTCGCCCGCGACCGGGTGGCCCGCGCCCTCGCCGACCGCGACGACGAGGGTTCCGCTTCCGCTGAATGACGGCAGGGAGCCGAACCGCTGCGGGTCAGGGAGACAGGGAGAACTCCCTGAACCCCTCCCTGACTCGCCTCCCTGCATCTGACCTGCACGAATGATCGTCCAGGGAGTCAGGGAGGCACGCAGGTCACACCCCCGAAAACCCCCTCCACACGGCACCCCCAAGGGGGTGCCCCCGCCTCCCTGACCATCCACCGGAAGAGATTCCGCATGTACCCCGAACCCGTCCACCACGCGCCCGCCGAACGGGCCGTGACCACCTACCAGCCCACCCCGCTCCCGCCCGCCGTCGTCCACCCCACGCCGGTCGTCCCCGTCCAGCCGGGCACCGTTCCGGCGGTCGCGAGCATCGTCCTGCCCGACGGGCGGATCGTCACCGGCTACGCCATCGACCACCCGCAGCCCGCGCCCCTCTCGGCCAAGCCGGCCGTCTCCCGCGCGGCGGTGAACGTCGCCCTTGGAGGCGTCGGATTCCTCGCGGTGTGCGGCGGACTGCTGCTGCTCACCTCGTTCATCGCGGCACTGACCGCGTTCATCGGCCAGCTCATCATCCTCGCGGCCGTCATCTTCGGCGGCTGGATCGCCGTCCAGGTCCTCGGAGCGGGCGGCCACAAGGGCGGGACCACGGTGAACATCCGCCGGGCCGTGATCAAGCGCAACCACTTCCACGGCTAGCTGCGCCAAGGGCGGCCCCTCATTCCGCCAAGAACACCGGGGCCGCCCTTGTCCACCTGCCATCCAACTGACCTGTGGAGGTCTCCCAGCATGACCCAACCCACCACCATCCGGCGAGTGCCCGGCCCACAGCGGCAGCCGGCCGAACTCCTGCGGACCGCGCTGACGCTGGCCTCGACCGGTGTGCCGGTGCTGCCCCTGCAGGCGGGCAAGATGCCGTTCGGCAACTGCCACCAGTGCGCGAACAACGCGTGCGGCGGCCGGCCGAACATGAAGACCCCGGGCCCGTGCCACTGCTCCGGCGTCTGCCACGCCTGGGCCGCCGCCACCACCGACCCGACCGTCATCGCCTCGCCTCCGTGGGCGGCGGCGTGGCGGCGGGCGGTGTGCGTCGGCTACCACCCCGGCGGCGCCGGGCTCACCGTGGTCGACCTGGACGACGCGGACGCCATCGGATGGGCCCGCGGTTTCCTGCCGACCACTCGGACCGTGCCGACGACGCGCGGTGAGCACTGGATCTACCGGGGCACCATGACGTCCCGCAACGCGGTGCGCCCCGGTGTCGACATCAAGTCGGCCATGTCCTACGCCCGCCACCTGGGACCCGGCACCGGCACGATGAGCGCCCTGCCGGACGCCGTCCGCGCGCTGGCCGTCAAGGAACGCTCCCCGGCCCGCCCCGTGCCGCACGCGGTCGCCGTGCCCGTTGGAGTCGGGGGCGGGGAGTGCCCGCACCGCACTCCCGCCTACCTGGCCCGTGGCATCGCCATGGCGGAGCATCGCATCACCGCCGCATCCAGCGCGGTGCACGCGACCGTGTACCGGACGTTCCTGGCCGTGCTGTCCCGACACGGCCGGTGCGGCTGCCTCACCAACACCCACATCACGCGACTGTTCACCGCCGCGCAGGCCAGGGGTGAAACCCTGCGGCACTGCACCGACGCGTGGGCCAACGCCCGCACGACGTTGGGACTGTGACCATGGCCGACGACGACAAGAACCCCGCCCGCGAAGTCATCACCGACTACGCGCAATCCCACTTCCGGTACTTCCGCACCGCCGACGGCACCGTGTACGCGCAGCGCAACGGCCACCCCGTGGCCCGCCCGATCCGCTCCCAGGGCACCACCGGCAGCCACCGCCAGGAACTCATGGTCGGACTGTTCCGCGACGGGGTGGGCGTGTTCAACGGGACCGCGCTCAAGGAAGCTCTCGACCTGATCGAGGCCCTGGCGCTGACCGAGGAGGTGCAGCCGGTCCACATCCGCGTCGCCCCCGGGTGGGACGGTGCGACGTGGCTGGACCTGGGACGGGCCGACGGACGCTCGGTCCGTATCCACCCCACCGGGTGGGACATCGCCGTTCCCGACCCGCGTGAGGTGTGCTGGCGACGCACACAGCTCACGGGCGAACTGCCCCTGCCCGCCAGGGACACCGACGGCAAGGGCATCGACGCCCTGCTGCGGCTGTGTAACTTCGCCACCGCGGAAACCGAGTGCCTGGCCATCGCCTGGCTCATCGGCTGCCTCGAACCGTCCGTGCCCGTCCCCGCCCCGTTCCTCACCGGCCCCCAGGGTGCCGGCAAGTCCACCGGCGGACGCATGCTCACCCGGATCATCGAGGGCATGAGCGGCGACCTGCGCCGCGCGCCGAAGGACGAGGAAAACCTGATCGCGGCCGTGGCCGCCGGGTGGGTCACGGCGCTGGACAACCTCTCGCACATGACCCCGGACCTGTCCGACGCGATGTGCTGCATCGTCACCGGCGCCGAGAGCGTCAAGCGCGCCCTGTTCACCGACGGGGACGTGTTCCGTGCCCGCTACCGCCGCCCCCTGCTCCTCACCGGCATCGATGTGGGTGTCATCCGCCCCGACCTCGCCGAACGGCTGTTGCCGCTCCGGCTGGAACGCCCGCGCGTCCGGCGCACCGAGGCAGAGCTGTGGGCGGACTACGCGGAAGCTTTGCCCGTGGTCCTGGGGTCCCTGCTGGACCTCACCGTCAAGGTCCGCGCGGTCGAGGTGGAGACCCCAACCGACCTGCGGATGGCGGACTTCGCGCACCTGTGCGCGCAGCTGGACGCGGCGACCGGTTTCGGGTCGCTCGCCGCCTACCGGGCCGCCCTGGACGACCTCAACGACGACGTGATCGAGGGCGACCTATTGGCGCAGACCGTACTCAAGCACGCCTCCGACATCGAACCTGGCACGGCGCAGCGGATGACGTCCACGGAGTGGCTGCACCACCTCACCCGCCTCTACACCGGCGAGGACTTCCGCCCCCTGCCCAAGGGGTGGCCGACTACCGGCAAGGTGCTCTCGGACCGGCTCAAGCGCCTCCAGCCCACCCTCGCCGCTCGAGGCGTACTCATCGACTCGGGCCGAACCTACGAGGGCCGCTACATCGAGATCAGCCGCTCACCCGCCGCGCCGCCGCACCACCAGCAGACATTCTGACCGACCGGCCCCGGTCACCGACACAAGCAAGAAGAGCACCCCGCCCGGGCGTGCTCTTCTTGCTGTTCGGCGGCAGCGCCGCCCTGCGCTGGACGCGCCGCGAAGCGGCTCCTTCTTCATGTCCTGAGCCGCACCGCACCACCACAGACACCCCCTCTCTTTTCCTAAGAGGGGAAATCCTGCGTCATGTGCGTCATGCGGGCGCGAAAGCAGCACCTGACCTGCGGACGAGAGCATGACGCAGACGGCGACGCCAGCGTCATGCTGCGTCATCTGCGTCATGGGATGACGCAGCCCACGACGTGCCCATGACGCAGACAAAACGGCTGCGTCATCCAAAAACCGCAGGCCAGACGCCTAAATGACGCACATGACGCTCATGACGCAGAATTCCGCACCTCGGACAGAGGCGGCCATGCCCTCCCCGCTTGGAGTCCCTTTGGCACAGCCGACAGCCCTCGACCCCCGGGCCACTCTCCGCGGCGGTCTCCCCGACCGGTACCTCACCCCCGCCGACATCGCCGAGATGTTCGAGGTGCCCCTGGAGACCGTCTACCAGTGGCGCAAGAAGCGCACCGGCCCGCCCGGCTTCCGCATCGGCAAGCACCTCCGCTACGACCCCGCCGACGTACGCGCCTACGTCACCGGCCTCAAGAACAGCGCCACCGCCGCCTAGCCAGACACCACCGCAGACAGCAGGGAGAGCCGCCGTGAGCGGCTCTCCCTGCTGCGTGTTGAGAGGACCGCCGCCACATGGCAGGCCACATCCAAGACCGCTGGTACAAGACCGAAACCGACGCCAACGGGAAGCCCGTCAAGGCCAAGACCGACCGTCACGGAACGGGCCTCCGCTACCGCGCCCGGTACGTCGGCCCGGACGGCACCGAGAAGAGCAAGTCCTTCCGCGACAAGGAACTACGGCTCGCCAAGCAGTGGCTCACGCACATCGAAGCGGACATGTCGCGCGGTCAGTACGTTGACCCGCGAGCCTCCCGGACGACGTTCCGGCAGTACGCGGAACGCTGGGTGCAGACGCACACCGGCGAAATCAACAGCCGTGAGGCCGCGGAGCGTCGGCTCCGGCTGCACGCCTACCCCCACATCGGCTCGCGCCCGCTCGGCTCCTTCAAGCCCGAGCACATCCGCGCCTGGATCACCGCCCTTGAAGCCACGGTGCCGGCGGAGTCACACCGGCGCATCATCGTGGGCACCGTCTCCGCAGCGCTGAGCGCGGCGGTCGACGACGGGCTACTCAGCAAGAACCCCTGCCGCGCCCGCACGGTGCAGCTCCCGAAGGCCGGTAAACCGCGCGTCATCCCGTGGACCGCAGAGCAGGTCTTCGGCGTGCGCGCCGCTCTCCCCCGGCGCTACCAGGCCGCCGTGGATGCCGGGGCAGGCTGCGGTCTGCGACAAGGCGAGATCTTCGGTCTGGCCGTTGACGAACTCGACTTCGAGGGCGGATGGCTGGCCGTGGGCCACCAACTCAAGCGCATCCGAGGCAAGTACGTGTTCGCCCTCCCCAAGGGCGGCAAGGCCCGGGACGTGCCGCTTCCCAAGGCTGTGGCGGCCGTTCTCCGGGACCACGCCAAGGAGTGCGAGCCGATCGACGTGACACTTCCCTGGCGTACGCCTGACGGCCCTCTCGTCACCAAGCGGCTCATCTTCAGCGGAGTCGAGGGCAACCACGTACGCGTGAGCGTCTTCAACGATCACCACTGGAAGCCCGCCCTGGCCGCCGCCGGCGTCATCCCCAAGGCGAAGCCGGGCGAGCGCTACGCGTCCGCGCGCGAGCACGGGATGCACGCGCTCAGGCACTTCTACGCGTCCGTGCTGCTGGACGCCGGCGAGAACATCCGGGCCCTGAGCCAGTACCTCGGTCACAGCGATCCGGGGTTCACGCTCCGGACGTACACGCACCTGATGCCGAGCAGCGAGGGACGCACCCGGAAGGCCGTCGACAGCCTCTATCTGGCGTCCAATCCTCAAGATCACGGCCCAGAGACGGCCCAAGCCGCCTGATCCGGCCCCGGCCAGAGACGAACGTCCTGGTCGGGGCCCCACGGGGCCGGATCACGCGAACTTCATCTACTTCTGGCCCATCTACACCGGCACGACGATCCCGATCGACGACTGGCGGGCGCGGATGTGGCTGGACACGTGGGTGTGAGCCGTTCCGGTCGCCGGGCGGATCTCTGTTCGGACAACAAACGGAAACAGCCGCCCCGGTCGTCACTCCTTGCGCATAGAGTGCTCACTCACCGAGCTTTTTGAACACGTTCACAAGGCGTGGGAGCCCGGCGGAGGGGGAACGTCCGATGGGCAAGGGGGTCAGGACCGCCGTCATCGGCGGTGTGTTTGCGGTGATGGTGGGCGGGGCCGGGTACGGCGTCTACACCATCGTGTCGGCCGTGAACGGTGACGGGGGGAGCGGCTCGAGCGCCGCGGGGACGAAGAAGTCCGGGCCGCCGGACGAGGGGGAGGTCGAGGAGACCACCAGGAGTTTCTTCGCGGCCTGGGAGAAAGGGGAGGCGTCCCGGGCGGCGTCGTACACGAACAACGCGCAGGAGGCCGGCGCGCTGCTGACGGCGTACGGCGACGACGCGCGCATAGGCGAGGTCGGCATCACGCCCGGCAGGGCCACCGGCGCCACCGTGCCCTTCACGGTGAAGGCGACCGTCTCCTTCGACGGGAAGTCCGAGGCGCTGAGCTACAAGAGCGAGCTGACCGTCGTGCGCGGGCAGACCACCGGGCGGGCGCTGGTCGACTGGGAGCCGTCCGTCGTCCACCCGGACCTGAAGGAGGGCGACACCCTCGTCACCAGGGAGTCCGCGCAGCCGCCCATCGAGGCGGTGGACCGCGACGGCACGGTGCTGACGAAGGAGAAGTACCCCTCTCTCGGGCCGATCCTGGACACCCTGCGCCAGAAGTACGGCGAGAAGGCGGGCGGCACCCCCGGCGTCGAACTGGCGGTCAGGCACGCCGGGGACACCACGGACGGGCCGGCCGCCGACACCCCGCTGCTGACCCTCGCCGAGGGCGAGCCGGGCAGGCTGCGCACCACCCTCAGCGCCACGGCGCAGGCCGCGGCCGAGAAGGCGGTGCGGCAGTACGCCGAGTCGTCGGTGGTGGCGGTCAAGCCGAGCACCGGTGAGGTGCTGGCGGTGGCCAACCACCGCGACGACGGGTTCAACGCGGCCTTCCAGGGCCGGGTCGCCCCCGGCTCCACCATGAAGATCATCACCGCCGCCATGCTCATCGACAACGGCGTGACGTCGATGAACGGCCCGGCGCCCTGCCCGCCCACCGCGACCTGGCAGAGCCAGACCTTCAAGAACCTCACCGGCATGGAGCCGAACGAGGGCGCCAGCCTCGCCAACAGCTTCCTGCGCTCCTGCAACACGGCCTTCATCAAGCTCGTCGACGAGGAGCCGCTCACCGACGCCTCGCTCACCCAGGAGGCGCAGGAACGGTTCGGGCTCGGCCGGGACGACTGGAAGACCGGCATCGTCTCCTTCGACGGCAGCGTCCCGGCCGTCGCCGGACCGGACCGCGCGGCGAACGCCATCGGACAGGGCCAGGTGCAGATGAACCCGCTGAACATGGCCTCCGTGACGGCCACCGCCATCACCGGCGCCTTCCGCCAGCCGTACCTGGTCTCCCCCGACCTCGACGGCCGGCAGACCGCGCGGGCCAAGGGGCTCCCGGCGGGCACCGCCGCCCAGCTCAAGCAGATGATGCGGCTCACCGCCACCCAGGGCACCGCGCAGGAGGCCATGTCCGGGCTCGGCGGTGACATCGGCGCGAAGACCGGTTCCGCCGAGGTCGACGGCAACGCCACCTCCGACAGCTGGTTCACCGGCTTCCGGAACGACGTGGCCGCGGCGGCGATGGCCCAGCAGGGCGGCCACGGCGGCGACGCGGCCGGCCCGATTGTCGCAGCCGTGCTACGAGCGGCCGGCTGACCGCACCGGGCGCGGGGCGGGACTCTAGGGTGGTGCCCGTCGTTGGCACACGTGAGCGCCACGGGGGCCACGGGGAGCCCGGCGGACAGCGGAGGAACGGGAAGCAGTGGGGAAGAACAGAAGGAACGCCGCCGAGGGGCGGAGGACGAGGCCCGTCGTGCTCGGCGGAGTGATCGCCGTGGTCGTCGGCGGCGCCGGGTTCGGCGCCTACGCGCTGCTCGGCGGCGGTGCCGCCGCCGAGGACGGCGCCCGTACGACTTCCGCAGCCGAGGGCGTCAGGACCGGCCCGCTGTCCGCCGACGAGGTCACCGCGACGGCCGAGCGCTTCCTCACCGCCTGGCAGGCCGGGAAGGTGGGCGAGGCGGCCGCCGCCACCGACGACCCGAAGGCCGCGACCGCCCTGCTCACCGCCTACGCCAAGGACGCCCGGGTCGGGGACGTCACCCTCACCGCGGGCACCCCCGCCGGTGACAAGGTCCCCTTCTCCGTCAAGGGCACGGTGTCGTACGAGGAGGCCGGCAAGCCGCTGGCGTACGACAGCGCGCTGACCGTCGTACGCGGGGCGGGGGACGGTGAGCCGCGGGTGGCCTGGCAACCGGCCGTCGTGCATCCCGAGCTCGAGGACGGCGACAAGCTGGTCACCGGCGAGGCGGGCACCCCTCCGGTCAAGGCGCTGGACCGGGACGGCAACGAGCTGACCACCGCCGCGTACCCGTCCCTGGGGTCGGTGCTGGACGGACTGCGCGAGAAGTACGGCGAGAAGGCGGGCGGCGAGGCCGGCGTCGAGCTGCGGATCGTCCGCGGCAAGGCGTCGAAGAAGGCGGAGCTGTCCGACAAGACGCTGCTGGAGCTGAGCGAGGGCACGCCCGGCACGGTGAAGACCACGCTGAGCCCGTCCCTGCAGGCCGCCGCCGAGGCACAGGTGGCGAAGAAGGAGCGGGCGTCAGTCGTGGTGCTGCGCCCGTCGACCGGCGAGGTCCTGGCGGTGGCGAACTCCTCGCGCGGTTTCAACACCGCGTTCCAGGGCTCGCTCGCGCCAGGCTCCACCATGAAGGTGATCACCGCCTCGATGCTGATCGAGAAGGGGCTCGCCTCGATGGACGAGCAGCACCCGTGCCCGAAGTACTTCAGCTACGGCGGCTGGAAGTTCCAGAACGACGACAAGTTCGAGATCAAGGACGGCACGTTCAAGGCGAGCTTCGCCCGCTCCTGCAACACGGCCTTCATCAGCCAGGCGCCCGAGCTGAAGGACGACGACCTGACCAAGCAGGCCCAGCAGGTGTTCGGGCTGGGGAGGAACGACTGGCAGGTCGGCGTGCCGACCTTCGACGGCTCGGTGCCGGTGCAGTCGGCGGCCCCGATGGGTGCCTCCCTGATCGGCCAGGGCGGGGTGCGGATGAACCCGCTGAACATGGCGTCGGTGTCGGCGACGGTCCAGTCGGGCGTCTTCCGCCAGCCGTACCTGGTCTCCCCCGAGGTCGACGGGCGCAAGCTCGCGACGGCCTCGCGCACCCTGTCGGCCGGCACGCTGGCGCAGCTGCGGGAGCTGATGTCGTACACCGCGGCCTACGGCACGGCGGCGGAGGCGATGGCCGGGGTGAGCGGGCAGACCGGCGCCAAGACCGGGTCGGCCGAGGTCGACGGGCAGAAGAAGCCCAACGGCTGGTTCACCGCGTACCGCGGGGACCTGGCGGCCGCGGGCGTGGTCCAGAAGGCCGGTCACGGCGGTTCGACGGCCGGACCGATCGTGGCGGCGCTGCTGAAGAGCGCCGGCTGAGCCGGCCGACCCGGCCGAGGGGTCAGTGCGGGACGGGCTGGGCGGCGGCCGCGTAGGTCCGCCGCAGGAACCGCGTCAGGGTCTTCGTCTCGAACTGCACCACCGACACGCCCTGCGCGGTGTGGAACTCGACCACGGTCTGGACCCGTCCGCACGGCCACACCCGTATCTCGCCCCGGCCCGCGGGGGCGCGCAGGCCCCGCTCCAGCAGTTCCCGGTCGACGGCCCACTCGCGGTGCCCGGTGCCAGGCAGCGCCATGCGGACGCAGCGGGGGTCCTGTCCGGGGTCGTAGCGCAGTACCACGGGTACCGCTCCGCGGTCCTCTTCCACGACGTCGGTGACGATGTGGGCTCGCGCGTACTGCTCTACTACGGACATCGGTGGGCCCCTTACGCTGCGTCGATCTGCCCGAAAGGCGTGCAATCCGCATACCCACCCCCCGTTCAATCGTGCACCGAAAACGGAATTCGCGCGCCCGAGAGGCGCATATCACAGATGAGGTATGCGTGAGGTAAAACAAGCCGCTCGCTCTTGCGCAGTGTTTGCAACAGGCCACATCATCGAGTCCGTGCACGCACCTGACGGATTCATCGACGCCCCTGTGTCCGCCGCGGCCGGACTCGTCGCCGCCGGCGCCATCGCCGTGAGCCTGCGCGGCGCGCGCCGCGAACTCGGGGGCGCCTCCCGCCCGGGCGGAGCCGAGAGCGGGGGCGAACGGACCGCACCGCTGGCCGGGCTGGTGGCGGCCTTCATCTTCGCCGTGCAGATGCTGAACTTCCCCGTCGCGGCGGGAACCAGCGGCCACCTGCTCGGTGGCGCCCTCGCCGCGATACTCGTGGGCCCCTGCACCGGGGTCCTCTGCGTCTCCGTCGTCCTGCTGATGCAGGCCGTCCTCTTCGCCGACGGCGGACTGACCGCGCTCGGCGTGAACATCACCACGATGGCGATCACCACGACGATCGTCGCGTACCCGCTCTTCCGCGGTCTGGTGAAGGTGCTGCCGCGCACCCGCCGCTCGGCGACCGCCGCGTCCTTCGTCGCCGCGCTGGTCTCCGTCCCGGCCTCCGCCGTCGTCTTCACCCTGCTCTACGCCGTCGGCGGCACCACCGACGTCTCCCTCGGCAAGGTCGCCACCGCCATGGTGGGCGTGCACGTCCTCATCGGCATCGGCGAGGCCGTGATCACCGCCCTGACGGTCGGCTCCGTCATCGCCGTCCGCCCGGACCTGGTGCACGGGGCACGCGGGCTGAAGCAGAGGCTCAAGCTGCGGGTGAACGGCGAGCTGGTCGACGCCCCAAAGGCGGAGCCGGAGGCCGTCCCCGTCGCCGCCCGCTCCCGGCGGAAGGTCTGGATCACCGGTCTGGTCACCTCGCTGGTCCTCGCCGGGTTCGTCAGCTTCTACGCCTCCGCGAACCCCGACGGCCTGGAGAAGGTCGCCACCGACCACGGCATGGACGAGAAGGCCGAGGAGCACGCGACCGCCGGCTCCCCGCTGGCCGACTACGGCGTCGAGGACGTCGACGACGCCCGCCTCTCCGGCGGTCTGGCCGGCGTGATCGGCGTGGGCGTGACGGCCGTCGCGGGCACCGGCGTGTTCTGGGCGGTCCGCAGGCGGCGTACGCGGGACACGGCCGACGCCACGTCCCCCAGCGGCACGAGCGTCTGACGTGGGAGCGGGCCACGCGCACAAGCTGTACCGGCACGGGCACTCTCCCGTGCACGCCCTGCCGCCGCACACCAAACTCGCCGCGGTCCTCGCCTTCGTGGTCGTGGTCGTGTCGACCCCGCGCGAGGCGATGTGGGCGTTCGCGGTGTACGCCGGGCTGCTCGCCCTCGTCGCGTACACCGCCCGCGTCCCGGCCGCCTTCCTGCTCAAGCGGCTGCTGATCGAGGTCCCGTTCGTCGCCTTCGCCGTGCTCCTGCCGTTCGTCGCGGAGGGCGAGCGGATCGACGTCCTCGGGCTGTCGCTGAGCGTCGACGGACTGTGGGGCGCCTGGAACGTGCTGGCCAAGGGCACCCTGGGCGTGGCCGCCTCGGTCCTCCTCGCCTCCACCACCGAACTGCCCGCACTGCTGCTCGGCCTCCAGCGGCTGAAGCTCCCGCCGCTGCTGGTGCAGATCGCCTCCTTCATGGTCCGCTACGGCGATGTCATCACCGACGAGATGCGGCGCATGAGGATCGCCCGTGAGTCCCGCGGCTTCGAGGCACGCGGGGTGAAGCACTGGGGCGTGCTCGCCAAGTCGGCGGGCGCGCTGTTCATCCGCTCCTACGAACGCGGCGAGCGGGTGCACCTGGCCATGGTGAGCCGCGGATACGCCGGTTCCATGCCGGTGATCGACGAGGCGACCGCGGACCGGGCGCAGTGGTCGTACGCCCTCGCCCTCCCCTCGGCCGCCCTCGTCGTCTGTCTGCTCGGATGGGTCCTGTGAGTACTGCTTCCCTGGAGGTCTCCGGCCTCGCCTTCGCCTACCCCGACGGCCATCAGGCCCTGTTCGGCGTCGACTTCTCGATCGCGCGCGGCGAGCGGGTCGCGCTGCTCGGCCCGAACGGCGCCGGCAAGACGACCCTCGTCCTCCACCTCAACGGCATCCTGACCGGCGGCACCGGCACGGTGACGGTGGCCGGGCTGCCCGTGGGCAAGCGGCACATGGCGGAGATCCGGCGCCGGGTCGGCATCGTCTTCCAGGACCCGGACGACCAGCTCTTCATGCCGACGGTGCGCGAGGACGTGGCGTTCGGTCCGGCGGCGGCCGGGCTCAGGGGGCCCGAGCTGGAGGAGCGGGTGGACCGGGCGCTGGGCCGGGTCGGCATGGCGGAGTTCAAGGACCGCCCGCCGCACCACCTCTCCTTCGGCCAGCGGCGCCGGGTGGCCGTGGCGACCGTCCTCGCCATGGAGCCGGAGATCCTGGTCCTGGACGAGCCGTCCTCCAACCTGGACCCCGCCTCCCGCCGCGAACTCGCCGACATCCTGCGCTCCCTGGACGTCACCGTCCTGATGGTCACGCACGACCTGCCCTACGCCCTCGAACTGTGCCCGCGCTCGCTGGTCCTCAGCGACGGCGTGATCGCGGCGGACGGCGCCACGGCCGACCTGCTCGCCGACGACGCCCTGATGCGCGCCCACCGTCTGGAGCTGCCGTACGGTTTCGATCCGCGCTCGGTACCGGCCGCACCCGGCCGTCCGTAACGGTCGTGCCCGGTCGGCCCCGCCCAGGAATCGCAGGCGGACCGGCACGGTTGCACCCACTGTCACAGGCGAGTGTCACAGGCGAGCGGAAGGACCGACAGGAACGTGGGCGTCGACGTGCACGGCACAGTGGCCGAGGGTTTCGAGCCGGTCGGGGAGGCGTTCGCGCGGAACTTCGAGGTGCTCGGGGACCGGGGCGCCGCCGTCGCCGTGTACCGGGACGGACGCAAGGTCGTCGACCTGTGGGCCGGGGTGCGGGACGTCGACGGCACCGAGCCCTGGCGGCGGGACACCGCGCAGGTCGTGCGCTCGGCGACCAAGGGCGTCGCCGCCGCCGTGCTCCTGCTGCTGCACCAGCGCGGCGAACTGGACCTGGACGCCCCGGTCGGCCGGTACTGGCCGGAGTTCAAGGCGCACGGCAAGGAGCGGCTGCTGGTCCGGCACGTGCTGAACCACCGCGCCGGGCTCCCGGTCCTGGACCGTCCGCTCACCTTGGACGAGGCGGCCGACCCGGTACGGGCCGCCGAGGCCCTCGCCGCGCAGGCTCCCGTGTGGGAGCCGGGCACCGACCACGGCTATCACGCGCTGACCTACGGCTGGCTGGTCGACGAGCTGGTGCGCCGCGTGACCGGCCGTGGGTCCGGCGAGTGGATCGCGTCGGAGATCGCCGGCCCGCTGGGACTGGACCTGTGGGTGGGGCTGCCGGACGCGCGGGCCCACCGCGTCGGCACGGTCGGCAGGATCGAGGGCCCCGAGCCGTCCGGGACGCTCCGCGCCCGCCCCAAGCGCTCGGTCGCCGACGCCTACGCCGACCCGTCCTCCCTCACCCGCCGCGCCTTCGCGGCGATCACGCCCTTCCCGGACCAGAACGACCCGGTGTTCCGCGCGGCGGCCCTGCCCGCCGCGGGCGGGATCGCGACGGCGGACGGGCTGGCCCGCTTCTACGCGTCACTGATCGGCCCGGTCGACGGCGTACGCCTCCTCGAC
Source organism: Streptomyces sp. NPDC059454 (assembly GCF_042749965.1). Taxonomy (NCBI): domain Bacteria; kingdom Bacillati; phylum Actinomycetota; class Actinomycetes; order Kitasatosporales; family Streptomycetaceae; genus Streptomyces; species Streptomyces sp. NPDC059454. The sequence continues at coordinate 66,397 of NZ_JBHYVC010000008.1, read as the reverse complement.
CCGGCCACCGTCGCACTCGCCCGCGCCGAGGAGTCGGCGGGCCCCGACCGGGTGCTGGTCGTCAGCACCCGCTTCGGGCTCGGCTACATGCTGCACGGCGGCGCCTCCCCCCTCCTGGCCCCGGGCTCCTTCGGTCACCCCGGCCGCGGCGGCTCCCTCGGCTTCGCCGACCCGGAGTCGGGCGTCGCCTTCGGCTATGTCACCAACGGCTTCCGCAGGACGGTGACGGCGGATCCCAGGGCCCAGGCGCTGATACGGGCGGTACGGCAGGCCCTGACGGCCTAGGTCCTAGACGTGGATCGGGTGCGAGATGCGGCCCGACGCGTCGTCGATCTCACCGTGCGCCTTGGTGAGCATCTGCATGGCGAGCTCGTTCAGCGCGCGTGCGCCGGCGATCTCCTCCCCGACCCGTGGCTGATTGGAGTCGGTGTGGTGCCGGCTCGCGTGACCGTGGGCCCGTACCTCGGTCCCGTCGGGCAGCCGGACCATCGCGGCGGCGCGCGTCTGCCGGTCGTCCTCCTCGAACTCCAGGTCCACGTGCCATCCCACTGCGGTGTGCGTCATGACGATCACCTCCGGAATTCCTCTCATTCCAGGGTGCCCCCCGTACCGCGCCCACGCACCCGCCCGTGTCCGACAGAGACGTGGCGGTCGGCTCAGGCCACGGTGTACTCCGTGTCGGCGATTACCGCGTCATCTACACGGTGGACAACGGAGAGTTGACGGTCCGGGTCGTTCACGTCGGACATCGCTCCACGGTATACGGCACCTGACGCGGGGTCCCGAAACTCCCGCAGAAGGAAGCCGGTGAGGGCGCCCCGTCCCCACGGAGCCCTCACCGGCTGGTTCTGCGTACTCGTTCAGGCCGTCAGGCCCGGACGAGTTCCCGGTCCTCGTCCTTCCGGTCGCCCTCCGTGCGCAGGCCCTCGCCCTCGACGTCCACGTTGGGCAGGGCGCGGTCCAGCCACTTCGGCAGCCACCAGGCCTTCTCGCCGAGCAGGGCCAGCACCGCCGGGACGATCGCCATGCGGACGACGAACGCGTCGAAGAGGACGGCGACCGCGAGGCCGAAGCCGATCATCTTGACCATCGAGTCGCTGGAGCCGATGAAGCCGGAGAAGACCGCCATCATGATGACCGCCGCCGCGGTCACCACCCGCGCGCTGTACTTGAAGCCGGTCACCACGGCCTGGGCGGGCTTCTCGCCGTGGACGTAGGCCTCCCGCATCCGGGTCACGAGGAACACCTCGTAGTCCATGGCCAGTCCGAAGACCACGCCGACCATGAAGATCGGCATCATCGACATGATCGGGCCGGTCTCCTCGACGCCCATCAGGCCGGACAGCCAGCCCCACTGGAAAACCGCGACGACCGCGCCGAGGGCCGCCATGACGGACAGCAGGAAACCGAGGGCCGCCTTCAGCGGGACCAGGATCGAGCGGAAGACCACGATCAGCAGCAGGAAGGCCAGGCCGACCACCAGGACCAGATACGGCACCAGCGCGTCGTTGAGCTTCTGCGAGACGTCGATGTTCATCGCCGTGGCGCCGGTGACCAGGACGTCGGCGCCGGTGTCGGCCTGGATGTCCGCACCCGTGTCACGGATGTCGTGCACCAGGTCCTCGGTGGTCACCGAGGAGGGCTTGGCGTCGGGAACGACGGTGATCGTCGCCGTGTCGTCGGCCTTGTTGGGCTGCGCCGGGCTGACGTTCACGACGTTGTCGAGGCCCTTGATGTCGTCGGCGGCCTGCTTGAACACGGCCTGCGGGTCGTCGCTGCTCTTCGCGTCGACCACGACCACCAGCGGGCCGTTGAAGCCGGGCCCGAAGCCCTCGGAGAGCAGGTCGTAGGCGCGGCGCTGGGTCGTGGACGTCGGCTGCGAGCCGTCGTCGGGCAGGCCGAGTTCCAGCGAGGCCGCCGGGACGGCCGCGGCGCCCAGACCGACGACGCCGAGCAGCAGGACGGCCACCGGACGGCGGACGACGAAGCTCGCCCAGCGGGTGCCCATGTTGGGGCGCTGCGGCTTCTTCGCGGCGCGGCCACCGCCGAGCAGCTTGCTCTTCTCGCCGGCCGGACGGACCCGGCGGCCCGCGTAGCCGAGCAGGGCGGGGATGAGGGTGAGGGCGATCAGGACCGCGAGGGCGACCGTGCCGGCGGCGGCGATGCCCATCTTGGTCAGCATCGGGATGTTGACGACCGACAGGCCCACCAGGGCGATCACGACGGTCAGGCCGGCGAAGACCACCGCGGAGCCCGCCGTGCCGACGGCCCGGCCGGCCGCTTCCTCGCCTGCGCGGCCCTCGGCCAGTTCGGCCCGGTAGCGGGAGACGACGAACAGCGCGTAGTCGATGCCCACCGCGAGGCCGATCATGCTGGCCAGGATGGAGGTGGTGGAGCCGAGGTCCAGCGCGCCGGCCAGCGCGGTGATGCCGGCGACGCCGATGCCGACGCCGATGACGGCGGTGAGCAGCGGCAGCCCGGCCGCGAGCAGCGAGCCGAAGGTGATGACGAGGACGACCGCGGCGACGCCGATGCCGATGATCTCGGCGGTTCCGGTGTGCGGGACGGCCTGGAGGGCGTCACCGCCGATCTCCACGGTCAGCCCGGCGTCACGGGCGTCCTCGGCGGCGCCCTCCAGGGCATCGCGTGAGGAGTCCTCCAGCTCCATGCCGGAGACCTTGTAGCTGACCGAGGCGTAGGCGACGGTGCCGTCCTCGCTGACGCCGCCGCCCTGGTACGGGTCGGTGACACCGGCGACCTCGGAGCCGCCGCCGAGGGTGTCGACGGTGCTTTGGACGGTCTTCTTGTTGCCGGCGTCGGTCATCTTCTCGCCGGCGGGTGCCTTGAAGACGACGCGTGCGGTCGCTCCGTCGGCGCTGGAGCCGGGGAAGCGCTCCTCCAGCAGGTCGAAGGCCTTCTGGGCCTCGGTGCCGGGGATGGAGAAGGAGGAGTTGCCGGCCGCCGGGGCGCCGACGGCGCCGGCGCCCGCGAGCGCCAGCAGCGCCACCCAGAAGAGGGTTACGAGATGCCGTCGCCTGAAGGCGAACCGGCCGAGTCGATAGAGGAAAGTGGCCACGAGGGCGTACTCCCGGTCAGGTCGTGGTTGCTTCGGGGCAGGGGTGATCAGCCCGACGACGTGAGCGGTGACGTCAGGTGGTGACTGGCTGAGGGGACGGTCAGTGAGTGGTCACGCCGAGGGCGGGGAGCACCACGGCGTCGATGTACGAGGTGAGGAACTGCTGCGTGGGCGGCAGGTCGTCGATCAGCGTCCGCGTGGCGAACGCGCCGACGAGCATGTGCACCACGTAGTCCAGCGCCGGGTTGTCGGGGCGGACCTCGCCCCGGTCGACCGCGCGCCGGATCATCCGCCGGAACCCTTTCATCTCCGGTTCGACCAGGAGTTCCTTGAACGCCTGGCGGAGATCGTCGTTCATGTGGACCGCCATGGCCAGCGCACGCATCAGCGCCGCGTTCTGTGCCATGGCGCAGTCGTCCTCACGTCTGACGACGGTGTGCAGGTCACCGCGCAGGGTGCCGGTGTCGACGTCGGCGATGCCGCCGGGCTTCTGGCTGCGCATCGCTCTCACCACCAGCTCGGCCTTGCCGCCCCACTGGCGGTAGAGGGTGGCCTTGCTGGACCGGGTGCGGGCGGCCACGGCGTCCATGGTGACGGCGTCGTAGCCGACCTCGCGGAGCAGGTCGAGCACGGCCCCGTACAACTCGGCCTCGCGCTCGGGGGTGATCCGGCTTCGGCGCGTCGTCACTGCTTCGCTCATACCGTTCACCCTTCCGCTCCGGTGTCCACCCTGTCAAAGAAACGACACGGTTTCGTACAAGACGAAGGTACTCCACCCTCTAGCGAAACGAAACGGTTTCGTTCGTGGCTCGCGTCACAGTTGTCGGTTACTTATAAGTTGCCGGGCCCCGAACCCCGGCAAAGCATGGGAAAGGTGAGCTATCTGCGCCTGCCGCACCTCAAGGACGACCTGCTGTGCTTCGTGGCCGAGGACGACCTCTGGCTCGCCCCGCTGGACGGCCCGGGCCGCGCCTGGCGGCTCACCGTCGACCGCACCAAACTCGGCCACCCCCGCTTCTCCCCCGACGGCCGCCACATCGCGTACACGAGCTGGCGCAGCCTCGACCCCGAGGTGCACCTCGTCCCGGTGGACGGCGGACCCGGCCGGCGCCTCACCTACTGGGGCAGCTCCGACACCCGGGTCTGCGGCTGGGCGCCCCCCGACGACGACGGCCACGCCGAGATCCTCGCCGTCGCCTCGCACGGCGAGCCCTTCTCGTACTTCACCTGGGCCTACAAGCTCGCCTGCGACGGCAGCCCCGGCCGCAAACTGCCCTGGGGCCCGGTCTCCGACATCCAGGTCGCCGACCTCGCCGGGGAGCGCAGGTCGCTGCTGCTCACCGGCACCCCGCCGCACGAACCGGCCTCCTGGAAGCGCTACCGGGGCGGCGCCACGGGCAGGCTGTGGCTGCACGGGCACCGGCTCCTCGACGGACTCGACGGCCATCTGCACTCCCCGATGTTCGTCGCCGGCCGGATCGCCTTCCTCTCCGACCACGAGGGCGTCGGCAACCTGTACTCGTGCGCGTACGACGGCTCCGGCCTGCGCCGCCACACCGATCACGACGCCTTCTACGCCCGGCACGCCGCCAGTGACGGCACCCGGGTCGTCTACCAGTGCGCCGGCGACCTGTGGATCGTGGACGACCTGTCCGCCGGCGCCGCCCCGCACCGTCTCGACGTGACGCTGAGCGGGCCGCGCTCCGGGCGGCGCTCCTACCAGGTGCCCGCCGCCCGCCACCTCGACGGCATCTCGGTCGACGAGACCGGCCGCGCGAGCGCCGTCGTCGTACGCGGCAGCCTGTACTGGCTCACCCACCGCGACGGTCCCGCGCGCACCCTCACCGACACCCCGGGCGTACGGGTCCGGCTGCCGGAGATGCTCGGCGCGGGCGACCGGGTGGCGTACGTGACGGACGCCGAGGGCGAGGACGCGATCGAGATCGCCTCCCTGCCCCGGGCCACCGGCCAGCGCGCCCCCCGGCGGCTGGCCGCCGGGAAGCTGGGCCGGGTGCTGGAGACGGTGGCCGACCCGGAGGGGCAGCGGCTGGCCGTCGCCGCGCACGACGGGCGGCTGCTGCTGGTCGACACCGACGAGGAGAGCCGGGGGGAGGTCACCGAGCTGGTCCGCTCCCGCAACGGGCCCGTGCGCGACCTCGCCTTCTCCCCGGACGGGGCGTGGCTGACCTGGTCCCATCCCGGGATCGGGCGGTCGCTGCGGCAGATCAAACTCGCCCGGATCAAGGACCGGACGGTCATCGACGTCACCAACGGCCGCTTCGAGGACGAGAACCCGGTCTTCACCCGGGACGGCCGCTATCTCGCCTTCCTGTCCTGGCGCGGCTTCGACCCGGTGTACGACGTGCACACCGGCGACCTGTCCTTCCCGCTGGGCTGCCGCCCGTATCTGGTGCCGCTGTCGTCGGCGACCCCCTCCCCGTTCGCGCTGAACCCCGAGGGGCGTCCGGCGGCCGGGGGGCTGGACCCGGTCGAGCGCGAGGACGCCGAGGAGGGCGGCGAGGGCGGCACGGTGACCGTCGAGGCGGAGGGCCTGGAGAGCAGGGTCACCCCCTTCCCGGTGGCCGCCTCCAAGTACTCGGGGCTGTACCCGGTCGCGGGCTGCGGTCTGGTGTGGCTGCGCTGGCCGATCTCCGGCGCGCTCGGCGAGACCTTCGCCAACCCGAACGACGTCAGCGGCCGCCCGACCCTGGAGCACTTCGGCATCGGCAAGGCGAAGAAGTCCGAACTCGTCGTGGATCTGGACTTCTTCGCGGTCAGCGGCGACGGCACCCGGCTGGTCGTGGTCGACGAGGGCGAGCTGCGCGCGGTGCCCGCCACCGAGCCCGGCGACAGCGACTCCACGGTGTGGATCGACGCCCGCCGCATCCTGCACGAGGCCGACCCGGCCGCCGAGTGGCGCCAGGCGTACGCGGAGGCCGGGCGGCTGATCCGCGCCCACTTCTGGGAACCGGGCATGTGCGGCATCGACTGGGACGCGGTCCTGGAGCAGTACCGCCCGCTGGTCGAACGGGTCGCCTCCCCCGACGAGTTCGCGGACCTGCTGCGCGAGGTGCTCGGCGAACTCGGCACCTCCCACGCCTATGTCACCGCCGCCCGCCGCAACGAGGGGCCCCCGCACTACCAGCGCCGCCAGGGCCTGCTCGGCGCCAACCTCGTTCCCCGCGACGCCGGCTGGACGGTCAGGCGGATCCTGCCCGGCGACTCCTCCGACTCCCGCGCCCGTTCCCCGCTGGCCGGCACCGGCGTCCGCGAGGGCGCGGTCCTCACCCACGTCGACGGCCGCCCGGTGGACCCGGTCGCCGGCCCCTACCCGCTGCTCGCGGGCGCGGGCGGTACGACGGTGGAGCTGACGTTCGTCCCGGCGGAGGGCGCCGGCCCGCCCCGCCGGGTCGCCGTCGTCCCGCTCGTCGACGAGACCCCGCTGCGCTACCAGGACTGGGTCGCCAAACGCCGCGCGGTGGTGCGCGAGTTGAGCGACGGCCGGTGCGGCTACCTGCACATCCCCGACATGGGCGGCTCCGGCTGGGCCCAGTTCAACCGCGACGTGCGCATGGAGATGTCCCGCCCCGCGCTGATCGTGGACGTGCGCGGCAACGCCGGCGGCCACATCAGCGAACTCGTCGTCGAGAAACTGACCCGCACCATCATCGGCTGGGACCTCACCCGCGACGCCCAGCCCGTCTCGTACGCCTCCAACGCCCCGCGCGGACCGGTCGTCGCCCTCGCGGACGAGGCGACCAGCTCCGACGGCGACATGATCACCGCCGCGTTCAAACTGCTCCGGCTGGGCCCGGTGGTGGGCCAGCGCACCTGGGGCGGGGTGGTCGGCATGACCGGCCGGCACCGGCTCGGCGACGGCACGGTGATCACGGTGCCGATGAACGCGGCCTGGTTCGACGCGTACGGCTGGTCCGTGGAGAACGAGGGCGTCACCCCCGACCTGGAGGCGCTGCGCACCCCGCTGGACTGGGCCGAGGGCCGCTACGCGGTGCTCGACGACGCGGTGCGGCTCGCCCTCGACCTGCTGGAGACCAGCCCTCCGGCGACGCCTCCGACCTACCGCGACGTGCCCGACCGCTCCCGGCCGAAGCTGCCGCCCCGGACGTGAGAAGGGGCGCCCCTTCGCCATGGGGCACCCCTTCCGCTTCAGCGCATGACGCGTTCAGACGTCTTCAGCGGTCCTCGGACGTCCTCGGCACTCGACGTCAGGCGTCGTAGTCCTGGTCGATGCGCTCCTCGGACTCCCGCTGACGCCGCTGCTCGTCCATGTCCTCGTCCCGACGGCGGCCGCGGTTCTGCAGCTGCTCCTTGCCCTGCTGGGCACGCTGCTTGGCCTGCTGCTGGAACTGCTCGGACTTCTCCTGGAACTGGTCCTTCATACCCATGTGGGTTCACTCCCGTTGTGGGGTGGGGGGAACTTGCCCGACCAGATTCACACGGCCCGTCACCCCACGCATGTCGATCAGTCACGGACCGTGTTCCGGTGCTGCTCATCGGCGTTGCCGCCCGCCCCGACCAACCCCGGGCGGACGCCCGCGAGCCGGTCGCCGAACCGCCGCATCTCCCGCTGTCCCACGGTCCCGATGACCGCGGGCAGGTAACCGCGCACGCCCTGCATCCCGCGCAGCCACCACTGCCCGTACACGTGGCTCGCCCGCCGCTCGATGCCGGCCACCAGCCGGTCCACGGCCGGGCCCAGCGGATAGGTCTTGTTGGACGGCCACGGCAGCCGCTGCCGCAACTCCCGCATCACGTCGTCCTGGTCGGCCCCGCGCACCATGTCGGTGTCGGTCCACGACAGGTACCCGACGCCCACCTTCACGCCCCGGTACCCGACTTCGGCCCGCAACGCGTGCGCGTACGCCTCCACACCGGACTTGGAGGCGCAGTACGCCGTCATCATCGGCGCCGGGGTGATCGCGGCGAGGGAGGCGATCTGGAGCAGATAGCCGCGGCTCTCGGCGAGCAGCGGCAGGAACGCCCGCGCGGTGACCGCCGATCCGATCAGGTTCACCTCGATCACCCGCCGCCAGGACTCCGGATCGGATTCGGTGAACGGACCGCCCGTCGCCACACCGGCGTTGGCGACCACGATGTCGACCCGGCCGAACCGCTCCCGGACCTCCCCGGCGACCCGGGCCATCGCCTCGTGGTCGGTGACGTCCGCGTACCAGTGGCCGCTGTCACTGTGCAGCCGCGCGGAGACGTCCTTCAGCGCGTCCGGCTCCAGCCCGACCAGCGCCACCCTCACCCCGCGCGCGGAGAGTTTGCGCGCCAGCAGCTCCCCGACGCCGCGCGCCGCTCCGGTGACGACGGCGACCTTTCCTTCGAGACTGCCCCTGCTCATGCGCTCTCCTCGACGGCGGGTACGGCGGGTATGTGGGCGGCGGCCAGGGCCCGGATCTTCCCGGTGACCAGATCGGGTGCCTCGACCGGTGTCATGTGGCCGATCCCCGGCAGTTCGGTGACGCCGAGGCAGTGGGGCAGCGCGGCGGCGAGCGACCGGGCGTGCACGGCCGGGGTGAGCCGGTCCGCGCCGCCGGCCACGATCTCGACCGGTACGCGCAACCGGTCGAGTCCGTGGTCGAGGTCGAGCCCGTCGAGCACCCGCGACCAGGCGTGGCGCACCGCGCGGGGGCAGGCGTGCACGATGCGGGCGCACGCCTCGACCATGTCCGGGGCGGAAGCGGGGCCCATCGTCGCGTACTTGAGGATCCGGCGGGCGAGCGGTGTGACCGGTCCGAGCGGGGCCCGGGAGCCGAGGATGCGCCCGGTCAGCCGGGCCCGCACCCGTCCCGGCCGCAGCGGCAGCACCGTCGACTCGGCGACCAGCCGCGAACTGCCCGTGCTGCACAGCAGGACGGCGGCCACGTGCGCACGGAACGCGGGCCGGCCGGCGGCGGCCATCACCGTCATCCCGCCCATGGAGTGCCCGGCGACCACGGCCTGTTCCCCCGGCGCGAGGGTGGCGGTGAGAACGGCCTCGAGGTCGTCGGCGAGCGCGTCGGTGCTGCACGCCGGGCTCGCGGGGGTGCGTCCGTGGCCGCGCTGGTCGTAGGCGATGACCCGGTGGTCGGCGGCCAGTTCGCGGATCTGCGCCGCCCAGAAGGCGGTCGAGCAGGTCCAGCCGTGGGCGAGGACGACCGCGGGCGCCTGCTCGGGGCCGTGCACCTCGACGTGTAGCCGGGCGCCGTCGGCGGAACGGGCGGTCAGCTCACGGGCGGCGGCGGGCGGGGCGTACGGCCCGGAGGTGACGTGGGCGAGGCGGCTCACGCGGTCACCTCGGAGTTCTCCTGGGTGACCGGGTGGCTGGGGCGCGTCCGCAGAACGGCGTACTCGGCGAGGTCGACCCGCCGGGTCTCCCGCCGGAACTCACTCGTCGTACCGGGCCAGATGGTGGTGTTGCGCCCGCTCTCGTCGAGGTACCAGCTGGTGCAGCCGCCGGTGTTCCACACCGTGCGCCTCATCCGCTCCTGCACCCGGTGGTTCCAGGCGCGCACGGCGCCGGGGCGGGCGTCGAGGGCGACCCGGCCTCCCAGGACGTCGAGCTGGCGCATGTAGTCGGCCAGGTAGTTCAGCTGGGACTCGATCATGAGGATCATGGAGGAGTTCCCGAGGCCGGTGTTGGGCCCGATGACCGTCATCCAGTTGGGGAACCCGGCGGCGGCGGCGCCGCGCAGCGCCTGCATCCCGCCCGCCCAGCTCTCGGCGAGGGTCTTCCCCTCCGCGCCGACGACCCGCTCGGCGATCGGCATGTCGGTGACGTGGAACCCGGTGCCGAAGACGATCGCGTCGACCTCGGCCTCGCTCCCGTCGGCCCCGACGACGGTCGATCCGCGCACCTCGCTCAGCCCGCTCGCGACGACATCGACATTGGGCTGCGCGAGCGCCGGATAGTACGTGCTCGACAGCAGGATCCGCTTGCAGCCGATGCGGTAGTCGGGGGTGAGCCTGGCACGCAGGGCCGGGTCCTTGATCGCGCGGCCCATGTTGCGCTTGGCCAGCTGCTCGACGAAGCCGAGCTCGCCGGGATGTTTGGTGAACGCCTGGACCTGCAACTCCCTGATGCCCCAGAGCAGTCCGCGGCGCAGCTTGGTGGTGACGGGCAGCGCCCGGTGCAGGGCGCGCTCGGCACCGCTGATGGCCCGGTCGACGCGGGGCAGGACCCAGGCGGGGGTGCGCTGGAACAGCGTCAGCCGCGACACGAGCGGCTGGATGGAGGGCACGATCTGGATCGCGGACGCCCCGGTGCCGACCATGGCGACCCGCTTGCCGCGCAGGTCGTAGTCGTGGTCCCACTGGGCGGAGTGGAACACCTTTCCGGGGAAGGTGTCGAGCCCGGGGACGTCGGGGAGCTTGGGCTCGGACAGCGGCCCGGTGGCGGAGACGACGACGTCCGCGCTGAGATTCCCGCTGCTCGTCTCGATCTCCCACCGCATCCGCTCGCCGTCCCAGACCATCCGCTTCACCTCCGAGTCGAAGCGGATGTGGGGCCGCAGCCCGAAGACGTCGGTGACGTGCTCCAGGTAAGCGCGGATGTGCCGCTGCCCGGAGAAGGAGCGGGGCCAGTCGGGATTGGGCGCGAAGGAGAACGAGTACAGGTGCGACGGCACGTCGCACGCGCACCCGGGATAGCTGTTGTCGCGCCAGGTGCCGCCGACACTGCTCGCCCGTTCCAGGACGACGAAGTCGGTGATCCCCTCGCGCCGCAGCCGTACGGCGGCCCCGAGTCCGCCGAATCCGGACCCGACCACCGCCACTCGTACATGTCCGTGTTCGTGCTCGGCCATCCCGAAGCCTCCACGCATCGCTCAGAACTCCGCCAGTGAACACTGGCGCAATGGGGAGGGTAGAGCAGGCTCCGTACTGATGGGTAGGGGTCACGCGAGGAAAGTTACCGTCGGTACGTCCTAGGCTTCAGGCGTGGCAGAAGACAGCGAACGACTCGGTGAGCGGCGCGAGTACCGCATGGACGAGCTGGCCCGGCTGGCCGGCATCACGGTGCGCACGCTGCGCTTCTACCGCGAGCGCAAGCTGATCCCGCCACCGCGCCGTGAGGGCCGCATCGCCTGGTACGACGACCAGCATCTGTCCCGCCTGCGCACGATCACGGCGCTCCTGGAACGCGGTCACACCCTGAACGGCATAGCGGAACTCGCCGAGGCCTTCGACCACGGCCGCGACGTCGGCGACCTCCTCGGCATGGACACCCCCACCGAGGAGACCCCGGTCCGCCTCACCCCCGAGGAACTCGCCGACCACTTCTCCGGGGAGGTCACCCCGGAGAACCTGGCCGCCGCACTGGACCTGGGTTACCTCGGCGTCGACGGCGAGGAGATCGTCCACATCAGCCGGCGCCTGCTGGACGTGTCGTCGGCCCTGGTCCGCGAGGGCATCCCGCTCGGGGAGGTGCTCCGCACCGGCGCCGAGGTCCGCACCCACGCCGACGCGCTGGCCGACCTCTTCGCCGGCCTGATCCTCCGCCACGCCCCGCAGGAGTCCCTCCACCGCCTGCGCCCGCTGGCCCGCAGCGTGGTGGAGGCGGAACTGTCCCTGGCCCTGGACCGGCGGCTGCGCAAGCGGGACTGACCGTCGCTAGTGGTCGAAGACCACCGTCACCGGAGCGTGGTCCGACCACCGCTCGGCGTGCGTGGCGGCGCGCTCGACACGGGCCTCGACCGCCCGTCCCGCGAGCCCCGGGGTCGCCACGGCGAGGTCGATCCGCCATCCGGTGTCGTTGTCGAAAGCCCGCCCCCGGTAGGACCACCAGGAGTACGGCCCGTCCACGTCCGGATGCAGGGCCCGCACGACGTCGACGTACCCGCCGTCGTCCGGATCGAGCACCTGGGACAGCCACTCCCGCTCCTCCGGCAGGAACCCGGAACTCCTGGTGTTCCCGCGCCAGTTCTTGAGGTCGGCCTTCTCATGGGCGATGTTCCAGTCCCCGCAGACCACGACCTCCCGCCCGTCGGCGGCGGCCCGCTCGCGCAGGGCCCTGAGGTAGACCAGGAACTGGTCCATGAACCGGACCTTCTCGTCCTGCCGCTCGGTCCCGACCTCCCCGGACGGCAGATACAGCGAGGCGACGGTCACCCCGGGCAGATCGACTTCCACGTACCGCCCGCTGTCGTCGAACTCGTCCGACCCGAACCCCACCTGGACCCGGTCCGGCTCACGCCGGGTGTACAGCGAAACCCCCGCACGCCCCTTGGCGGCGGCGGGAGCGTGCACGACGTGCCATCCCTCGGGCTCCCGCACCTGCTCCGGCAGCTGCTTCGCCTCCGCCCGCACCTCCTGCAGGCACAGCACATCGGCGGAGGTCCCGGCCAGCCACTCCACGAAGCCCTTCTTGGCGGCGGCCCGCAGTCCATTGACGTTGACGGAGGTCACAGTGAGCATCAGGGCACGATACGGCACTCCAGGTCCGGGCGTGTTTTACGGTATTCGGCATGGAAATCCGCCCGGTCCCCTACGACCACCCCGACGCCGTGAAGCTGGACGCCGAAGTCCAGGCCGAGTACCACGTCCGCTACGGTGACGGCGGCGACGCCACCCCCATGGACCCGGCGGACTTCAGGCCTCCGAACGGCATCTACCTGATCGCGTACGACGAGTCCGGCGTCCCCGTGGCCTCCGGCGGCTGGCGCGCCCAGGACGCCAACGGCGAGGGCAACCGGGACGGCGACGCCGAGCTGAAGCGCATGTACGTGAGCGAGCAGATGCGCGGCCGGGGCCTGGCCCGCCGCGTCCTGGCCGCCCTGGAGGAGGACGCCCGCGCGGCCGGCCGCGTCCGCATGGTCCTGGAGACCGGCACGAAGCAGCCGGAGGCCATCGCCCTGTACACCTCCAGCGGCTACGAGCCCTGCGAGAAGTTCGGCTACTACCGCTTCCACGAGGAGAGCCGCTGCTACGCGAGAACGCTGTAGCGGCCGGCTCGCTCGGTCCAGGCCGAGCGGGAAGTAAGCCGTGTCACGAGACGTGCCGTAGGGCCGGCCGACCTCCACGGTGACCGGAGCCCTCCGTCCGCTCGGTTCGACGTGGACCGGGACGCCGCGCGTCTCGTCCACGCCGAGGGACCCCGGGCGAGCAGGACGAGAAAGAGGAACAGCGCGATCACGCAGCCGATGAGGCACCCCGATTCCTTCACGGCCGGGGACTCGCGGGGACCGAATGCGTATCCATGCCGGCCACGGTGGAAACCGGCCCTCCGCCCGATCGTGAGCGCGCGTACTCATCGATCGCTCCGGTGGTGCCGACGGCCACCCGGGTACGGGACGAAGCGAGCTCCGTTGCCCGATCGTCCCGGACCGGGCGCCGGACGACGCGGCGAGGTCGTGTCCCGCCTCACGGTGCAGGCGTCCTTGCTCGGCATGTTCCGGCGAACCGTGCGTCGTACGTGACCGGCTGCGCCACCCGGTGGGACACGATCTTCCGGGGGCTCATGACACCAGCCCTGCTGGAAACGTGAGCATCCGGCAGGTGAACGTAACTCACGCACTCACATGAGCGGCATGCGCACACCGGAGGCCGAAGTGCTCCCACTTTCCATGGAGCATGTACCTCTTGCCCCGTTGCCCCGTCTCACTCACTCGAGTCGTTTTCTCAACGAACCAAGTCGCTCGAGCTTCTGTCTCAGCGAACCTAGCCGCGCGGTCGTGCGCGCCGGGGGTTGGATGGCTGACCAGTTGCACCGGCATGACGGCGAGCGGGAGCGTCGTTCCTCCCTGACTACCCTCCCGGACTACTTCGTCCGCCTCGCGGATGACCTCGTCGTGGCCGTCGATGTCCGTGTGGACGAGCGGATCGAGCCGAAAGACGCTGGAGCATTCGAGGTGACACGCCTGGCTGTGCCCAGGCCGGGTGGAGGTGCGACCGGCCTGGGCACAGCCTGATGAAGCCAACGCGGAGACAAGGTGGAGTCCGTTCCACCTCAACTACCGCTGCTGATCCTGAGCCCAGCCGGCTCGTGAGGTGGCCCAAATGAAAGGTCACACGGTGAGGGTGCCTCCGACGAAGGTACGTTCTGGGGGTGACGCGACGAGTTCGACCATGGTGCCGGCGCGGAGGTCATCACCGACGACGCGCGTGATCGCGTCGGTGAGCACGGCGCCGAGGCGTGTGGTCGTCTGGGCGGCATCGGGGCGGTCGAAGAGGCCGGCGCGGACGCCCATGATCACCGAGGCGTTTGTGTCCACGGCCTTGCCGCCCTGCGCGAAACGGCCTGCGGGGACTCCGACCAGGCGGATGCTTACGAGGTCGCGGGCCCATTCGCCGTAGACGTCGGCAACAGCGTCGGTCAGTGCGGCGACGAGCATGGGTTCGTTCCCGGTCAGCCTGTTCTCTGGAAGGTGGACGGTCAGATGCGGCATAGTGGACCTCGTTCCCTTTGAATCCAAAGCCTTTACTTTTAAAGATATCTGGAAGAGGTCACTGATGTCCACGGAATCGGACGGTCCAGCCGTCAATGAGGCCGTCCGCACCCTGTTGTTGCTCATGCCACGGCTCGTGGGCCGCGCCAAGCGTCTGCCCATACCTCCGGCTCTCCAGGGCCTGGACCTGGCACCGCGACACCTCGCGCTGCTGGCCCACCTGGAGTACGACGGCCCCACCAGCGTCAACGAGTTGGCCACTCGGCTGGAGGTGGCCCCAACGACCGTCAGCCTCATGGTCAGCGAGCTGTCGCGGCCGGGCGTCCTGCAACGCACTGCCGATCCCGCCGACCGCCGCCGCCGCATCATCGCCATCGCCCCCGCCTACGCCGCACCGATCGGCGAATGGCTTTCTGGCAGCGCCTCTGCCTGGGAACGCGTCATGCGGGGTCTCGACCCCGCGGAACGCGGCACAGTCATCACCGCCCTGCACGCCTACGAGGCCGCCTTGGAGCAGGCTGGCGACCAGCATCGGAACACGCATCTGCGTTAGCGGGCCTAGATTTGTCTCAACGAACCAGGTTTCCGCGTCTCACCCAATCCAGCCCACGCAGGTCAGCGCAGGGGTGGACGACCAACTTCGTTGAGACAGGACACCCGTGCTCATCGGTGAATATGTTCAAGCTTCCTTCGAAGCGGTCATCCCTTGTGCGGCCAAGCCCTTCGCGTCGCCGCCGGCCACTGGCACAATCGGCCCCCGACCGCACGAGGCGCCCGTTCCGGACCCGAACGTCCGCTGTGAGATCCCGGTCGGCGGCCACGCCCGTTTCCACTCCTCCGGCTCCGTAGCGTGCTCACGCCCAGCCGACGGTAAAACGCCGACCGCTCGTCCCGGGCCACAGCTCGTCGGTCACCGACCGGGCCCGACGGCCCACCTCCCGTGCTCGTCGAGGTCCGGAAGAAGCCGGGGAGCGTGCCGAGCGAGGGCAGCCCGCGGCGCCTTCGGGTTCGCCTCGGGCACGGGCGGGACGGCCGACACGGGTTCCGCCGCGTGGGTGGTCATGACCGGGTGCACTCCTGCATGCTCCTTCGGCGCACCGCACCCACGACGACAGCTCGGGAAGTCATGAGCACACTCCTCGGACGGGATCGTCCCACTCCACGGATCGCGCGGAAGGCCTGCCGACTCGGGTCACCGTCGACCCGTTTCCCCTCCACCCGCTTAAGCCGTCCTTAAACACTCATTAAGCGATCAGCCACAGGCTTTAGGACGTCAAAAAGCGGCAGGTCAGAGCCCGTTGGAACGCAAACCGGGCAGTTGGTTGCGCTGTCAGCCGTCCGTAGCATCGGGGCTCCCCACGACCCACCCCCACCCTCTCCCCACGCAACTTCCCCACAGACAAGGTGTGTTCATCCATGGCCGCTCACCGCGCACGCCGGTGGTCGCTCGGCGGGCTCGTCCTGCTGGTCTCCACCGCGGTCGTCGCCGCCTTCACCTTCCTCACCACAGGACCGTCCGCCGACCGGGCCGACGCCGCCACCACCGCGCTGACCTGGTCCGACGAATTCAACGGCCCGGCCGGCAGCGCCCCCGACCCCGGCAAGTGGACGATGGAGACCGGTGGCAGCGGCAACGGAAACCACGAGCTGCAGTACTACCGCGACAGCAGGGACAACGCCGCCCTCGACGGCGACGGCAACCTCGTCATCACCGCCCGCAAGAACACCGACACCGGACTCCAGTGCTGGTACGGCTCCTGCCAGTACACCTCCGCCCGCCTCAACACCGCCAAGACCTTCACCCAGGCCTACGGCCGCTTCGAGGCGCGCGTCAAGGTGCCCCGCGGCCAGGGCATGTGGCCCGCGTTCTGGATGCTCGGCGACGACCTGGGCACAGCCGGATGGCCGAACAGCGGCGAGATCGACATCATGGAGAACGTCGGTTACGAACCCGGCGTCGTCCACGGCACCGTCCACGGCCCCGGCTACTCCGGTGGTGGCGGCATCGGCGCCGCGTACACGCTCCCGGGCGGCGCGTCCTTCGCCGACGGCTTCCACGTCTTCGCCGTCGACTGGAGCCCCGAGAAGATCACCTGGTCCGTCGACGGGCAGACCTACCAGACCCGCACCCCGGCCGACCTGGGCGGCAGGAAGTGGGTCTACGACCATCCGTTCTTCCTCATCCTCAACCTCGCCGTCGGCGGCGACTGGCCCGGCAGCCCGAACGCCGCCACCGCCTTCCCGCAGACGATGACCATCGACTACGTACGCGTCTCCGCCTCCGGCGGCTCCTCCGGGGACGGCGACACCACCCGGACCGGCGCCGTCAAGGGCATCGGCGACATGTGCGTCGACGTCGCCGGCGCCTCGACCGCGGACGGGACCCCGATCCAGCTGCACGACTGCACCGGCGTCGACGCGCAGAAGTGGACCCTGGGCGGCGACGGCACCGTACGCGCCCTCGGCAAGTGCCTCGACGTACGCGGCGGCTCCACCGCGGACGGGACGCCCGTGCAGCTCTACACCTGCAACGGCACCAAGGCCCAGCAGTGGACCCACACCTCCGCCCGCGACCTGACCAACATCGGCGCGGACAAGTGCCTGGACGCCAAGGGCGGCTCCTCCGCCGACGGCACGCCCCTGCAGATCCGGACGTGCACCGGCGCCGCCAACCAGAAGTGGACGGTCGCCTGACCCCACGGCCCGGCTCATTCCCGGCCGTTCCCGGCGGGCTCCGTCCGGCGGCCCAGCGGTCCCCCGCGCCCCGCACGCAACTCTTCCGGCCTTCCGGCCCGGCGGAGCGGTGTGCGGGGACCTGGGCGGTTTCAGCAGATCATTGCCAGAGGATCTCTTCCACGATGATCTGCGGATCCTCGGTACGCGGAATGAAGGCGTAGATCAGCCAGCCCCTGTGGTTGTCGAAGTGCGGGACGTGCGGCCCTGTCGGGCAGGAGCTGGGGGCGTGCCGGGCGATGGAGGCCCGCAGCGCCTTCGGATTCCGCTCGGGCATGGGCGGAACGGTCGGCGTGGGCTCTACAGCGTGTGCGGTCATGGCCAGGGGTACTCCTTCGTGCTCCTCCGGCGCACCGTTCCTACGACGAGGGCTCGCCTCGATGACCTGGATGAGCTGTTCGACGCCGGGGCGCTGGGGCCGGGCCCGGTATGCGGCGCGTGGGTTCATACGGGCACTCCCGGGGTGCGGTCACCGGTTCCGCCACCGTCCGCCGAACCACAGGGCTCGGTGTTGTCGTCCGCCGAGGGCAGACGTCGGCCGCGGGACTCCGCGACGCGCAGGGCGTCGGCGAGGCACTCGGTGAGGCGGATACCGGCGTACCGCAGCTCGGCGTACGGGGACATCGGGTCCTCCAGCACCAGTCGGGCCCGTCCCAGCACGTCCAGGCCGTCGGCGAGTTGCCGGGCCTCCATCTCGTCGGCCAGTCGCGAGACGTATCCGTCCCCGCTGCCGTTGGCGAGGAAGCAGGGCTTTCCGTCCGGCGACGACCAGGGCAGCAGCCGGAGCGAGGGGTACGAGTCCATCACGCGGCCGCCTTCCCCGCGCCGACGACGTACTGATCGAGGTCGAGGTCCGGGCGAACGAGCCTGGACTCGGCTCCGTCGACCGGAAGGTGCCGGCAGTACGGGGAGCGGTGAAGGGGGAGACGGGCGGAGTCGGCGGGGCGGACGGCGACGTGGGCGGGGCGGGCCTCGCCCGCACGGTGGGTTCCGGTCCCAGGACCGAGGAGAAGGCCCGTCCACCGGACGATACGGCGGATAAGGTCGTACATGTTGACGCTCCACTTCAGCGTTGACCGTGCCCCGGGGCCCTGCCAGGCCGCCGGGGTTCACTTCAACACCTTTGCATCAGGGTGCGTTAGGTAGCAATAGGAAGCATACGGTTGCACCCGTATGTGGTGGGGTGCTTTTCCTCGCTTTAGCGTGCAGGCATGGCTGATGAGCGTGAGTGGAGACCCGACCCGACGAGTCACGTCTACGTATATCTGCAGGTCGTCCATCACATCGCCGAGCAGATCCGGGCTGGGCGATTGCGGGCGGGCGCACGCCTTCCTGCCGAGCGTGACCTCGCAGAGCAGTACGGTGTGGCCGTCAACACCGTCCGCCGAGCCGTCCGCGACCTACGCGATCAAGGGCTGGTCATCACCGTCCCGATCAAGGGAACCTTCGTACGCCCTGACACGCCTTCCGCCGAGCCGGCCGACAACGAGTGATGCCCCCACGCCAACACGAAGAAGCCCCCGCCGATTTCTCGGCGGGGGCTTCCAACTGTGCAGTGGACCTGAGGGGATTTGAACCCCTGGCCCCCTCGATGCGAACGAGGTGCGCTACCGGACTGCGCCACAGGCCCTTGCAACGAGTGAAACTTTAGCATCCCGATCGGGGTGCTCGGAAATCCATTGGCCCTGCGCTACTCGTTGGCGGCCTTCGGACGCGCCCCGTCCTCGTACTGGTCGAAGAGGGGAGTGCGGCCGCGTTCGCGGGAGCGGCGGGCCGAGGCCGCCCGGCGGGCGTCACTGCGGTCGTCGTCGGGGTCCGGGTCCGCTTCCTCGGCCGGCTCCTGTGCCTCGTCCGCCGGCACGGCGGACGAGCGGGCCGAGCTCCAGGTGTCCGGGGCGCCGAGGTCCACGTCGCCCGTGGCGCGGGGGGCGACCGGGGCGGTCACGTACGTCGGGAGCGGTACCGGGACCGGGTCCCAGCTGTCGCCGCCCTGACCGGGCCGCCGCTGTCGCTCGCGCTGCTGGTCGACCCACTCGGCGTGGTCGGTCTGCTCGACGAGCGCACGCCGGTCCGCGGCGAGCGCGGTCAGCCCCGGGTCGACGTCGACTCCCGCTTCCGGTCCCTCCGGTTCGTCGGGGTCGGTGTCCTCGGCGGACGGACGGCGGCGCGGCTGGCGCTCCCGCTCGCGCAGCCGCTGCGCCGCGGCCTCGGCCTGGCGGCGGTCCATCTGGTAGGCGAAGCGGCGGCGCTCCTGGGAGCGCAGATACGCGATGTACGCGCTCAGCAGCACGGCCGGCACACCGGGTGCCCACAGGAGCGTGAGCCCGCCGACCGCCGCGACGATCGTGCCGAGCGTGAAGGCGGCGAAGAGCATCGTGGTGGTGCGCCGACGGCGGGCGAGTGCCTTCAAGCGCTGGGCGCGCGCGGCGGCGGCCTGCGCCGCCCGGAGCCGCTGGGCGTCCGGTCCGCGGCGGGCGGCCGGGACGCGTCCCCGCGTGGCGGCCGGTTCGGGCGTCCGCCGGTCCGCGCGCTCGCGCGCAGGCCGGGCAGGTGCCTGTTCCGGCCGCTCCGCGGGGAGCGACGGTACGGGTGCCCGGGTCTGCGGACGGGTCTGGGACACGGCGAAGGCCCGGACGTCCACCGAGTCGGTGATCGCATCCGGGTCGTGGACGCCCTGCTCCCCCTCCTCGGAGGAGCGCGCCCGCAGGTCCTTGACGTACCGGCGCTCCATGCCCGCCCGTCCGGACAGCAATCGGATGGCGGTACTGAAGCGTTCGGTCGGACGGGCCTCGTTCAGCTCGTCCTGCCTACGGAGCCACATCGGCACCAAGTAGGCGGCCCAGGCCCCGACGATGACTGCATAGATGAGGCCGCTGCTGCTCACATCTCACACGGTAGAGGGGTTTGCACGGGGCCATCCGCCAATTGAGCCGGTGTGTCGCACGATCTGGCTGATATTTCGAACTTTTCTTGTGACCGATGCGATCGAGGGACGACCCGAACCGGGAATTCCGCGCCGGAAGGCGGTCACCTCTCGCCCAAATTCGAACATGCATTCAATTTCCAGGGCCGTGCGGGATTCCCGGATTACGCCGCTCGTGGCCGGACCGCCCATCGGAGCGTGCCCGGCGCCACCGGGCGAGCAAACCGTCGGGGACCTCTTCCGCCGTGAGCGCGAAGACGAGATGGTCGCGCCAGGCCCCGTCGATGTGCAGATATCGCGGGCGCAGGCCCTCCCCGCGGAATCCGAGTTTCTCCACGACCCTGCGGCTCGGCCCGTTCTCGGGGCGAATGCAGACCTCGATGCGGTGCAGTCCGACGGTACGGAAACAGTGGTCCACGACCATCGCCACGGCCGTCGGCACCACTCCGCGGCCGGCCACCGCCTCGTCCACCCAGTAGCCGACGTGACCCGAGCACATCGAGCCCCAGGTGATCCCCGCGACCGTCAACTGGCCGACGAGACGGCCCTGGTACTCGATGACGAACGGCAGCATCCGACCCGCGTTCGCCTCGGCGCGCAGATGGCGCACCATCTGACGGTAGGTCGGCCGATGGGTGATCGGGCCGCTGGGCGTGGGCGGCGGGATCGTCGCCTCCCAGGGCCGCAGCCAGTCGCGGTTGCGCCGGTTGACCTCGCGCCAGGCCTTCTGGTCGCGCAGCTTTATCGGCCGGAGGACGACGTCGCCGTCCACCAGCTCGACCGGCCAGTAGGGGCTGTTCAGCTCGCACCCCCGCCGATGGCGTCCGGTCTCGGGTGGTCCCCGCCGCGCAGCTGGTCCACGGCGTGCCTGAGCAACGGCTCCAGGACGGCCAGGCCGTCCTTCACCCCGCCGCCGGACCCCGGCAGGTTGACGATCAGGGTCCGGCCCACGACTCCCGCGAGGCCCCGGGAGAGGGCGGCCGTGGGCACCTTGTCCCGGCCGTACGCCCGGATGGCCTCCGCGATGCCGGGGACCTCGTGGTCGACGACCCGGCGGGTCGCCTCGGGGGTGCGGTCGGTGGGTGAGATGCCGGTGCCGCCGGTGGTCACGATGACGTCGTACCCGGCGTCGGCGCCCGCGCGCAGGGCGGCCTCCACGGGGTCGCCGTCGGGGACCACCCGGGGGCCGTCGACGGCGAAGCCGAAGCGCTTCAGGCCCTCCGTGACCAGCGGGCCGCCCTTGTCCTCGTAGACGCCGGCGGCGGCCCGGTTGGACGCGGTGACGACGAGCGCGCGGTACGGCGCGAGCGGCGCACCGCCGGCCGGCGCGTCGGGGGTCATGCCCGGCTCCAGTCGCCCGACTTGCCGCCCGTCTTCTCCTCGACCCGTACGTCCGTGATGACCGCCTCCTTGTCGACCGCCTTGACCATGTCGATCACGGTGAGCGCGGCGACGGAGACCGCGGTGAGCGCCTCCATCTCGACGCCCGTGCGGTCCGTCGTCTTCACGGTCGCCGCGATCTCCACGGCGTCGTCCGCGACCGACAGGTCCAGTTTCACACCGGACACCGACAACGGGTGGCACAGCGGGATCAGATCGGGGGTGCGTTTGGCGCCCATGATGCCCGCGATCCGCGCGGTGGCCAGCGCGTCGCCCTTGGGGACGCCCTCGCCGCGCAGCAGCTCGATCACGCGCGGCGAGACGAGAACGCGGCCGGTGGCCCGCGCGGTGCGCGCGGTGACGTCCTTGCCGGACACGTCGACCATGCGGGCGGCGCCCGCCTCGTCGACGTGGGTCAGACGGGACCGCTCGGCGGGTCCGGAGGGTTCGGAGGGTCCGGGGGTCTCCCCCCGGGAAGGCACGGTCATGATCGTGTGGCGCTCCCGGTCCTGGCCCGTGGCGGTGCGGCGCACGGGCCTGCTGTGCGCGACACGGTACCGCCAACCGGTCGCGCTCAGCCGAGCAGGACCACCTCGACCTCGGTGCCGGGCGCGACGGACTCGGCGTCCTCGGGGACGACGATCAGCGCGTCGGCCCGCGCGAGGGCCGCCACGAGGTGGGATCCGGCGCCGCCGACGGGCGTCACCGTGCCGTCGGCGTACCGGCCGCGCAGGAACTGGCGGCGGCCCCCCGGCGAGGTCAGCGCCCGGTCCGCGGTGAGCTTCGCGCGCACCCTCGGCCGGTGGACGTCCGTCAGGCCCATCAGGGTGCGGATGGCGGGGCGGACGAACAGCTCGAAGGAGACGTAACTGGAGACCGGGTTGCCGGGCAGGGCCAGCAGCGGGGTGTGGTCGGGGCCGATGGAGCCGAAGCCCTGGGGCTTGCCCGGCTGCATGGCGAGCCTGCGGAACTCGACGCCGCTGCCTGGCTCGTCCTCGTCCGCCGCGTACGACAGCGCCTCCTTGACGACGTCGTACGCCCCGACGCTCACGCCGCCGGTGGTGACCACCAGGTCGGCGCGCACCAGCTGGTCCTCGATGGTGTCCCGCAGGGTCGTGGCGTCGTCGGCGACGGCGCCCACGCGGTAGGCGATCGCGCCGGCGTCCCGCGCGGCGGCGGTGAGGGCGAAGCTGTTGGAGTCGTAGATCTGCCCCGGGCGCAGTTCCCCGTCGGGCTGGACGAGTTCGCTGCCGGTGGAGAGCACCACCACGCGCGGGCGCGGGCGCACCCGGACCGTGCCGCGGCCGATGGCGGCCAGCAGGGAGATCTGCGGCGGGCCGAGGACGGTGCCGGCCGCCAGGGCGCGGTCACCGGCCTTGACGTCGCTGCCCTCGGCGCGCACGTGCGCGCGTGCCTCGGCCGGGCGGTACACGTTCACCTGCCCGGTGGCGCCCTCGGGGGCGAGGCTGCGGGCGCGCATCCCGGTGGCCGGGCCCTCGCCGAGCCCGCCGTCGGTCCACTCGACGGGGACGACGGTCTCGGCTCCGGGCGGGAGCGGGGCGCCGGTCATGATGCGGGCGGCCTGGCCGGGGCCGACGTGGAGGAGGCCGGCCGCGCCGGCGGCGACGTCCCCGACGACCTCGAGGGCCGCCGGGTACTGCTCACTGGCGCCCGCGACGTCCGCGACCCGCACCGCGTACCCGTCCATGGAACTGTTGTCGAACGGGGGCAGGGAGACCGGCACCGTGACGTCCTCGACCAGGACGCAGCCCTGCGCGTCGAGGAGCTGCAACTCGATGGGTTCGAGGGGCCGGACGGTCGCGAGGATGTCGTCCAGGTGCTCGTCCACCGACCAGAGGTGGTCCGGTCCTGCGGTGCGGGGCGCGGTGGTGCTCAACGTTGCTGCATCTCCTCGGTGACGTATCGCTGGAGCCAGGTCCGGAAGTCCGGGCCCAGGTCCTCACGTTCGCACGCGAGTCGGACAATGGCACGCAGGTAGTCGCCGCGGTCGCCGGTGTCATAGCGGCGGCCCTCGAAGACGACGCCGTGCACCGGGCCGCCGGCCTTCTCGTCCGACGCGAGCTGCTGGAGGGCGTCGGTGAGCTGGATCTCACCGCCGCGGCCGGGCTCGGTCTTGCGCAGTATGCCGAAGACGGCCGGGTCGAGGACATAGCGGCCGATGACGGCGTAGTTCGAGGGCGCGTCCTCGGCGGCGGGCTTCTCGACCAGGCCGGTGACCTTGACGACGTCGGCGTCCGTGGTGGTCTCGACGGCGGCGGAGCCGTAGAGGTGGATCTGCTCGGGGGCCACCTCCATGAGGGCGACGACGCTGCCGCCGTGCTGCTGCTGGACCTCGATCATGCGCTGGAGCAGGGGGTCGCGCGGGTCGATCAGGTCGTCGCCGAGGAGGACGGCGAAGGGCTCGTCGCCGACGTGCGGGGCGGCGCACAGCACGGCGTGACCGAGGCCCTTGGGGTCGCCCTGGCGGACGTAGTGCATGGTGGCGAGGTCGCTGGACTCCTGGACCTTGGCGAGGCGGCCGGCGTCGCCCTTCTTCTGGAGCGCCGACTCGAGTTCGTAATTGCGGTCGAAGTGGTCCTCCAGCGGGCGTTTGTTGCGGCCCGTCACCATGAGGACGTCGTCGAGACCGGCGGAGACGGCCTCTTCGACCACGTACTGGATCGCCGGCTTGTCGACGACCGGCAGCATCTCCTTGGGAGTGGCCTTGGTGGCCGGCAGGAACCGGGTACCGAGGCCGGCTGCGGGGATGACAGCCTTGCTGATCCGAGGGTGTGACTGAGACATGTCCGCCACCATATCGGGCCCCTTTGCAGGGAATCTGAGGCTCCGATCAATTACCACTCATATGAGCATATTGGAACGGCACGGGAACAGACTTGAGACACAAAGAGGGCGCGAACGAGCCTGACAAGCGGGTATGGCGTCGGGAGATCCTCGCGGTGAGAAACGGGTTGACGGCAGATGACGTGCGGGAATCCGCGGTCGCGCTGGCCCGGCAGGCACTCGGACTGCCCGAACTGGCGCACGCGCGCACGGTGGCGGCGTACGTCTCCGTGGGGAGCGAACCCGGCACACTCGCGCTGCTCGACGCGCTGCGCACGCGGGGCGCACGCGTACTCCTGCCCGCACTGCTGCCCGACAACGATCTGGACTGGGGGACGTACGAGGGTGAGGGCTCACTCGCCCGCGTGCAACACGGCGCGAAGATGGCGCTCTTCGAACCCGCGGGGCCGCGTCTCGGGCCGGACGCCGTCACGGAGGCGGACGTCGTCCTGCTGCCGGGTCTGGCCGTCGACACACGCGGGATGCGCCTGGGACGCGGCGGCGGCTCCTACGACCGGGTCCTCTCCCGGCTGGACCGCGCGGGCGCGCGTCCTGCGCTGGTGGTGCTGCTGTACGACACGGAGGTCGCCGGCCGCGTCCCCGTCGAGCCGCACGACCGGCCGGTGCACGCGGTGGTGACACCGTCCGGGGTACGTCGGTTCGGCTGAGCCCCCGCACACGCGGAAGCGGCCTTCGCGCGCACGCGAAGGCCGCTTCCGACGGCGGGGACCGGGGTCAGGGCTTCAGCAGCAGGGTGTCACCGGTGCTGTCCTGCACCGCCTTCTCCGAGTAAGGCCACTCCAGCAGCTCGCCCTCGGCCCACTTGTCCGTCTGGTCGACGTAGTGGGAGTTGTAGGCGTGCCCGGAGGCGCCGGTGAGGTTGATCCAGCGGGACTTGTCGAGGTCGCCGAGGTTGACCACCATCCGCATGGACGGCACCCATACGACGCCGTAGCCGCCGGCGGCGTTCCAGCCGGTCGCGTTGACGGTGGCCTCGCCGCCGCCGAGCTTCCACGGGCCGCGGTTGAGCATGTACTGCAGGAAGTCCGGGCCCTCGGTGCCGAGGGTCTGGTTGTTCAGGAACAGGCGGTGCAGCCGGCCCCAGCTCCAGGTGTCGATGTCCTTGCCGAGCTTGGCGGTCAGCTCCCAGCGGGCGTCGATCAGGGCGCGCTTGAACAGCTCGTCACGGTCGTCCGCGGCGGGGCGGGTGCCCGACTTGGGGGTCTTCCACCAGTCGCTGTCCTCCTTGTCCATCAGCTTGCGGACCACCTCGAACCAGCGGTCGCCACCGTCGGGCTGCGCCTGGTCGGCGTCCCGCTGACCGCACTCGCGGACCTTGTCCGCCTCGTCGGCGGGCCCGGTGGTGTTGACCGGGTCGACCCACAGGCACTGGCCCTTGACCCGCAGCTCCTTGGGCAGCTTGTGGCCGAAGGCGAGCTTGAGGATGTTGCGCCACACGGAGTTGAAGTACGCGGCGGCGGCCGAGTCGGCGTCCTGGGTGTAGTCCCAGCCCTCCAGCAGCTTCTGCGCCTCGCGGACGTCCTCGTCCTCGGTGTCGATCCTGAGCAGGTGCGGCACCAGCAGCTTGGCGATGGTGCTGGAGTTGTCGAGCTGCATCTGCCGCATGTCGTCGGTGGAGATCTTGCCGTCGTCCTTGATCTTCGACTTGATCAGTTCGGTGATCCGCTGGCTGCGGGCGCCGTAACCCCAGTCGGTGGTCAGCGTGTACGGGTAGTCCTCGCCGACGACGGCCTGGTTGGCGGTGACGATGTAGCCGCGCTTCGGGTTGTACTCGTAGGGCAGCGCGTCCTGCTCGATCCAGCCGGCCCACTCGTAGTCGGAGTCCCAGCCGGGGGCGGGGATGGAGCCGTCGTGGTTCTCCGCGCGGGTGGGGATCTTCCCGGGGAGGGTGTAGCCGATGCTGCCCTCGGTGTCCGCGTAGATCAGGTTCTGCGAGGGCACCTCGAACAGGGTGGCCGCCTCACGGAAGTCGTCCCAGTCCTTCGCGCGGTTCATCGCGAAGATCGAGTCCATGGTGCGGCCGGCGTCCAGGGCGGTCCAGCGCAGCGCGACGCCGTAGCCGTCGCCCCGGTCGGGGGCGGCGCTGTCGACGGTGGCCTTCTTGCCGGTCCTCACCAGGTCGTCGGAACGGTCGGAGAGCAGGGGACCGTTGCCGGTCTCCCGTACGACGATCTTCTGCGCCTTGCCGCCGGCGACCTTGATGGTCTCCTCGCGGGTCTTGAACGGCACCACCTTGCCGTCGTACTGGTAGCCGTCGCCGGTGATCTTCTCCAGGTAGAGGTCGGTGACGTCGACGCCGGAGTTGGTCAGGCCCCAGGCGATGTCCTGGTTGTGGCCGATTATCACGCCCGGCATGCCCGCGAAGGTGTAGCCGGTGACGTCGTACCGGCACGTGGCGGAGACGCTGCGGCAGTGCAGGCCCATCTGGTACCAGACGGACGGCAGCGAGGCCGACAGGTGCGGGTCGTTGGCGAGCAGCGGCTTGCCGGTGATGGTGTGTTCACCCGCGACCACCCAGGAGTTGGAACCGATGCCGTCACCGTTGACGCCGACGGCGGTGGGGAGGTCCTGCAGGACCTCCTGGAGACCGGTGAGCTGACTCTCCAGGGAGGAACCGGCGGTGCCGGTGCCGGTCTCCGTGCCGGTGCCGGTCTCCGTGCCGGTGCCGGTCCCTGTGCCGGTCCCTGTGCCGGTTCCCGTGCCCGTGCCGGTACCTGTACCGATCCCCGTACCCGTGCCGTCCGTGTTCCCGTCCTGCTCGTACGCCCCGGTGAGCTGGTCGTACTGGCCCTCCTGGACCACCGGCATGTTCCGGCTGTACGGGTACGCCGGGTACAGGTCGGCGATCTGCTTCGGACCGAGGCGGCTGGTCATCAGCGCGCGGTCGATCTCGTCCTGCATGTTGCCGCGCAGGTCCCAGGCCATCGCCTTCAGCCAGGCCACGGAGTCGACCGGGGTCCACTTCCCGGGCCTGTAGTCGTTCTCGAAGCCGAGGGCCGCGTACTCCAGGGAGATCTCCTCGCCCTTCTTGCCCGCCAGATAGGCGTTGACCCCCTTGGCGTACGCCTGGAGGTACTTCTTCGTGGCGGGGGAGAGCTTCTTCTCGTACTCCTCCTCGGCGATCCTGTCCCAGCCCAGGGTGCGCAGGAACTCGTCGTTGTCGACCTGGCTCTCGCCGAACATCTCCGACAGGCGCCCGGAGGTCATGTGCCGGCGCACGTCCATCTCGTAGAACCGGTCCTGCGCCTGGACGTAGCCCTGCGCCATGAACAGGTCCTCGTCGGAGGAGGCGTAGATCTGCGGGATGCCGTAGCCGTCCCGTTTGACGTCGACGGTGTCCGTCAGACCCTGGAGGGTGATCGAGCCCTTGGTCTGCGGGAAGGAGGCGCGCACGGTGCTGACCGACCAGTACCCCCCGTAGGCGACACCGCCGATCAGGGCCAGCACCAGGACGAGCACGATCAGTCGGGCTCTGCGCCCTTTCTTCCTGCCGGACTTGCCGGGTTGCTGACCCGTGGAGGCGGTGGTGTCGGTGGGCATCGCTGTCCTTGCTGTCCTAACGCGAGCGGCAGGTCGGGCTGTGCTTTTAACTGAGCGCTGGAGCAACGATAGGCGCAGGGCCCCGCGGCACTTGACGCGGAGTGGGGAACCAGCCCGGACGGACGTTCGATCTTGCCGTCCCGAGCGTCAAGAACGCGTCAAGAGTTAGGTAAGGTAACGAAGTAGTTTGCCGCGAAAGCGGTGGATCGCATGCGATGTACGTGAGCTCACGCGCGAGCGCGCCTGAGTCAGGGAAGGGAACGGCCGCTGACTGTCCACCACCTCAACCAGCTCCTGCTCGTCTGCTCGATCGTCCTGCTCGTCGCCGTCGCAGCGGTCCGGATCTCCTCGCGCAGCGGGCTCCCCAGCCTGCTCGTCTACCTGGGCATCGGCATCGCCATGGGCCAGGACGGCGTCGGCGACATCCACTTCGACAACGCCGAGCTGACCCAGGTCATCGGATACGCGGCCCTGGTCGTGATCCTGGCCGAGGGCGGTCTGGGCACGAAGTGGGCGGAGGTGAAACCCGTCCTGCCCGCCGCCTCCGCGCTCGCGCTGGCCGGCGTCGCGGTGAGCGTCGGCGTCACGGCGTCGGCCGCGCACTTCCTGGTCGGTCTTGAGTGGCGGCAGGCACTGATCATCGGCGCGGTGGTGTCGTCGACCGACGCGGCGGCCGTCTTCTCGGTGCTGCGGAAAATACCGCTCCCCGCGCGGGTGACGGGCGCGCTGGAGGCGGAGTCCGGCTTCAACGACGCGCCCGTCGTCATCCTGGTCGTCGCCTTCTCCTCGGCCGGACCGGTCGAGCACTGGTACGTCCTGGTCGGCGAGATAGTGCTGGAGCTGGCCATCGGCGCCGCCATCGGACTCGCGGTGGGCTGGCTGGGCGCCTGGGGACTGCGGCACGTGGCGCTGCCCGCCTCCGGCCTCTACCCGATCGCCGTCATGGCCATCGCGGTCGCCGCCTACGCCTTCGGCGCGATCGCCCACGGCAGCGGCTTCCTCGCCGTCTACCTCGCCTCGATGGTGCTGGGCAACGCCAAACTGCCGCACTGGCCCGCCACGCGCGGCTTCGCCGAAGGGCTCGGCTGGATCGCCCAGATCGGCATGTTCGTCCTGCTCGGCCTGCTCGTCACCCCGCACGAACTGGGCGACGACATCGTGCCCGCGCTGGTCATCGGACTGGCGCTCACCATGGTGGCCCGCCCGCTGAGCGTCGTCGTCTGCCTGCTGCCGTTCCGGGTGCCCTGGCAGGAGCAGACGCTGATGTCATGGGCGGGACTGCGCGGCGCCGTGCCCATCATCCTGGCGACGATCCCGATGGTGCAGGGCGTCGCCGGGAGCGAGCGGATCTTCAACATCGTCTTCGTCCTGGTCGTCGTCTACACCCTCATCCAGGGTCCGACGCTGCCCTGGCTGGCCCGCAAGCTGCACCTGGGCGGAGACTCCGCCGCCGACCTCGGCATCGAGTCGGCACCCCTGGAGCGGCTGCGCGGCCACCTGCTGTCGGTCGCCATCCCGGCCGGGTCGAGGATGCACGGCGTGGAGGTCGCCGAGCTGCGGCTGCCGGCCGGGGCCGCCGTCACCCTCGTCGTGCGCGACGGCACGTCGTTCGTGCCGCTGCCGTCGACGGTGCTGCGCCTCGGGGACGAGCTGCTCGTCGTCGCCACGGACCCGGTACGGGACGCCGCCGAACGACGCCTGCGCGCGGTCGGCCGGGGCGGCAAGCTGGCCGGCTGGCTGGGCACCGACGAATCGCAGACAGGGCACTGACGGACCACGGGCGGGGCACTGACGGACCACGGGCGGGACGCCGGCGGCGTGCCCGGCTTCACAGCGGACGGCAGGTGATCCCTGTACGATGCAAGCGACCCCCAGATCGAACCAACTCTGCCTGACGCAGAGCTGGCGCGACCGTATGGCGGCCGGAACGCCCTGAGCTGTGGCACCGGTATCTACCGCAGTCAGCGCAAGAGGACAGCTCTCGGCGCCTCCGCACGACCCGTGCGGGCCGCTACCAGGTGGCAGAAAGGCACGGGCCGTGGCATCCACGGTCACCACGTCGAAGGACTCGACGGCCACCTCCCGACCGGGATACGGCCGACTGCTGCGCACGCGCGGCGCGTGGACGTTCCTGCTCCCCGGCTTCGCGGCCCGCCAGCCGTTCGCGATGCTCACCCTCTCCATCGTGCTGCTGGTGCAGCACACCACCGGCTCGTACGGCGCGGCCGGCGCCGTCGCGGCCGCCACCGGCGTCTCCATGGCGCTGTTCGCCCCCTACAGCGGCCGTCTCGCCGACCGCCACGGTCAGCGCGCCGTCCTCGTGCCCGGCGTCCTCGTCCACACGGCGGCCGGACTGGCCCTCACCGCGCTGGCGCTGGCCGACGCGCCCCTGTGGGCGCTGTTCGCCGCCGCCGTGCCCACGGGTGCCTCGGTGCCCCAGGTCGGGCCCATGGTGCGGGCCCGCTGGGGTGTGCGGCTCAAGGGCTCCCCGCTGCTGACCACCGCGGCGGCCTTCGAGTCCGTCACCGACGAGTTCACCTTCGTCGTCGGACCGCTGCTGGCCACGGCCCTGTGCACGACCGTCGACCCGGCCGCGGGCCTGCTCACCGAGGCCGCGCTGACACTGGTCGGCGGTCTGCTGTTCGCCGCGCAGAAGGGCACGCAGCCCAGGACGGGCCGTGACGGGCACGCGCGCGTGGAGCACGTTTCCGCGCTGCGCGTCCCCGGTGTGCGCGTGCTGATCGTGACCTTCCTGGGCATCGGTTCCGTCTTCGGCGGCATGCAGGTCTCGCTGGCCGCGTTCACCGAGTCGATCGGCGAGCCCGGACTGAACGGCGTCCTCTACGGCGTCTTCGCCGCGGGCAACATGCTCTCCGGCATCGCCTGCGGCGCGATCGCCTGGAAGACCGCCCCGCAGCGGCGCCTGGTGATCGGCTACACGGCGCTCGCGCTGGCCGCGTCCGCCCTGTGGACCGCCCACTCGGCACTGCTGCTGGCCGGCCTCGGTCTCCTGGTCGGCATGTGCATCGCGCCGGCCCTGATCACCGGCTACACGCTGGTGGAGAACCTGGTCCCGGCGGGCGCCCGCACCGAGGCCTTCACCTGGCTGACCGGCGCCGTCGCGCTCGGCCAGGCGGCGGCCGTCACGGTCGCGGGACAGCTGGAGGACCGCCTGTGGGGCGGCGCCGGCTTCCTGGTGCCGATGGCCGGTACGGTACTGGCCCTCGCGACGCTGCTGGCGCTGCGGTCACGGCTGGCCGCGGCCCCGCGCGGGCGCACCGTCGCACGTGGCGTCGGTCACCGCGGTCCCGTCGCAGTGGACTGAACCGCGGGAATGCGTCACTATGGACCGTCGTTAGCACTCATCGAGTGAGAGTGCCAGGAGGAAGACAGTGCCGACCTACCAGTACCAGTGCACCGAGTGCGGCGAAGGCCTCGAGGCGGTGCAGAAGTTCACCGACGACGCGCTGACCGAGTGCCCCGACTGCCAGGGCCGCCTGAAGAAGGTGTTCTCGGCGGTGGGCATCGTCTTCAAGGGCTCCGGCTTCTACCGCAACGACAGCCGCGGCTCCTCGTCGAGCAGCTCGCCGGCGTCGTCGAAGTCGTCGAGTACCTCGTCGTCGACGTCCTCCTCCTCGGACTCGGGTTCGAGCTCGTCGTCCGGTTCCGCCGGCTCGTCCGGTTCGGGCAGCTCCGCCAGCACCACCGCCGCGTAGGGCCGCCTCCTCACGGGATCCCGTCGTCCGCCGACGACGGGGTCTTCGGCGTTTGTGGGTGCGGTTAGGGTGCGGGGCATGGCGAACATGGCGAAGGCCGGGATCGGCGTGATCGGCGGCTCCGGTTTCTACTCCTTCCTCGACGACGTGACCGAGGTCCAGGTGGACACCCCGTACGGGGCGCCCAGCGACTCCCTCTTCCTCGGCGAGGTGGCCGGCCGGCGGGTCGCCTTCCTCCCCCGGCACGGACGCGGCCACCATCTGCCGCCGCACCGCATCAACTACCGGGCCAACCTGTGGGCGCTGAGGTCGGTCGGCGTGCGCCAGGTCCTCGGACCGTGCGCGGTCGGCGGCCTGCGGCCCGAGTACGGGCCGGGCACGCTGCTGGTGCCGGACCAGCTCGTGGACCGGACGAAGTCCCGGGCGGGCACCTACTTCGACGGACTGCCGCTGCCCGACGGCACGGTGCCGAACGTGGTCCATGTGTCGCTGGCCGACCCCTACTGCCCCACCGGGCGGGCCGCCGCGCTGAAGGCCGCCCGGGGCCGGGACTGGGAGCCGGTGGACGGCGGCACGCTGGTCGTGGTGGAGGGACCGCGCTTCTCCACCCGCGCCGAATCGCTGTGGCACCGGGCGCAGGGCTGGTCGGTGGTGGGCATGACCGGCCACCCCGAGGCGGCGCTCGCCCGTGAGATGGAGCTCTGCTACACCTCCCTGACCCTGGTCACCGACCTGGACGCCGGCGCCGAGACCGGTGAGGGCGTCTCCCACGACGAGGTGCTGCGGGTGTTCGCCGCCAACGTGGACCGCCTGCGGGGCGTGCTCTTCGACGCGGTGGCCGCGCTGCCGGCGACGGAGGAGCGGGACTGTCTGTGCACGTCGGCGCTGGGCGGGATGAACCCGGGGTTCGAGCTGCCGTGACCGCTCGCGGGGTGGAACGTCCCGTTCGGGTGGGGAAGTTCTCCACAGGGTCGTGGTACGTCCACAGGGCCCGGCGGGGCACGGCGCGAGGCCTCATCGTGGGAGTCGCAAGCCGGTCCCTCGTCGCAGGTGGTGGTATCCGTGTCCCGTCTTCCCTCCTCGTTCCCCTCCCCCTCCCTCTCCCCCGCTGTCCCGCGCGGGAGCGGCACCGCCTCCTCCCACCCACCCGGCCCTGAGGTCCCTCCCCCGTGCGAGGTGCCGCACTTCGCCCCGGTGCGGGTGCGCGGTGCCCTGCCGCTCCCGGGCAGGCTCGTACGGCACCGGAGGCGGGCCATGGCGCTCGGCCTCGCGGTCACTGCGGCGGCGCTGGTGGCGGCGGGCCCGCGGGACGCGGACCGGTCCCGCGGGCACCCCGGCGGGTCCCCGGCCGCCGGGGCCGCCTCGGTCTCTCCCGGGGACCGTCCCGCGCGGGAGCGGCACGCGGGTACGACGGTCATGGCGGCGGTGCGGATCGCCGACGCGGCCACGGTACGGCTGCTGCGGCCGGGCGACCGGGTGGACGTGATCGCCGCCGAGGAGACGGTGTCCGGGGGCGAGGCCCGCGTGGTCGCGCGCGGGGCACGGGTGACCGAGGTGCCGGAACCGGCGGACGGTGCGGGCGACGGCGGGGCGCTGGTGGTGCTGTCGGTAACGCGTTCCACCGCGGCCGGCCTGGCCGGCGCGAGCGCCACGGCACGGCTGGCGGTGACGATGTGCTGACCGGTGCTTCTCCGGTCCTCGTCCGCGTGTGGGGCCCTTGCGCCGGGCGGCCCGATTGGACAGGCCGACACCGGTGTGACGTAGGTTGCGGAGCGCTTTCCTCCGCACCGTACGCACGAGAAATGAGGCCTCGAAGTGAGCGACCGGGAGAAGACGAGCGTCCTGCAGGGCTTCAAGGCCTTCCTGATGCGGGGCAACGTCGTCGATCTGGCCGTGGCGGTGGTCATCGGCGCCGCCTTCACGAACATCGTCAACGCGGTCGTGAAGGGCATCGTCAATCCGCTGGTGGGCGCCTTCGGCACCAAGAACCTGGACAGCTACAGCTCGTGCCTGAAGGGCCCCTGCGAGGGCACCGGCGACGCGGCGACCGGCGTGCGGATCCTGTGGGGCTCGGTCCTCGGGGCGACACTGCAGTTCGTGATCACCGCGGCGGTCGTCTACTTCCTGATGGTGCTGCCCATGGCGAAGTACCTGGCCCGGGTGGAGGCCCGACGGAAGGCGAAGGAGGGCACGCACGAGGTCATCGAGATCACCGAGCTGGAGGTGCTCAAGGAAATCCGCGACACCCTCGTCGCGCAGCGCGGCACGGGGCACGGCGGGCGGTAGAGGCGGCCCGTCCGCGGGCGGGTCAGAGGTGGTGGGGCGGCTTCTCGTCGAGGAAGCGCTTGAGATCGGCCGCACTGTCGCCGGACGGGCGCTCGCCCCAGCCGCGGTCCGTGTCGTCCGAGGACTGCTGGTCCAGCGGGTCGTCGAAGACCAGCGCCGGCTTGGGCCCACTCGGGCGGGGATCGGGGGCGATGCTCATACGTCCAGGGTACGGCCGCCCCTGACCGGGCAGTACTGGCCCCATGACAGCTGACGCTCTGACGGATGTGGCCGGCGTGCGCGTGGGACACGCGACGCGTACCGGCGGCGGATGGCTCACCGGCACCACGGTCGTGCTCGCGCCCGAGGGCGGGGCCGTGGCCGCGGTGGACGTGCGCGGCGGCGGACCCGGCACGAAGGAGACCGACGCGCTCGATCCGCGCAACCTGGTGCGGAAGGTCGAGGCGGTCGTGCTGACCGGGGGCAGCGCGTACGGGCTCGACGCGGCGACCGGGGTGATGGCCTGGCTGGAGGAGCGGGGGCGCGGGGTGCGCGTCGGGCCGGATCCCGCTCATGTGGTGCCGGTGGTGCCGGCCGCCTGCGTCTTCGACCTGGGCCGGGGCGGCGACTTCCGGGCCCGGCCGGACGCGGCCACCGGTCGTGCCGCGGTCGAGGCGGCGGCGGTGGGCGAGCGGGGCGCGCCGGTGCCGCAGGGGTGCGTGGGCGCCGGTACGGGTGCGGTGGTCGGGCAGGTGAAGGGCGGCATCGGCACCGCGAGCGCGGTGCTGGAGTCGGGCATCACGGTGGCCGCGCTGGTGGTGGCCAACGCGGCGGGGTCGGCGGTGGATCCGGAGACGGGGGTGCTGTACGGGGAGTTGTTCCAGGGCCGGGTGCGTTACCCGGAGCCGGAGGTGCACGGGGCCGCGCTGCGGCGGCTCGCGGAGGTGGCCGGGCGGAACGCGGCTCCGCCGCTGAACACCACGCTCGCGGTGGTGGCCACCGACGCCGGCCTGTCCAAGGCGCAGGCGCAGAAACTGGCCGGCACCGCGCACGACGGCATCGCGCGGGCCGTACGGCCGGTGCATCTGCTCAGCGACGGCGACACCGTCTTCACCCTGGCCACGGGCACCCGCCCGCTGGACGCGGCGGACCCCCTGGC
Organism: Streptomyces sp. NPDC059454; assembly: GCF_042749965.1. NCBI lineage: Bacteria > Bacillati > Actinomycetota > Actinomycetes > Kitasatosporales > Streptomycetaceae > Streptomyces > Streptomyces sp. NPDC059454. The sequence goes on along the minus strand of NZ_JBHYVC010000008.1, from coordinate 31,350 downwards.
CCTGAACGAGGTCCTCGCGGCGGGCGCGGACCTGGTGACCCGCGCGATCGTACGGGCGGTGCGTGCCGCCACTCCGGTGGACGGTCCGGGCGGTTCGTGGCCGTCGTACGGGGAGTTGTACGGCGGGCGTTGAAAGGAGGGGCCGGCCATTGGCCGCCGAAGTACCGGCTGATCAGGAACGACTGGCGTATGTCCGGGCGGTGCCGGGAACTCCTCGCGCGCTCCGCTCGTTTTTCGCCATATGTTTTCTCGGTTACCGGACACGATGTCCGTCCGAGGGGCTACGGTATGCACCCACCAGGTGACATGCAGCAATGCCGGGAGAAGCCTTGAGCGTTCCGTACGAGACGGCAGCGTACGAACCACCCGACTCGCCCGAGTCTCCGGAGGAGCACCTCGCGCGTCTCCTCGGCCGTGCCCTGAACTCCTTCGAGCTGCCGGACGAGGCGATCCAGCGGCTGGACTGCGCGCTGGCGCACGACGGTTCGCTGCACTCCGCGCACCACAGCGCGGGTCTGCACCGGGAGACGTACCGGCACACCTGGCTGCTCGCCGACGGTTCGGCGCTGACGCTCTGGGAGCTCGTGCACAACACGACTCCGGGAGCCGAGCCGCAGCACGAGGTGTATGTGGACGAGGAGGAGCTGCGGACGGCCACGGCCCGGCTGTCGTTGCCGCCGGACGCGCCGGACTTCGAACTGCCGGTGACGGTCGAACTGTTGCCTCCTCCCGCGCCGCGGAACGCGTACCTTCCGGACGATTCCGCGGATCACGCGCGGCGTTTACTGCGCCGGGCGGAGAACACGGACCGGCCGGGCGCGGAGACGGCCGCACTCCTGGCCACGGCGTGCGCGCACCGGATCACGCAGGCCTTCGGCCGCCCGTCCCGCGCGGGGCGTCCGGGGCTGTCCTTCGCGCTCTACGAGCACGCGTTCCTGCTGGGTGACGGCACGGAGATGTCCGTGTGGGAGGTCGAGCACACGGTCACGCCCGACGGGCGGCACATGTGCGAGGTGTACGTCAGCGAGGACGCGGCGCGGGACGCCATGGAGCGCCGGGCGGCGCAGGTCTCCTGACGCGGTGGCCGGGGCCGCGGCTCAGTCCCCCTCGCTGAAGCGCCGTACCAGCACGACGAACGCGTCGCGCTCCGCCGGCGTGAGCCGTACGGCCTCCCCGGGAGGGCCGGTCCGCTGCTGGCGCGGGATCACCGGGGTGCCGTGGGGCGTATGCCGCGGGGTGACCTCCGGGTTCTCCCGGGTGCGCTCGCGCATCCGCCCGCGGCGACGCCGCAGGGAGTCGGCCAGACCCGCCGCGCAGGCCACGGCCACCAGGGTGAGGACGGTGGCGCCCGTCGTCCGCGAGAGTGTCGTGTGCTCAGGCATGCGGCCCAGTACACACCACGATCCGGGGCCTTGACCCCGGATCGTGATGATCGTGATCTATATCGCACTAGGCATGAACCGCCCACACCTACCCAAACGGACGCATCGTCGTAACTCTACGCGGCCACCGGCTGCTTGGTCTCGGCCGGTGGCACCGATGTGCCCCCGCCCCCGCCCGCGTCAGAGGTGACCGGGGCCGGCTTGCGCAGGCCCTTGAGGACGATCACCAGGGCCGCCGTGACGCAGACGCCCGCGGCGATGGCGACCAGGTAGAGGAACGGGTTGCCGATCAGCGGGACGACGAAGATGCCGCCGTGCGGGGCGCGCAGGGTGGCGCCGAAGGTCATCGACAGGGCGCCGGTGACCGCGCCGCCCGCCATCGAGGCGGGGATCACCCGCAGCGGGTCGGCGGCGGCGAACGGGATCGCGCCCTCGGAGATGAAGGAGGCGCCCAGGACCCAGGCGGCCTTGCCGTTCTCGCGTTCGGTGCGGTTGAAGAGCTTGCCGCGGACCGTGGTGGCCAGGGCCATCGCCAGCGGCGGCACCATGCCGGCGGCCATCACCGCGGCCATGATCTTCATCGCGGAGTCACTGGGGCTCGCGACGGCGATCCCGGCGGTGGCGAAGGTGTAGGCCACCTTGTTGACGGGTCCGCCGAGGTCGAAGCACATCATCAGGCCGAGGAGGGCGCCGAGCAGGACGGCGTTGGTGCCGGTGAGACCGTTCAGCCAGTCGGTCATGCCCTTCTGGGCCTCGGCGATGGGCTTGCCGATGACGACGAACATCAGGAAGCCGACGACCGCCGTGGAGATCAGCGGGATCACCACCACCGGCATGATGCCGCGCAGGGCCGCCGGGATGCGCACCTTCTGGATCGCGATCACCACGCCACCGGCGATCAGACCGGCCGCGAGACCGCCGAGGAATCCGGCGTTGACGGTGAGCGAGATCGCGCCGCCGACGAAGCCGGGCACCAGGCCGGGCCGGTCGGCCATGCCGTAGGCGATGTAGCCGGCCAGCACGGGGACGAGGAAGCCGAAGGCGACGCCGCCGATCTGGAAGAGCAGCGCGCCCCAGCTGTCGGCCTGGGTCCACACGAAGTGGTCCATCACCGACGGCGCCTCGTTGATCTCGTAGCCGCCGATCGCGAAGCCGAGGGCGATGAGCAGACCGCCCGCGGCGACGAACGGCACCATGTAGCTGACGCCGGACATCAGCCATGTGCGCAGCTTGGTGCCGTAGCCCTCGCCGCCGTCGCCGGCGCGCTCGACGGGCGTACCGCCGGACGCGGCGGCCGCCGCGGTGACCTCGCCACGCTCGGCCTTGTCTCTCACCTCGGTGATCAGGTCGGCGGGACGGTTGATGGCCGCCTTGACGCCGGTGTCGACGGTCGGCTTGCCCGCGAAGCGGTCCTTCTCCCGTACGGGCACGTCGTGGGCGAAGATCACGCCGTCCGCCGCCGCTATCACGGCCGGGTCGAGCCGGGTGAAGCCGGCCGAGCCCTGGGTCTCGACGACGATCTCGACCCCGGCGTCCCGGCCGGCGTTCTCCAGCGATTCGGCAGCCATGTAGGTGTGGGCGATGCCGGTGGGGCAGGAGGTGACGGCGACGACCCGGAACGGGCGGTCCCCCTCGGGAGCGGTGGTGCCCGTGGCGGCGCCGGCGGAGGCCGCCGCCGGCGCCGCCACGGAGTCCTCGAAGTCCGCGGAGCCGCTCTCGACGCCGCTCTCGACGCCGCTCTCGGCGCCGCGGACGGCGGCCGTCGGCGGTTCGTCACCGCGGATGAGCGCCGCCGCCGTCCCCGCGTCACCCACCGACCGGAGCGCACCGGTGAACTCGGTGTTCATCAGCTGCCGGGCCAGCGACGACAGGATCGTCAGATGGGCGTCGTCGGCGCCGGCCGGGGCGGCGATCAGGAAGATCAGGTCGGCGGGCCCGTCCGCCGCGCCGAAGTCGATCCCGGCGGCGCTGCGCCCGAAGGCGAGCGTGGGCTCGGTGACGTGCTCACTGCGGCAGTGCGGGATGCCGATGCCGCCGTCGAGGCCGGTCGGCATCTGCGCCTCGCGGGCGGCGACGTCGGCGAGGAAGCCGTCCAGGTCGGTCACCCGGCCCAGGGCCGCCATGCGCTCGGCGAGGGCGCGCGCCGCCGCCTCCTTGGTGTCGGCGGACAGGTCGAGATCGACCAGTTCCGCAGTGATCATGTCACTCATCGCGGGCTCCTTCGCACGCGTATCGCCCGTGCAGCGGGGTGGGCGGAAGGGGGGACGGGGGTGAGGAAGCGGAGGGGACGGTTCATGACACCGGCTCCCGCAGTGCGCGGTCGGCGGGTACCTCGGCCGTGACGGTCACCGCGGCCGGGTCCAGGTCGGCCGGGGTCGGCATCACGCTGCCGGGGAGCCGGACGGCTGCCGCGCCGTGGGCGACGGCGGAGGCGAGCGCCTCGGGGCCGCGCCCGCCGGCGACGAGGAACCCGGCCAGCGAGGAGTCGCCGGCGCCCACGTTGCTGCGGACGGCGTCCACCGCGGCGGTGCCGAACCAGGCGCCGTCGTCGTCCACGAGCAGCTGCCCGTCGGCGCCGAGGCTCGCGAGGACGGCCCGGGCGCCCATCCCCCGCAGTTCCTCCGCCGCCTTCAGCGCGTCGCCCACGGTGGCCAGGGGCCGCCCCACGGCCTCGGCCAGCTCCCCCGCGTTCGGCTTCACCACGTCGGGCCGCTCGCGCAGGGCCGCGAGCAGCGCGGGTCCTGAGGTGTCCAGCGCGATGCGTACCCCGGCGGCGTGCACCCGGGCGACCAGTTCGGCGTACCAGGAGGGGGCGAGTCCGCGCGGCAGGCTGCCGCAGCAGGCGATCCAGTCGGCGCCCGGAGCCTGCCGGCGCACGGTGTCGAGGAGCAGTTCCCGTTCGGCCGGCGTCAGTTCCGGGCCCGGTGCGTTGATCTTCGTGAGGACACCGTCCGCCTCGGCGAGCGCGATGTTGGAGCGGGTGGCGCCCGCGACCGGGACCGCGGCGACCTCGATGCCCTGCGCGTCGAGCAGGTCGGCGACCAGGGCGCCCGGTGCGCCGCCCAGGGGCAGCACGGCGACCGTCCGCCGGCCGGCCGCGGCGACGGCGCGGGAGACGTTGACGCCCTTGCCGCCGGGGTCGACGCGTTCGCCGGTGGCCCGGACGACCTCGCCGCGGTCCAGCGAGGGGACCTCGTAGGTGCGGTCCAGGGACGGGTTGGGGGTGACGGTGAGGATCATGCGCGTACCACTTCCGTGCCGCCGCGCTCGATCGCGGCGGCGTCGTCCGGGCCGAGCCCGCTGTCGGTGATCAGCAGGTCCACGTCGCTCAGGTCGCCGAAGCGGGCGAAGTGCTCCTGTCCGTGCTTGGAGGAGTCGGCGAGCAGCACCACGCGGCGGGCGGCGGCCATGGCCGCGCGCTTCACGGCGGCCTCGGCGAGGTCGGGCGTGGTCAGCCCGTGTTCGGCGGAGAACCCGTTGGCGGCCACGAACAGGACGTCCGCGCGGATCTCGGCGTACGCGCGCAGCGCCCAGGCGTCCACGGCGGCACGCGTACGGTGCCGTACGCGCCCTCCGACGAGATGGAGCTGGATGCCGGGGTGGTCGGCGAGGCGGGCCGCGATGGGCAGGCTGTGGGTGACGACGGTGAGGGAGAGCTCCACCGGCAGGAGGCCGGCGAGCAGCGCGGCCGTCGAGCCGGCGTCGACGATCACGGCGCCGTCGGCCGGGAGTTCCGCGAGGGCGGCCCGGGCGATGCGGTCCTTCTCGTCGGCCGCGGTCGTCTCCCGCTCGGCGAGGTCCGGCTCGAAGTCGAGGCGTCCGGCCGGGATGGCCCCGCCGTGCACCCTGCGGACCAGGCCGGCGCGGTCGAGGGCCTTGAGGTCCCGGCGGATGGTCTCGGCGGTCACCTGGAACTCCTCGGCCAGCGAGACCACGTCCACCCGGCCGCCGTCGCGGGCGAGCCGCAGGATCTCCCGCTGGCGTTCCGGTGCGTACATGCTGGCCTGCCTCCGAGTCCGGTCGTGCCCGAACGTGTGGTTTCGATCGCAGAGTACGTCCGGATGTCCGGGAAGTAAACAGAGACGGGCACACACGGGCACGAACGGGCTTCCGTTCGCGCCCATCCGTACACATGCCAAGGGCCCGGCACCCATGAGGATGTTGTTGGCGAATCCGTCGGACGGCCGCCGGACACCTGTACCGGCAACATGATTGGAGCGTTTCTCCAGCGAAACACCGTGTAGGCGGCGTCACGTTGGGAGAAACGCTCCAATCACCGAACAGGGACGGATTCGCCAACGGCATCCCATGAGGTGCCGGGCCCTTCCCTGGCCCCGCTCAGGCCACGAGCTCCCGTTCCTTCTCCACTGCCGCGGGCGCCTCCCCCGCTCCCTCCACATGCTGGGCGGGGCGCTTGGGCAGGGCGAACATCAGCAGGAAGATCACGCCCATCACCGCGGCCACCCAGCCCAGCGCGTGCCGGAAGCCGTCCGCGAAGGCCGGGCCCACCTCGGCCGGGGCGAGCCGCTCGTCGATCACCCCGAAGAACACCACCGACACCAGGCCGAGCCCCAGCGCGTTCCCCATCTGCTGCACCGTGTTGATCAGCCCCGACGCCGACCCGGCGTGCTCGCGCGGCACCTCGGACAGCACCGCGTCCGTCAGCGGGGCCACGATCAGACCCATGCCGACGCCCATGACCACCAGCGGGAGCGCCATCTGCCAGGAGGCGATGGACTGGCCGTACCGCTCCGCCTCCCAGATGTAGACCAGTACTCCGGCCGCCATCACCAGCGCGCCCGCCTGGAGCACCTTGCGCCCGTAGCGCGGCACCAGCAGCTGCACCGACATCCCGGCCGCCGCGGAGACCGCGATCGAGAACGGCACCCCGGTCAGCCCGGCCCGCAGCGCGCTCCAGCCCAGGCCCACCTGCATGTACAGCGTCCAGACCAGGAAGAAGATGCCGAGGCCGACCCCGAACACCGTCTGCACCGCGATGCCCGCCGCGAAGCTCTTCACCCGGAACAGCGACAGTTCGATCAGCGGGGAGCCGTCCCGTGCGCCCTTGACCCGCTCGTACGCCACCAGCGCCCCGAAGACCACCAGCGCGCCGGCCATCGACACGTACCCCCACAGCGGCCAGCCCAGCTCACGGCCGCGGGTCAGCGGGTAGAGCAGCATCAGCAGCCCCAGCGTGACCAGCGTGACGCCCACCAGGTCCAGCTTCAGGGCGCGCGGCGCCTTCGACTCGGTGATGAAGCGGCTGCCGAGGACCAGACCCGCGATGCCGACCGGGAGGTTGATCAGGAAGATCGGCCGCCATTCCAGGCCGAACAGGTTCCACTCGGTCAGCAGCGCGCCGAGCAGCGGTCCGGACACCGCGCCCAGGCCGACGATCGCGCCGAACAGGCCGAACACCTTGCCGCGCTCGTGCGGCGGGAAGGTCGCGTGCACGATCGACAGCACCTGCGGCACCATCAGCGCCGCCATGGCGCCCTGCAGGATCCGGGAGGCGACCAGCATCTCGGGGTTCACGGCGAACCCGCACAGCGCGGAGGCGACGGTGAAGCCGCCGATGCCGAGGAGGAAGACCCGCTTGCGGCCGTGGATGTCGCCGAGCCGGCCGCCGGTGACGAGCCCGGCGGCGAAGGCCAGCGCGTAGCCGGCGGTGATCCACTGGATCTGGCTGAAGGTGGCGCCCTCGTCACGCTGGATCGACGGGATCGCGATGTTGACGATCGTGACGTCGACGAGGTCCATGAAGGCCGCGGTCATCACGATCGCCAGCGCGAACCAGCGGCGGCGGTCGCCCTGGTCGCCCGCGGCGGGCCGGGCTGCGTGCGGGGTGTCGGTGGAGTTCATGTCCCGGAAGCTATGACCCAAGTAGGTCGGATCAGGTCCTAGTTCTAAGGCATCCTCGATTTCATGACGACGGACACCCCGGCCCGGCTCCTGACCCTCCTCTCCCTCCTCCAGACGCCCCGAGAATGGCCCGGCGGCGAGCTGGCCGACCGGCTCGGGGTCTCCCGGCGCACGGTCCGGCGGGACATCGACCGGCTGCGCGAACTCGGTTATCCCGTGCGGGCCACCCTCGGCGCGGACGGCGGCTACCGGCTCGTCGCCGGAAAGGCGATGCCGCCGCTGGTGCTCGACGACGAGGAGGCCGTGGCCATCGCGGTCGGGCTGCGGGCCGGTGCCGGGCACGCGCTGGAGGGCGTGGACGAGGCGTCCGTGCGGGCGCTGGCCAAACTGGAGCAGGTGCTGCCCGGCAGGCTGCGTCACCGCGTCAGCACGCTCCAGGCCGCGACCACCCCGCTGACCAGCGGCGACGGAGCGACGATCGCGCCGGAGACGCTCACCGTCATGGCCTCCACGGTGGCCGGGCACGAGCGGCTGCGGTTCGCCTACCGGGCGGCCGACGGCACCGGGTCCCGGCGCGTGACCGAGCCGTACCGGCTGGTGTCCACCGGGCGGCGCTGGTACCTCGTGGCGTACGACCTCGACCGCGCGGACTGGCGGACGTTCCGCGTCGACCGGGTGAGCGAGCCGTTCGCGACCGGGGCGCGGTTCACCCCGCGCGAGCTGCCCACCGGGAGCGCGGCGGAGTTCCTGCGCCGGTCGATGTACCGGACGCAGGAGTCCTACGAGCTGGTCGTCACCTTCGCCGCACCGGCCGAGACGGTCGCCGCCCGCCTCCCGGGCTGGCTGGGCACGCCCGAACCGCTGGACGGGGGAACCTGCCGGCTGCGGGCGACGGTGAGCGGCGCCAAGGACTGGCTGGCGGTACGCCTGGCGATGCTGGGGCATGACTTCACCGTGCAGGAACCGGCGGAACTCGTGGAGACAGTAAGGAAGTTGGGTGCGCGGATGAGCCGGGCGGCGACAGGCGGCGGTGAGTCGTGACGCGACGTCAAGGTGCCCCGGGGGACGTCAGGTCTCCCCACGGGAAGTCCCGTAGGGCCGCCAGGTTGGCCACCGCCAGTTCGGCCGGCCCCTGGGGCCCCTCCGCGGGGCCGTCGCCCGCCGCCCAGCTCTCCATGGCCGTGCGGACGGCCGCACTCGCGACGGCCGCGGCGAAGGCCAGCCGGCTGCGGTCGGCAACGTTGTCGGCGTCGTACCGGAGCCGACCGGCCGTCAGCCGCTCCGCCAGCACCTCCGCCAGGTTCCGCTCCGACGCCTGGCACGCCTCCGCCCACACCCGGCGCAGGGCCGGGTCCGCCTGCGCCAGCCGGATCAGGGTGCGCACCCAGTTCCAGGAAGCCACCGACACCTCGAGGCCCGGCGCCAGCGTACGGCGCACGGCGTCCTCCAGGACCCGCGGCAGGGGCGCCTCGGCGGGGGCGGCGCGCACCGCCGCCACCCAGCGCTGGGCACCGGCCGCGTAGAGCGGGCCGATGGCCTCTTCCTTGCCGGCGAAGTACCGGTAGAAGGTGCGCGGGGCGATGCCGGCCGCCCGGGCGATGTCCTCGGCACGGGTGGCCCGCAGGCCCTGCCGGACGAAGAGACCGGCCGCCGCGCGGGCGATCTCCATACGGGTCTCGGCCTTGCGCCGTTCGGTCAGCGAGACCGCGGGAGGCGGAGGGGGTGACGTCGGGGTGGTGCTGCTCACGCCCGGCAGGCTATGCCCATGTGGCACAATCTGCCATCTGGCGGGCCACCCCGGGGTTCAGGTCCGGGGTGACCCGCCCCGTCGGTCTCCCGTACGAGGAAGCCGGGTTCGGCGCCCGGGGGGAGGGCGCCGAACCCGGCTCGGGGAAGTCCCGGCGCCGGGGGGGTTGTGCGTCGGGACGTGGCTCGGTGGGTCCAGGATCTCAGGGGCCCGAAGTTCGAACTCCTGGCCTGAAATTCTTGTTCCCTGGGTCCAGTGGGTTGAAGCGGCGGGGAACGGCCATGTTTTGCGCGGTCTTTCGCCACCCGGCGTACGCGGCCGGGGCCCGCACGGACCCGTCGCTCCCCCCGGACTCCGCACAGCCATGTCCGCACCGCCGCGCCGAACCCGGCGGTCACACCGCCGCATTCCCCTCCGCCGGCCCGGCCGTCACGCTACCGCGCCGCCCGGATCCTCACGTCACCGGCGTCCGGTCCGGCCGTCATGCCGCCGCACCGGGACCGGGCCGGCTGCCGCGCCGCCGCTGCGGCTGCCGCGCTGCCGCGCTCCGGCCGGGTGTCACGCCGCCGCGTCGAAGCCGGTGTCGCGGGCCAGCTTCTTCAGCTCCAGCAGTGCGTGCTTCTCGATCTGGCGGATGCGCTCGCGGGTCAGGCCGTGCTCCTTGCCGACCTCGGTCAGCGTGCGCTCGCGGCCGTCCTCGATGCCGTACCGCATCTTGATGATGGAGGCCGTGCGCTGGTCGAGGCGGCCGATCAGGTCGTCCAGCTCCTCGCTGCGCAGCAGCGTCAGCACCGACTGCTCCGGCGACACCGCCGAGGTGTCCTCCAGGAGGTCGCCGAACTGGGTCTCGCCCTCGTCGTCCACCGACATGTTCAGCGAGACCGGGTCACGGGCCCAGTCGAGCACGTCGACGACGCGCTCCGGCGTGGAACCGAGCTCGGCGGCGATCTCCGCGGGCTCCGGTTCACGGCCGTGCTCGCGGTTGAACTCGCGCTGCACGCGCCGTATCCGGCCCAGCTCCTCCACCAGGTGGACGGGCAGGCGGATGGTGCGCGACTGGTCGGCTATCGACCGGGTGATGGCCTGACGGATCCACCAGGTCGCGTACGTCGAGAACTTGAAGCCCTTGCGGTAGTCGAACTTCTCGACCGCGCGGACCAGGCCGGCGTTGCCCTCCTGGATCAGGTCGAGCAGCGGCAGACCGCTACGGGGGTAACGGCGGGCCACGGCGACGACCAGGCGGAGGTTGGAACGGATGAAGACGTCCTTCGCCCGCTCGCTCGCGTCGACCAGGGCCTGGAGCTCCTCGGGGGTGGCCCCGGCCTTGTTCTCCTCGAGGCCGTCGAGGATCTGCTGCGCGAACACACCCGCTTCGATGATCTGGGACAGCTCGACCTCCTTGGCGGCGTCGAGCAGCGGCGTGCGCGCTATCTCGTCCAAGTACATGCCGACCAGGTCGCGGTCGGTGATCTCGCCGCCATGGGCGCGGACACTGCGTGCCGAGTCGGCCGTCTCGCCGGTGGCGGACTGACGACGGGCGACGGCGCGGGTTGCCATGCGTGCTCCCTTGCGATGATGAGGTCAGCGGGTGGTCCTGTGGACGCTCGACACGCCTCCCAGGTCCCTCCGGACTCCGGTCGAGTGCCCTGCATCCGATGGAAACAACGACTGGAATCCGGACAGAATTCCCAACCCGCCCCCCGATTTTTCTGATCATGCAGTACCCTGTCCGGCCACGCGAGGAGGCACGATGCCGTCGGAGCACGAAGAGGTCCAGGTCAGACCGGGCACCGAGGGTGATCTGGCGGCCCTCACCGACCTGTACAACCACTATGTACGTGAGACGGCGATCACATTCGACACGGCGCCCTTCACTCCGGAGGAACGCCGCCCCTGGCTGCTCTCCCACCCTGTAGACGGCCCGTACCGCCTGATGGTTGCCACGGACGCCGGCTCGCGGCGGATCCTGGGGTACGCCACCTCCGGCCCCTTCCGCCCCAAGCCCGCCTACGCGACCTCGGTGGAGACGACGGTCTACGTCGCACCGGACTCCGGTCGGCGCGGCATCGGCACGCTCCTCTACAAGGCCCTCTTCGAGGCCCTGGCGGGCGAGGACGTCCACCGCGCCTACGCCGGCGTCGCCCAGCCGAACGACGCCTCGACGCGGCTGCACGAGCGCTTCGGCTTCCGGCACGTCGGCACGTACCGGGAGGTGGGCCGCAAGTTCGGCCGCTGGTGGGACGTGGCCTGGTACGAGAAACGCCTGTAGCCCCCGGGGGTCAGCCGAACTGCACCGACCGCTTGGCCAGCCCCAGCCAGAACCCGTCGATCACGGACTTCTGTTCCCCGAGTTCCCCGGCGGCGTCCGCCGCGCCCATGGTCACGAAGAGCGGGGCGAAGTGCTCGGTGCGCGGGTGGGCGAGCAGCCCGGCCGGGGACTTGCGGGTGAAGTCGAGCAGCGCGTCCACGTCACCCGCCGCCAGGGCTTCCCGGCCCCAGGCGTCGAACTCCGCCGACCAGGCGGGGATGCCGCCCTGCCGCAGTGCGGCGAGGTTGTGGGTGAAGAACCCGGAGCCGATGATCAGTACGCCCTCGTCGCGCAGCGGCGCGAGCCTGCGCCCGATCTCCATGAGCCGCACCGGGTCCAGCGTCGGCATGGAGACCTGGAGCACCGGGATGTCGGCCTCGGGGTACATCTCGACCAGCGGGACGTAGGCGCCGTGGTCCAGGCCCCGGTCGGGGACGTCCTGGACGGGTGTGCCGGGGGCGCGCAGCAGCTTGCGCACGGAGTCGGCGAGCGCGGGGGCTCCGGAGGCACCGTAGGTGACCTGGTAGTAGTGCTCGGGGAAGCCCCAGAAGTCGTAGACCAGGGGGACGGCCTCGGTGGCGCCGAGGGCGAGCGGGGCCTCCTCCCAGTGGGCGGAGACGACCAGGATCGCCTTCGGGCGGGGCAGTCCGGCCGACCAGGCGGCCAGTTCGCCGGGCCAGACGGGGTCGTCGGCCAGGGGCGGGGCGCCGTGGCTGAGGTAGAGCGCGGGCATGCGCTCCTGAGTGGCGGCGGTCATGACAGCGGCTCCCTTCGACGGCGGGGCGTCGACTCGAGACTTACTTGAACTCTCAACTTGCATCATCGATGCTACGCCGATTTTGTTTAACATTCAAGAAGAGCGGCCGTACAGTGGAGTACATGAACACGGCACCCGCAGCACCATCGGCGTCCGCCGACGAACCCCGCTGGCTCACCGACGAGGAACAGCGCGTCTGGCGCTCGTACATCGAGGCCGCCACCCTCCTGGAAGACCACCTCGACCGTCAGCTCCAGCGTGACGCGGGAATGCCGCACGTCTACTACGGCCTGCTGGTCAAACTCGCCGAGGCCCCGCACCGCCGACTGCGGATGACGGAGCTGGCGATGTCCGCGAAGATCACCCGCTCCCGCCTCTCGCACGCCGTCGCCCGCCTGGAGAAGAGCGGCTGGGTACGCCGTGAGGACTGCCCCTCCGACAAGCGGGGCCAGTTCGCCGTGCTGACGGACGAGGGCCTGGAGGTGCTGCGCCGGCACGCGCCCGGCCACGTGAACGCCGTACGCCAGGCGGTGTTCGACCGGCTCACCCCGGAACAGCAGAAGTCCCTCGGCGAGATCATGCGGATCGTCGCCGAGGGACTTCAGCCGAGCGAAGCGGGCGCGGACCTGCCCTGGCTCCGCTGACGAGGCGGGAGCCGGGGCAGGTCCGGGGAGCCGTACGGAGGAGGCGTCCCCTCCTCCTCCGTACGGGTGGTGAGGGAGCGGCGAACCGTCAGTGCATGGCCACCGGCACCGGCATCTCGTCCCCGACGGCCTCGTCGGCGGACCCGGCGACCGCGGTGCCGCCCGGCTTGCCGGCGTTGATCAGGACCATGGCGATGGCCGCGGCCGCCACCAGGATTCCGACGGCGAACCAGATCGCGCTGGTGTAGCCCTGCACCTGTCCCTGGAGCTGGACCAGCTGCTGCTGGGACGGGCTGGTGGCGCCGCCGATGCGGTCGGCGACGTAGGACGTGGTGGCCGAGGCCGCGATCGTGTTCAGCAGGGCCGTGCCGATGGCGCCGCCCACCTGCTGCGAGGTGTTGACCATCGCGGAGGCGACACCGGAGTCACGCGGCTCGACGCCCATGGTGGACAGGGACATGGCCGGCATGAACGCCGTACCCATGCCGAGACCGAGCAGCAGCATGCCGGGCAGCAGGACGCCCGCGTACGAGGTGTCGATCTCCAGCTGGGTCAGGAAGAGCATGCCGAGCGCGGCGACCAGGAAGCCGGGGCCCATCAGCAGCCGGGGCGCGACCCGGGTCATCAGCCGGGTGCCGATCTGGGTGGAGCCCGTGATCATGCCCGCGATCATCGGCAGGAAGGCGAAGCCGGTCTTGACCGGCGAGTAGCCCTGCACGACCTGCAGGTAGTAGGTCAGGAAGAGGAACAGGCCGAACATCGCGATGATCGCCAGGCCCAGCGAGAGGTAGACACCGCCGCGGTTGCGCTCGGTGACGACGCGCAGCGGCAGCAGCGGCGCCTTGACCTTGGCCTCGACGGCCACGAAGGCGGCGAGCAGCACGGCGGAGGCGACGAACATGCCGATCGTCAGCGAGTCGCTCCAGCCCTCGGACTCCGCGCGGGTGAAGCCGTAGACCAGCGCGACCAGACCCACGGTCGACAGCACCACGCCGGGGATGTCCAGCGGCGATCGGTTGCGGCTGCCCTCGGGCTCACGGATGACGAAGTACGCGCCGGCCGCGGCGACGACGGCGAACGGGATGTTCACGAAGAACGTCCAGCGCCAGTCCAGGTACTCGGTGAGGAAACCGCCGAGGATCAGACCGACGGCGCCACCGCCACCGGCGATCGCGCCGTAGATGCCGAACGCCTTGGCGCGCTCCTTGCCGTCGGTGAACATCACCGCGAGCAGGGACAGCGCGGCGGGCGCGAGCAGCGCGCCGAAGACACCCTGGAGGGCACGGGCGCCGAACATCATGGCCTCGTTGGTGGCCGCGCCGCCGAGCGCGGAGGCCACGGCGAACCCGCCCAGACCGAGCACGAAGGCCCGCTTGCGCCCCCACAGGTCGGCTATCCGGCCGCCGAACAGCAGCAGTCCGCCGAAGGCGAGGGCGTAGGCGGTGACCACCCACTGGCGGTTGCCGTCCGAGATGCCCAGGTCCTGCTGGGCGGAGGGCAGGGCGATGTTCACGATGGTGGCGTCGAGGACCACCATCAGCTGGGCGAGCGCGATGAAGACGAGCGCTTTCCAACGGTTGGCGTCGGGGACGCTCAGGGCCTTTCCGGCCGCTGAGACTGTCTGAGACATGGGGGTACCCACTTCGGAAGTGTGTGACGGAAATTTAAAAAGATGTAACGAAAAATCGGTGTCGTCAGGGAACGACTCGCCCCGGGGACGGCCGCTGCACGGGAATCCTGCTCGCGTCAGAGATCGCTCAGCAGCGCAGATCCTCCACGGTCACTGCCGTACCCGGCAGAACGGTCGGGGCCGGGGCCCGCATCCCGTCCAGGAACAGCTGCAGGTGGCGGTGGACGAAACGGTCGGCGCTGACGCAGCCGGTACCGGCCGGGGGCCGGCTCAGCTGGGCGACGCCCACCATCAGATCGCCGTACTCCACGTCGGCGCGGAGCTGACCGGCCGCCTTGGCGCGGTCCATCAACTGCGCGACGAGGCTCTCGGCGCGCCGGCGTGCGTCCTCCAGGTCGGGGTGGTGCTGGTCGAAGGTGCTGGAGACCATCGGGCACAGCGCGCTGATCCGCTCGTCGGCGGCCGTGTGCGCGAAGTGCTCCAGTGCCTCGAAGGCGTCCCCGCTCTCGCTGAGCGCCTGCTCGGCCGCCCGCACCGTACGGTCCATCACGGAGCAGACGACCTCGCGCACCAGCGCGTCGCGGTCGGGGAAGTTGCGGTACACCGTGGCATTGCCGACGCCGGCCCGGCGGGCGACGTCGTCGAGCGGCACCTCGGGGCCGAACTCGACGAACATCTCCCGGGCGGCGGTGACGATCCGCTCCCGGTTGCGCAGGGCGTCGGCGCGGGGCCGGGGCGCCTTGCGCGGTACGGGGGTGGCGGTCTGCACGGTGCACTCCTAGGTCGTCGCGGCTTTGCCTTGTCGTCATCTCCCGGCAATCCGGGGAGTGAATCCCCGTTTCGCACGGACACAGGTTCAAACGGGGAAACGATCCCCGGTTATTTCCCACTCCCGAACCCTTTCCCTGTGACCTGCACCACACCATCCGGGCCGCGCGCCCCCACGATCGGACCTCCCAGCGGGCGCCCCCACACCCGGCGACGCAGGGTGATCGGGAGGGTGCAGTCGGAGACCGGCGGCTGCCGTGTGGAGCGGAGGTCCCCGCATGCAGCCGCAGCCGAGCCGACGCCGGATATCCCCGCGCCGGCTGGCCGCCCTGGCATCGGTGACCGCCCTGACCCTCGCGGTCAGCACCTCGGCCGGCAACGGCCGGCTCGCCCCCGCCACCTCCCCCGCCGGCGCCGGCCCCAGCGCCCTGTCCCGCACCTCCGCGCACGGCCCCTGCATGATCACCGGGGAAGGCGGGGTCCAGATGTCCGAGGGCATCCCCACGTCTCCCGGCTACACCCGCTCCACCGGCACGGTCCGCGCTCTCACCCTGATGATCGACTTCTCCGACGCGCCCGGTGAGGGCGACGCCCTCGACCGCTACCGGGAGTTCTTCCCCCAGACCCGCGAGTGGTTCGCCACCAGCTCCTACGGCCGTCTCGACTACCGCCCCGAACTCCCCGTCCCCGACTGGCTCCGGATGCCCAGGTCGTTCCGCGCGTACGGCATAGAGCGCGGCGCCCCCTTCGACCCCGGCTACCGCGAACTGGTCCGCGACATCGTGGCCGAGGCCGATCCCGAGGTGGACTTCCAGTCGTACGACCTGCTGAACGTGCTGGTGACCCCCAACGCGGGCCCCGCAGCCCTCGACACGGTCCTGTCCGTGACCTTCGCCGGCAACAAGGAGGCCCCGAGCGCGGACGGCGTCCCCGTCTCCAACGCGTCCTTCGTCTACTCCCGCCAGGACGACGGCTCCGGCTCCTACGACCGCACCGGCTACCGCGTCCTGCCGCACGAGAACGGCCACGTCTTCGGCCTGCCCGACCTGTACACCGCCGAGGGCGGCGGCGCGGTCGGCCACTGGGACATCATGAGCGAGGACTGGGGCGTCAACAACGACTTCCTCGCCTGGCACAAGTGGAAGCTGGGCTGGCTGGACGCGTCCCAGGTCGGCTGCGCGGCGAGCCCGGGCACACGGGAGTACGTCCTCACCCCCCTGGCACGGGCGGGCGGCCCGAAGCTCGTCTTCGTCCCCCTGAACGACCACGCCGGCTACGCCGTCGAACTACGCACCCGCGCCGGCAACGACGAGGCGGTGTGCCGCCCCGGCGTCCTCGTCTACCGCGTCGACGCGAACGTGGACACCGGCATGGGCCCGATCACCGTCCACGACTCCCGCCGCGACAGCGGCGGCTGCACCCGCTCCCCCAACGTCCACGCGGAACTCTCGGACGCGCCGTTCACCCCCGGCGAGAGCTTCGTGGACCGCCGGGCGGGCATCCGGGTGACGGTGACGGCGGCGGAGGCGGAGGAGTACCGGGTACGGGTGACCCGTACGCCACAGGGCTGATCCCTCGGCGCGGAGGAAGCCGAACTCCTCGACGTCGGCGCCACCGGCCGGCGCGGTCGCGCCTTGTCCGGGGGCCACAGCGACAGAGATGGTGCGACGCGGCACGACCGATGACAATCGCCGCATCGAGCCCTTCGGACCGATGTCAACTGAAATGCTCTGTTCTGTACGGCAATTAAGAATCGACAGGAGAACTTCACGACGGAGACACAGCAGGCGATCCCGAAGCCCGAGGCGGCGGAGACACCCCGGGGACGGACCCGATGGGGGATGGTCGCCGCGATCCTCGGGGTCCCGGCATTGGCAGTGACCGGATTCCTGGCCCTGATGGCACTCTGGATACTGTTCGGCGAGTCCTGACAGGATCTCCGCGCCACCGCACGCGACCCCGCAGACCGCGGAGGATGAACGCGAAACTGCGGCAGTCGATGTAAAGGGCGCCTCCATGACAGACGAGTGGAGCGCAGCCGACCGTCCGCGGTGACGCCGGGCGGCAGCAGGATCTCGTCGATGCGGCGGACGGTGGCGATGGCGTGCTCGGCGACCGGACGGCGACGCCGGTCGGCCGGTGCTCCGCCTACGCCCCCCCAGCAGCGCCCACACAACCCGCCCACACCAGCGCCCGCCGCGGCACCGATCCGGTACCCTGTGGATCGAGCGCCCTGGCAGCACCGCGGCACCCACCGCGACCGCCGACCCAGGACGCTCAGGGCTTGACGGAGACACCCGGCCAGGACCGTCTCACGATCAGGCCCCGCCTTCGTAGCTCAGGGGATAGAGCACCGCTCTCCTAAAGCGGGTGTCGCAGGTTCGAATCCTGCCGGGGGCACAGAGAAATACCTGGTCAGAGGCTCTTCCGTCCGACGGACGGGAGGGCCTTCGTCCTCGCAGCACACATACGGCACACACGCCGCTGCGGGCAGCGGTGGGGAGCTGTGCGACATGCCCACGAAGGACGAGCCGGCCCGGCGGCGGTACGAGAAGCTGGTGGAGCGGCTTGAGTCGCTGATGCGGGCCGGCCTGAAGCCGCGGTACGAGGGCTACTACGGTCAGCTGATCCTGGGCCGCGACGATCTCACGGAGATGGGCGAAGTCAAGGATGTCCGGCGAGCTGCTCGGGAGGCCGGAGGACGTCTCGGCTGGAAGGCGACCACCCAGCTCGTCGACGGCAGGCTCTTCGTGCTGGACCAATGGGAGGTTCCCGAGGAGATCGAGCGGTTGGCCGGCCATTCGGCCGCCGACGCCATCGACCGGGCCCGGGACGAAGCTCGCCGACCACGGCTGACCTGAACCGAAGGCGAGGCGCAGGGCGCCGCCGACCACGCTGGTGCGGCGATCGGCGCCCTGGCTTCACCCTGCTGGCCGCAGAGACGACGGTGCTGACCGGTTGCGCCTTCGGTTGTCCGGTGGACCCTGACGGCTCCGACCGCTGGTGGTTCGACGGAACGCTCCAGGAGATCATCCAGCGGCTCACCTCCCGCGCACGGTTCGTCGTCCTCACCCAGGTCGTGGCCCATCCGCACGCTCAGCACCGCGATATCGCCCGCCGCCTGCAACAGCGTCTGCTCACAGACCTGCACTCCTCCCTCGGGGTCACCCTGCTGCATCCTGCCGACCAGGCAGGACAAGCCGCCTTCTCGTCCTGGGGCTGGCAGAACCTGGGTGAGGTGGTCGGGCTGCCCGGCTCCGTCGCCCCCTGTGTGTTGACCCTGTCTTCCGAAGGGCAGCCTTCGGCACGCCGATGATGTGGCAGAGGAGCGATGAGCCGGCGGTCGTACCCGGCCAGGGCCGTCACCCGCCCGCCGTCCGCCGTACGGACGTGTCCCGACGCGATGGCTGTCTGCCTCCCCACGCGATGGCTGCGCGCCACGCCGCCCGCCACGGCCGGGAGTAGCCTGACAGGTACCGAGAACTGTCGGGCGCACGACCACGGCGGCGCCGTTCCCGGCGAGTAACAGACACGGGCAGCCGGAAACCGCCCGGATCGGGATCGCACGATGAACGCCATCACCAAGCCCGCCGAAGGTACGGCCCCGGGTGACGGACACTCCTACCGGATGCCCTTGCCCCGGCTGCGCCTCACGCCGGATGTCAGCCATGGTCCGCTGGACGGCGCATGGTGGCCGCGCTGCGACGCACTGGAACTGGAGCTGCCCGCGCTGGTCGGCTCCTTGGATCCGAGCATCGGCACCGTCACGCGCGTGACCGTGGGGACCGCCGCCTGGCCCGATGCCCCGCAGGAGCTGATGGCACCGGGGCATGTGATCGAGGTGGCCCTGAGCGACGGGGCCGCTGAGACGCATGCCATCACCGTGGACTGCGGCACCGTGGGGCGCTGGGAACTGCTCGTGGTCCCACCGGACGAACCGGCCGGAACGGCAGCCCTGCTGCTGACCGCCGCCTCCGACCCCGAGAACCCCTTGTCGGCCCCGCGCCTGCTGGCACTCGCCGAGAGCGGCCTCGACGGACAGGACACATGGGAGTCGGAAGGAGGAGCCGGACTCAGGTAAGCGGTCCGACCCGGCCTGCCACGCGTGCCCGGCGGGCCCCCGGGCGTCCACGACCCCTTGATGGAGCCATGGCACCGACAGATCCTTTGTCATACCGGCCCGCCCTGACCATGGCGGGTGAGGGGATGACGGCAGGACGGCGCGCGGACCGCTCCGAGAGCTTCGGGGAAGCTCTCCTCGGAGAGATCCTCGACAGCGCGCACGAATTGCCGCCCCATCTCATCGGGCCCCTGGTCGCCGACGTGGTGGAGCGGCTCGGTGGCCGCCGACCGCAGGTGCTGTTGCAGGACTACGGCCAGCTGCTGCTCGTACCGCTGCCCGGTGAGGGCCTCACGGGCGGGGAACCTCAGGTGATCGACGACTCCGAGGCGGGCCGCTGCTTCCTCGACGCGGTCCCCGTGGAGGTGCGCCAGGAGGACGGCGTCCGGGTCCACCTGCCCCTGCTGGACGGCGGTGACCAGGTGGGGGTCATGGCGGTGACGCTGGACGGCGTCGACGACCACGACCGCCGCCTGCTGCTCAGAATCTCCGGCCTGGTGGCCGACCTGCTGGTGACCAAGCACGGCTACTCCGACCTGTTCTTCGGTGTCCGACGCGGCGAGGCGATGAGCGTCGCCGCGGAGATCCAGTGGTCCCTGCTGCCACCGCTGGCGATGATCATGCCTCGGGTCGCCGTGGCCGGGATCCTGGAACCCGCCTACGACGTGGGCGGCGACAGCTTCGACTACGCGCTCAACGGCGACGTCCTCCACGTGACCATGATCGACGCGATGGGCCACGGACTGGACGCGGCCACGATGGCCACCGTGGCCATCGGCTCCTACCGCCACGCCCGCCGCGCCGGCATCGGACTGCCGGAGATCTACGACTTCATGGACCGCGCCGTGGCAGAGCAGTTCGGTCCCGAGCACTTCGTCACCGCGCAGATGATGCAGCTGGACACGACGACGGGACGGGTGCGGTGGATCAACGCAGGGCACCCGCCGCCGATCCTCGTCCGCGACCACCGCGTCGCACAGCGTCTGGTCGCCCCGACGACCCTTCCCGTCGGCCTGGGTGGTTCGGTGCCCCGGATCGGCGAGCTGGGGCTGGTGCGCGGGGACCGCATCCTCTGTTTCACCGACGGAGTGGTCGAGGAGCACAAGAGCGGCAGGGAGGAGTTCGGGGAGGACCAGCTGATCGACTGCGTGAACCGACTGGAGAGGACCGGGCGCGGCATCCGGGCGGTGACGCGATCCCTGTCCCACGCGCTCAAGCAGGCGAGGGGCGGGCGGACCAGCGATGACGCGACCCTGCTCATGGTGGAGTGGCGCGGCTGACCTCTCGCCCCCGCCGTCCGACACCGTTGTGCCGGCCGCGCCCGGCGGCGACGGCCCTTCAGCCCGAAAAACGGGAACTCCCGGCACGTGCTGAGGCACTGCCGGGAGATCATCCGGCCAGTACTCCACTCCGTGTGGCCGCTGCTCCGCGCCGCAACGAAACGCGGAGTAGTGTGGACAGTACCGAGGGCATCTCGCACACCGGCTTCCACGCCGGGTCGTCCCTGGCGAAAGATGAAACCCGGGCCGCCGCAGATGCGGCCCGGAGACGGGTCCGCATCATGTCGGCGACCTTGCTTCCGACTCTGCCGCACGCCGAGCCCGTAGCAGTCCCGGCCGCGCGTCTCGCACTGAGGACCGACGGCACCTCCCGGGGACTCCTGGACGGAGCCTGGTGGCCCCGGTCCTGGGATCTGCTGAGCGAACTGCCGGCGCTCACGGACGTGTTGGATCCCCTGTGGGGCCGCATCACCCGCATCGCCGTCAACCCGGAGCACTGGCCGGTCATCCCCCGCAGAATTCCCGTGGACGGGCACATCGTCAAGGTCGGCTGGTTCACCCCGGAGATCGACCCGCACAAGCTGCTGCTGCTCTCCTACGGCACCGGCCGCTGGGATCTCCTCATCGTTCCGCCCGAGACCGGGGCGGAGTCGGCGGCCCGGCTGATGGCTGCCGCGTCCGAGTACGACGGCCCGCCCCTGACCGCGAGCGCGCTCATCGCCGCGGACGAGGCCCGGCACGGCGTCTTGGCGGCCGGCCGGTCACTGGGCCCGGACGAGGCATGGGAGTACGAGGGCGGCGCCTCCGCGGTGTCCGTAGCCGTTCCCCGACAGACCGGCCTGCCCGGCCGGGCCGGCCGACTGATCATCGGTATGTGAGGTGGCCGCCATGAACGTCTTCCTGACAGCCGCCGCCTTCCTGGTCCTCGTCGCAGTGGCGGCGTACGTGATCCACCGGCTCAACCTCCAGCACGCCGACAGGATCGCCGCGTACCGGTACAGCGCACCCCGACCCGGCCGCCGCGGCCGCCGCGTGCCGCAGCCGTACCACGCACCATGGGTGATCATCCGGTCGCCCGGCCGCGCCTCGGAACCGTCGGCTCGGTCCGCGGCGACGCGTGCCCGGGGCGTACACCCGGGCCCCGGACCGGGCGGGGAGCGGCCGGGACCCGCGGACCGAGGCATCTGAGCATCCGAACCGAGGCGTCATGACTCCTCCACAGCTGAACATCTACCGGCACGACCGGGACAGGCGGGCGCTGGTCACCCTGGCCGGCGTGATCGATCCCGCCACCGCGCCCCAGGTGCGCGCCGTTCTGGAGCGGTGCCTGCGGGACGGCATCACCCTCATCGACGTCGATCTGACCACCGTCGACCGCTGTGACAGCAGCGGCCTGCGCGTCTTCCTCGACGTGTCACGGCACGCCGCCGAGACCCACGCGTCCCTGCGGCTGCACCACCCCTCCCCGCAGACCGAGCGACTGCTCATGGACACGGGCTCCGACCGTCTGCTCCGTGCGACGAGGCCGGGAGGAGCGCGGCCTCAGCGGGCCGGGCGCCGAGGAGATCACCACACGGAGCGGGCCGCCAGGTAGAGCAGATCGGCGATGAGGAGCAGTACACCGGCGGAGGACAGATAGAGCATGCCGTCGACGCCCGCCCCGATGGCGATCAGAGCAATTCCGGCGACGAGCAGGGTCAGGAAGAGGACCATGGCGGGATGCCTCCCTTGAGGGAAACCGCGGCGTGGATGGCTCCGGGGCAGTCGTGAAGACCTGCGCTGCGGGCCAGGTCTCCCTCTCCCTCGGAGGGGCTGACCGGGTCCCCCGTCGGGAGTCCGGCCCCGGGGATCAGTCGGCGCGTCGTGCGTGGTGGCGGACTTCTTTGAGTCGGACCTTCGAGGGGAGGCTGTCCAGGCCGGCCGAGTCCCGCGCGTGCGCGAGTGTTTCCCGGCTCAGTCGCCCCAGCGTCCGCGCCGGATCGGCGTGCGGCTCCAGCACCAGCCGTACGCGCGCGGCCGGAGCGGTGCTTCGGCCCGTCAGTCGTACATGAGCCCGTGCGACCCCGTCCAGGTCCCGCGCCTCTGCCTCGATCACGTCCTCCAGTGCACGGCCGTCGAGCCGGGCCGCCGCGCCGTCCCCGCTTCCGACGAGGACGCCGCCCAGGCGGTGCCTGCGCTGGGCGAGGAGCCACCACAACAGCAGGACCAGCAGCACGGCGAGCGCCGCGATGACGCTCGGCCACCACCAGCCTTCCTCCCGCCACCGGGTGCGTCCCTCGGTGCCCAGCACCACGTCGTCGGGCCCGCGGAAGGGCCACCAGCCCGGCATGCCGAAGTCCCAGCGGCGCGGCAGGTCCAGCCCGCCCAGCAGCACACCGCCGCCCAGGGCGAACAGTCCGAGACCGAGAAGCCCCAGCAGCACCCGGTTCACCGTCCTGAGCATCGGGGATCACCTCAGCCCTTCTTCGGGCGCCGGACGCGCACGGTCAGCGTGGGCTGCCGGGCGAGACCCAGGAACGTCACGGCTTCGCCCAGCGTGGCGTCCAGGTCCGCGCGGACCTCCTCGAGATCGCGGAAATGAGCGCGCGCCCGGGCCTTGACCTTCCGGCGGCCGACGGAGACCTGTGCCGACTGGACACCGGGCACCCGCACGGCCCGGTCACGCAGAACCAGGCCGGCCGCGCGGCGGTCGAGCCCGGCGCGCATCTCCCTTTTCCCGGGGATGCCGACGGGCTGCCGCATGGGCAGCAGCCTGCGCAGTCCCGGCGTCACCGCCAGCAGGAAAAGCCACAGGCCGAGGGCCATCGCGACCGCGGCCCCGACGATCATCCAGACGTCGTCCAGTGGTCGGGTGGCCAGTTCCTCGGCGAGCCGCCGCCGCCAGCGCATCGCGGGCCGGCCCGCCCGGGCAGAGACCACGTCGTACAGGAGCAGTCCGGTGACCGCGGCGGTCAACAGGGCCACCAAGACCGCGGGAACCCGCCGCGTCGACCGGAAACGGCGCACCCGCCGGTCCGATGCCTCGACCGCCCGTGTCGAGTCGGCTGTCGTCGAGTCCTTGCCCCGGCTGCCGTCCGCGGGCGGGTCCGCCTTTCCGAGTCCGGGGGAAAGGTCGCTGTCACCGGCCGGCCGCCGACGGGTGTTCGCGCTCATCTCACCCTCTCCTCGCCCGCATGCCGCGTATGCGCCGAGTGCAGTCGCCCGACCGACACCACGAGATGTGACACGTCCATACCGGACCATGCCCTGAGCCGTTCGGTGACCTCCCTGCGCACGGCGGCGCACTGTGCCCCGATGTCGGACGGATAGCCGAGCTCGACGGTGATGCGCAGCCGTGCCTCGCCGACCGCCGCCTGCCGTCCAGTGGCGGACTCGTCGTCCCGTCCTGCGGTCTGCCGCTCCGATGCCCGCCGCACAGACGTAGTCACGTGGGGCGTCCGGCGGCCCGGTGGTACGTGGCCGACCGACTCGGGGAACCGGCTCAGCGCCTCGCGCGCCACGTGGGAAGCGATCTTCGCGACGACCCGGTCGGCGACGGCGATCGCTCCGCGCTCCCCGCCGGCAGTGCCCGGACGCCGATCGGCTTCACCGGTCACTGCCGCCAGTCTCCCCGAACCCGTCGCCGGTCATCGCGGATCCGCTCCTGCCGGTCCCGGCGGCGGACGAAGTCGCCCGGTTCGAGATCGCCTTCCATGAACCGCCCGACCACGAGACCGACGGCGCCCAGCCCGAGAACCAGCAGGAACGCCCAGAAGTCACCGAAATACGCGGCGAAACCCAGCGCCATCCCGGCCATCAGGCCCACCACGGCTCTGCTCATCACACGCTCCTTCGCTCACGCGGGCTGCTGCGCCCCGGTTACTGGATCCGCTGCCGCTCTTCTCCTTCGTCCTCCTCGTCGGGGAGCTTCACATCGCTGACCGTGATGTTGACTTCGACGACTTCGCGATCCGCCATCCGCTCCACCGCGGAGATCACGCTCTCCCTCACCTCACCGGCCACGTCCGTGATCGAGACGCCGTAGTCGACGACGATCTCCAGGTCGATGGCCGCCTGCAGCTCTCCGACCTCGACGCTGACCCCGCGTGTGACGGACTTGCCGCTGCCGGCGCCGGGCATCCGCTCCCGCATGGTCCCCATCGAGCGGGCGAAACCGCCGCCCAGGGCATGGACGCCGGGCACGTCCCGTGCCGCCATTCCGGCGATCTTCTCCACCACCACATCGGCGACCGTCGTCCGGCCACGAGAAGCGGGAGCGTCACTGCGCCTTGCGCCGGTGATCTCGGTCATCGGGATATTCCTCCCTCAGAGGGCCACCTGAACCTCATTTCTACTATTATATTCGCTTTAGGGAACATTGTCGGATGTGAACACTGCGAGGCGCGAGGGTCGGACAAGTCGCCCGGAAGAGGGTGAGAGGCCGGTGAAGACCGAAGCAGGGACGCAGGCGGTACGGCACCGGTTCGGCCAGGGGCGGCTGCTCCCGCTGGGCGGGCCCGCCGACGGGACATGGATCACCGAGCAAGCGGCCGTCCAGGCCCTCGGGCGGGCCGCGAACGAGATCCCCGGGGTGCGGCTGGAGTCTCTGCGCATCGGGCCGGCGCCGCTCGAAACCGTGTCCGAGCCGGCCGTCCGTCCGCCGGCCGGCGCGATGCCGCCGGGCCCGCTCAGGATCGAAGCCGCCTTTTCGGCGTCACTCGGGGAGCCACTGCCCGAAACCGCCGACCAGTTGAGGAGCAGACTGCTGGACGCGGCCGCTCGCCGGCTCGGCCTGGCCACCGTGGCAGCCGACCTGCGCGTCACGGATCTCCACGAGGTCCCGCGGACAGATACGAAGGCGCGGACCGCTGCGAGATCCATGACGCTCACGCCGCACAGCACAGCCGCAGCAACGACCGCAGCCGCACGGAGCTCGCTCCCCGTGACCGGAGCGGGCTCCCCGCGAGGGCCCGTCGGGGATCTGGCGGACGTCGCAACGGGTGTTCCGGGCGTCGCCGGCCTCACCACCGTGCTGGGGCTGGGGAGCCGCCCGGTCAAGATGGAGGACCATGCCGACCCACCCGGCCGGCGTGTCGAGGTCCACCTCGCGGTCGCCCTCGGACACCATCCCCTGGAAGTCGCGCGCGCCGTCCGGGCCGCCGTGGCCGACGCGGCGGCCACCGACGCCCCGGGCCCGGTCACCGTTGCCGTCCTCATCACCGAGACCGCGGCTTGACCGGCCAGGCGTCGGGCACTCATCAGCCATCAGCGGATCCGCCTCACCGGCCGGAGTCGGTTCCGCCGACATGCACGCGGACCGCTCCGAAGGCCCCGTCCGACACGGTGTGAGACACCCGCGGCAGGGTACCCGCGAGAAACAGAGGGCCTGCGCAGCAGCCGCTGACGGACGAAGCAGACGCCTCCCAGCTCCGTGGCCGCGTGATGTGTCCGCAACCACGGAGGACGAAAGGCCCTGCCTGCGGCCCGCTCCCAGCGGCTCCCGCGGCGGCGCCGAGCCAACCGGCCTTCTTCGGAGAGAGTTTCACCATCATGAGCAGTGACACCACGGTCCGCCCCCCGCCCTCGGAGACGTCCGGAAGTGACTTCGCCCGCCTGTCGAGAAAGATCGCCGCCGCCGGGCTGCTGGAGCGCCGTCCCGGCTACTACGCGCTGCGGACCACGGTGGTGGCCGGGCTCTACGTCAGTGGGTGGGCCGCCGTCGCGCTCATCGGCGACAGTTGGTGGACTCTGGCGGTCGCCGCCTTCCTCGGCGTCGTGTTCGGCCAGGTCGCCCTGCTCGCCCATGACGCGGCGCACCGCCAGGTGTTCCGCCGACGCCGGGCCAGCGAGGTGTCCGGACGGATCGCCGGTGCCGGTATCGGGATGGGCTACGGCTGGTGGCAGGACAAGCACACCCGCCACCACGCCAACCCCAACCACGAGGAACTCGACCCCGACCTCGACCCCGACCTGCTGGTCTGGTCCCAGGACCAGGCGCGGGCCGCCAAGGGGCTCCCCCGCCTGATCGGCCGCTGGCAGGCGTTCCTGTTCTTCCCGCTCCTCACCCTGGAGGGCTTCAACCTGCACGTGTCGAGCGTGAAGGCACTGGCCAATCGTTCGCTCAAGCACCGCACGCTCGACGGCGTCCTGCTGTTCACGCACTTCGTGCTCTACCTGACCGTGCTGCTGTGGCTGCTGCCGCCCGGCATGGCGATCGCCTTCCTCGCCGTCCACCAGTGCCTGTTCGGCGTCTACCTGGGCTCCCTCTTCGCGCCCAACCACAAGGGCATGCCGATCCTGACAGGCGAGGACCGCCCGGACTTCCTCCGTCGCCAGGTGCTCACCTCACGCAACGTGCGCGGCGGCAGGCTCACCGACATCGCACTGGGCGGGCTGAACCACCAGATCGAGCACCACCTGTTCCCCAGCATGCCCAGCCCCAACCTGCGCAGGGCCCGGACCATCGTGCGGCGCCACTGCCAGGAACTGGGTGTGGACTACGTGGAAACCGGGTTGATCGCCTCCTACCGGTTGGCCCTCGCCAGTCTCCACCGTGCCGGAGCACCGCTCCGGCACGCACGTGTCCCCATCTGAGAGACCTGCCGGAGCCGTCGGAGGCCGTGATGTGGTCACCGTCGACACGCCCCGGTCCGCGCGGAGCACCGAGAAGAGCACGACGGCTGCAGTGGCGCGGCTGACCTCGCCCCGCCGTCCGACACCGTTGCGCCGTCGAGCCCGGCGGTGACCCGTCAGTCCGACGAACCGCGCCCGCTCCCGGTGTCGATGAGGATCTGTTCCGCCTGGCTGATGTTGTCCGCCCGGACCGCCTGGGTCATCGCGGTGCGGGCGGCGTCCGGTGCCGCGTCCGGCGGGACCACCAGGAACGAGAAGATGTCCCGGTCACCCCGGGTGATCAGGACCGTGTCGTCACCGACCGGGAAGGAATCGATGTGCACCACGCGGTCGTCCACGAGGATGCGCGTCGGGAGACCTTCCCAAGCTGCGGTGTCCAGCCCCACGCGGGTCACGGGGCCGAGGTGGGCGATGAGGGCACTCAGCAGCGCGGGCAGCTCGGCGCCCATGTCACGCGAGCGCGGCCACCACGCGCCATCGAGGACACCTTCACGTGATGCGGTCGTCTCCAGCCGGAGAAGCGCACAACCCGGCCGCACGGCCTCGTGGACACCGCTGGGCAGACACCGGGGAACAGGAGGTGTATCCGAGCTGGTCATGAGGACCACCCGTCTGTAGGGCAGGTGCGACAACGGGACCGCCTCGCACCTGCCACGCTACTCCTGGTGCCACGCGCACCGGCGTCTCCGAAACCGCCCTCTGTCGACCGGCCCCAGCCGGAACGGATCCAGCACACATGAGGCCAAGAAACCTCGTGAACACACGAGAACCACGGAGGAGTGTTTTCCCAGGCCAGGCGACCTGAAGCGAGCTTTTCCGCAGGTCGCGGGCCCGTTCGGAGAAAACTCCTCAAGCGGGTGTCGCAGGTTCGAATCCTGCCGGGGGCACAGGACACAGGGCCGACTCAGGAGGGGTTTCCTCCCGGGTCGGCCCTTCGTCGTGTCCAGGCGCCGGGCCCCTCACCCAGTCCGGTACGGGTCGGAGCGGGGGTGGCCAGGGGAAAGCCTGACCTTCCTGCACTCTGGGTGCTCACGGTCTCACCAGAGCCACCACCCGAAAACGACTACGCCGCCGCACTGCCCTGGTTGCCACTGGCCGGCATGCGTAGGGTGTGGTCGCCGAAGTCCGCGACCAGATCCAGCCTCCCGCCGAGCGCCTCCACGTAGCGGGCGATGACATCCAGGGTGGCGCCCTCGCCGTGTTCGATCTGGGAGATCCGGGCGACGCTGACTCCCATCCGTGTCGCCACATCCCGCTGGGCCAACCCTGACTGCTTGCGTGCCTCGGCGAGCTGGTGGCCACGTGCCTCGGCGAGAAGCCGGCGAGACCCTGCCTCCACCTCGGCGGGCTCCGCACCGGCCGCGTACAGCTCCTGCTCCAGGACTTCCCAGTCCTGCGCAGCCTTCTTGGACATGGCTACTCCCTCAGTCCTCGTCGCCGACGTAATCGTGGTAGAGCTGCTCGGCCAGCGGAATGCTGTCGCGGTACCAGCGATCCCAGTTTCCGGCCTTGTCACCGCCCAGGAGCAGCAGGGCCGAGCGAGTCGGATCAAAGGCGAAGATGATCCGGATTTCGGAGCGCCCGCCCGATCCCGGCCTCAGCTCTTTCAGATGATGCAGTTCCGATCCCTTCAGCCGGTCCACAAGAGGACGTCCCAAGGTCGGCCCCGCCTCGCGCAGGGCGGCCACAGCCTGCGCAACCTGGGAGGCCGAACTCAGATCTTCCTTGATCAGAAGCCTGAACCACTCCGCGTACTCATCGGTGACCTTGATCGCCCAGCTCAAGACGACTCCCTCCGACACCAGCACCGACTTTAAGGTTTTCCTTAAGTGTCGGCAAGCATCGATGGTCCGTCGTCACAGATGGGTCCCGCAGGGTCCCACTCATGGTGACTGCGACCGTCCGCGAGTGGAGCGACGAGGAAGGGCGGGGCGTGCTCGACTCCCCCGAGACCCCCGGTGGCTGCTTCGCCCACTACTCCGACATCCAGACGACCGGCTTCCGCACCCTGTCGCCCGGGCAACAGGTCGATCTCATACGGGAAGCCCCCGACTTCAAGCAGGATGGATACGACTACCGCGCGGTGAGCGTCGCGCCCCGGTCCGTCCGACATCCACACCCGACATCAACGACAGCGCACCACCACGGCCCCCAGTGGTCCGCCGTGTCACCGCACCCTTCACCAGGGCCTGCGGCGACGCCCCGCCGATCGAACTCTCAAGCGGGTGCCGCAGGTTCGAATCCTGCCGGGGAACAGCGAGAAGGGCCGGCCCGGGAGGGGTTTCCTCCCGGGCGGGCCCTTCCGCGTGATCGCGTCCATGCCATGTTCGCACTACGAAGTCCGTCGCGGTCCCACCGACCCGGCGTCCTGGTATCAGCCTTCGTGGGGCACCCTCGGGCGGGTGACCGGCACGACAGTGAGGAGGTCGTCCAGCCCTTTGAAGTCGTCGGGGTTGGTGGTGAAGAGGGGAAGGTCCTCAGCCACGGCGATGGCAGCGATCATCAGGTCGGCCACCCGGCGGCGTGGCTTGCGGCCGACGCTGATCACTGCGGCACAGATACGGCCGTAGATGCGGGCCGCTTCGGCATCGAAGGGGATGGGGTCGAACTCGTTCTCGGCGCGTTGCAGGACGTCGAGCCTGCGGGCACGTTCGGCGTGTTCGTCGTAACTGCTCTGTTCGTCGTTGCGACGGACCTCGTGCGGACCGGCGGACAACTCGGCCAGGGTGATGGCGGTGATCGCCATTTCGTCCGGTAGCTCCTCGGGGGCCACCCAGCGGCGCAGAATCATGATGTTGGTGTCGAGGAGGCCCTGCTGACGCGTCGAGCGGTCAGCGGTCATAGGGATCGTCCGGGTAGGTGTCGGCCGTGGCGTCCTGATCGGCGCGGAACCTGTCAAGGTCGATGCCGGGGGCGGTCCTGGACATCGCGGCGAACTCCTGGCGGGAGACGAACCGACGGCGTCGACGCAGCGGGACGAGCTGGCCGATCGGATGTCCGTCGCGGGTGACGGTGAACGACTGGCCGCCCTGTACGGCATCCATGATCTCTCGGGACCGGCTGCGCAGATCCCGTTGGGTAATTTCGGGCTGAACGCTCATACCGACCAACGTAGCACCCGGTGCTACCAGGTGACACATGATGGCCGAAGGCTTGCGCCGACAAACCTTCGGCCGTAGCGGCCGGGTATGGCCTTCGCTGATCGATCCGGCTGGAGCTACGGATGAGAAGGCAGCTGACATCAACGACGCCGGACGGGGACACACCGGCGACTCCCGCTGGCCGTCGCGCCAGTTGGCGACAGCAGTCGGACCGCGCTCGGATCGAACTCCTCAAGCGGGTGTCGCAGGTTCGAATCCTGCCGGGGGCACCAGCGCAAAGGCTCCGGACCGATCACGGTCCGGAGCCTTCGGCATCCGCTTCTGACATCAACGCGGGCGGTCACCCTCGCCTGCACCCTCATCTGTTACCGCAGACTCGCCAAGGGTGGCTGGGGTGAGTGGTGGGAATTACCGGGTCGGCAGGCGGGCGCTATCAACCGGCAGCCAGTGAGGAGACCAGCACCGCCCCGCCTCCGAGGACGACCGACTGCACGATGCCAGGGATGCGCCATCCCAGGACGAGGAGGCCACCGCCTGTCAGTACTGCGCCGCCCCCAAGAAGCCACAACGCCTGCGCCGCCGCCCGCGACGCATTCGACGGTGCGACGCCGTCGCTTTCGTAGCTGTCGGCCCATCCCGCCATCCCCACGCCGTACACCGACCAAGCGATGAGCATGAAGTCGATGACGAGCAGCACCACGCCGACCCCGATCTGCCGGCCGGTTGACGGCTCATTCGCCCGCCTCATGCCCACTGCCGTCCCGTCTGCAGGTGACGCTTCACTAAGTGCATGCGATCAGCTTGATGTTGCAGCGGGCACTGCACATGAGTACAGGTACTCATGTGCGCCGTTCTCATCGGCACCAAGCCGGATCTGTCGCCTGTGCCCCAGTCGTGCCCGATCAAGCGGGGAGCCAGGGGCAACACCGGGCAGTCACGGTGGTCGAACTCGAGAAGGACCCCTGACCGAACATCCGGGTCAGGGGCCGTTCTCACTGCTCTCAGCCCGGAGGCGGTGGGATGTGAACCCACGGTGACATCGCTGCCGGGTCTGTATAGCAAACGGTGGAACTCGGTCGGATTTCTTCAGCGGCGTCCGGCGGTGAGCCGGCCGTCGAAGGTGATGTCGAAGGCTTGGA